>CAUEJN010000099.1 GCA_959018045.1 uncultured Butyricicoccus sp. | reverse complement strand
TGCCTACATGGAGTCCGAGGGTAAGGATTTGGAGATTGCAGCCAAACTGGGTCTCATTGAAAATGTACAGGCTTCTTCAACGGGAGCATGGGAAAATGCTGGTTGGTTAGATGGACAGGCGTATACACGCGGCTTTGTTTCAGCTATGAGCCAGTCCGATGTGCAGACGGAAATACCAAATCTGGTTCAGGGCGGCACGATGAATGGTGAATATATTCCCGCGCGCGGTACCTCTATCGGCAGCAGTAACGCCTTCGGTCTGGAACGCGTCCCTTACGACGATTATCCGGCGCTCCTGCACGAGGGCGAGCGTGTACTGACTGCCAGCCAGGCCAGGGAACAGGATGCCGCAAAGGCACCTGCGTCCGGTGGTCAAATTGTCATCACTGGCAACTCGTTTTCGGTGCGTGATGATTCGGATATTCAAAAGATTGCAGCCGAGCTTTTGCACCAGATTCGTCTGGCGCAGATCACGCGCAAGCCGTAAGGAGGTGGGGTGTTGCTGCGCAAATTCATCTTTCACGATACCGCATCACGCGCAAACCGGGCTACAAGGCGACGGTCACGCTGACGCTGACCGGTGCGCAGGGGTGTTTTGTCCCGGCAGGCACACGGTTTACGACCGAGGACGGCCTGCAATTTGAGACACTGTCCTCGGTGACCATCGGCCTGACCGGCACGGCAGATGTAGCAGCCGCCGCGGCCGAGCTGGGTACGCTGTACAACGTCCCGGCGGGGCGCATTGTCAAACCCGTGCGGGCCGTGTCCAAATTGGACATCGTCACAAACAAAGCCCCGGCTGAGGGCGGGATGGACGAGGAGACCGACGCGGCGCTGCTCGCCCGGCTGTACGCCCACTGGCGCGAGCCTGCCACCAGCAGCAACCGGTACGACTACGAGCACTGGGCGATGGCGGTCACCGGCATCGGCGCGGCGCGGTGTATTGAGGTCTGGGACGGCCCGGGCACAGTCAAGGTCATCGTCGCCAGTATGGAACTTAAGCCCGTGGACGAGGAGCTGGTCCTGCAGGTCGCGGCCTACATTGAGGAAAAACGCGCGGTCGGGGCAGAGGTTACGGTCGTGAGCGCCGAGGGCGTTGACATCCGCATCGCGGCGACCGTCCTGCTGACCGAGGGCGCACAGATTGCGTCTGTGCAGCAGGAATTCCAGGCAGCCGTGCAGGACTATATCGCCCAGACGGTCTTTGACAACCCGTTTTTGTCCTATAACCGGCTGGCGTTCCTGCTTATGGGCGTGCCCGGTGTGCGCGATTATACCGCGCTGACCTTAAACGGCGGACAGGACAATATTGATTTGCCGCTTGGACAGGTGCCCGTCCTGCAAAGCGTGGAGGTGAGTGCGGGTGCTGGCTGAACTGATCCCCGAACGCCTGCGCAAGATTCCCGAGCTGATGGCCGTCATCGGGGCCGAAGAGCCCGAAGCGCAGGCGGCGTATGACGCGGCGGTCGATTTCCTGGCACAGCTGAACGTCGATACCGCCACTTGGGGGCTGGCGCTATGGGAATTCGAGTATGGCATCCGGACCGACCTAACGAAGCCCTTAGACGCACGCAGAACCACGCTCAAAGCCAAAATGCGCGGCGCTGCGACTACGACAGCCGCACAGATTCGGCGCATTGTGAACGCCTACACGGGAAACGACAGCTGCAAGGTGACCGAGTACCCAAGGGAGTACCTGGTGGGCGTGTCGTACACGCTCGACCTGGACAAACAGGATCGCGTGGAGGCCTGTCGCGCATCACTGCGAGAGGCTTTGCCCGCACACCTGGGACTTGTCCAGCAGGTGAGCGCCCCGACCGAACGGACAACCCTGTACCTCGGCGGCGCGTTGATGCCGTCGCCTGTGACCACCCATCTGCCGCAGTACACACCGCCGTATGACACCGTCCCGGCCTATCCGGGCGGCGTGATGTGCAGCGCGGTGACCATTCAACTACCACCGATGGAGGTGACCAACTAAATGTATGGATTTATCATTCCGGCCAAAGGCATGGAGCTTTTGACCGGCCTGCTCGCCGGGGACACGATGACTATTACCCGATGTATGGTCGGCACTGGTCAGGTTCCGGCAGAGACCCAGCCGACAGCCTTGACCGATCTGGTTGCACCGATTGCCCAGGCAACCAGCACCCAGCCGCTTGTGCACGGTCAGCAGGTCGATTTCACAATCGAATACCGCAATGACCTGCAAGGCGGGCTGGAAAGCGGCTTTTATTTGCGTGAGTTCGGCGTGTTCGCAAGAGCGAAGGACGGCGCGGACGTCATGATCTACTACGGCAATCTGGGCGACTATCCCCAGTGGGTGCAGCCCTATACGCAGGGTGCAGTCGAGGTCAGACGCTTTCCTGTGGCCATCGGCGTCAGCAACGCGCCCACCGTGATCCTGGAGTACAACGCGGATGCCTTTATGACCGCTGAGGATGTGTCGGCGTACTGCACGACCGTCATCCTGCCACAGTTTTTGGACGAGGCGCGCAGGCTCATCGCGCAGCACAACGCCGACAAGGCCGCGCACCCGTCCATCCTAGGAACGATTGACCAGTTCGACAGCCGCTTGTCGCTTATCGAGCTGCAATACGGCACCGATGTCAACGGAAACCCGTTCCGTGTGACATTCGAGAATTTGGACGAGGTAGATGTGCAGGGCGTTTGGAACCAGAACGCCAAACGGATCGAGTTTTAAGGAGGTGAACAGGTATGGCTACAAGAAAATTGGGTGATGTGGCGGTCGGTGAGATCGTTAAACTGAATGAGAATGGATTACCAGCGGAATATCTGGTTGTACATCAGGGAAGACCGTCCGATATTTACGATGATAGCTGTAATGGAACTTGGCTTTTACGTAAGTTTAGTGCAGATGATAAAGTCAAGTGGAATAATACCCAAGTCAATAAGTATGAAAGTTCAAACATCCATTCTTGGCTGAACTCAACGATGCTTTCGAGGTATGACGAGTCTATCCAGAATAGCATAGTGCAGGTTAAGATACCCTACCGGAAGGGCGGCGGTAATGGTAAAGATCAGACTGGAGCTAACGGACTTAGCTGTAAGATTTTTTTACTAGGCTGGTACGAAGTGGGATGGACTTCATCTGATTATAATTCTGTACCTAATGACGGATCAAAATTGGACTACTTCGAATCTGGAGATAGTGAATCCGCTAAGACCAAACGGTTTAGCTATCTTGCTGGAAAAGAAACTAATCCTATTTCTTGGCATTTGCGTTCTCCTAGTGTTGGAGGTATCGCCCCGGAATATAACACCCAAGGCGTATGTTGCGTTAATTGGCTTGGAACCTTTAACGGCTGGAACACTGACGGTGCATTGAATCCTCGCCCTGCCTTGGTATTTCCATCTACACTGTCAGTTTCTGACGATGATTATGTTCTAGGCAATCGCCCCCCCGATATACCATCCGCTATTATCATTCCCGACACAATCCGTGGAGGCGAGGATACGTCGATCATCTGGTCTGCCGCGACAGATCCCGACGGCAACCTGGAAGGCTACATCGTCGAGCGGTCGTACAACGGCGGCTCGTCCTGGTCGCAGATTTACCAGGGACGAACTACCAGCACGACGACAACGATTCCGTTCGGCACCGAAACGGTTATGTTCCGCGTTTGCGCCTACGATACTTATGGTGAGAAGTCTGGATGGCGGACGAGTGAAAATCGCACGGTCGTCAACAACCGCGCACCGGCCGCGCCGCCGTCGATTTCGGTTCCGCTCAGTCCAGCAGGCGGGGACAAGTTGACCGTTACTTGGACGGCATCATCCGATGTCGATGGCAACCTCGAGGGCTACGAACTCGAACGCCAATGGGACGGCTCGGGCGCATTCACCCGGATTTACAAGGGCGCGGCGCTCAGCTATCAGGATAGCATCCCCAAGGGCAGCCACACCAGCGTTATTTATCGCGTCCGGGCTTATGACTCTTTTGCAGCGTATTCGAGCTACACAACCAGCCCGAGCCGTACCATCGACAACAACACCGCGCCGGTCATTGCGTGCGACCTGTCGGGCGATCTGGGCGAGAAATCCGAGGGCTTTACCATCCCGTACACGGTGAGTGATGCCGAGCAGCAGGAGGTCACGGTTACCGAAAAGGTGGGTAATCTAGTCAGACGTACCTATAAACCGACGCTCTGTCAGCAGAACACCTTTGAGGTCACGGGCGAATACTTCCAGAAGATTCTCAACGGCGCACAGACCGTGCAGATTGTTGCCACGGATTCGGCGGGCAAGTCGTCCACACTCCAGCTGACCTTTACCAAGGCCGTACATCGGGCAGTCATCACGCTGTCCGAACCGCTGGCGGTCGAGAAGCAGATTACGGTCGCCGTGTTGGCCATCACCGGCAAGATTCCGGTCGATGCCGAGTGCACGGTCGAGATGACCAACAACGGCAACGACCCAGAACCGGTATGGGAGGATGCAACTGCCGACGTTAAGGCCGGTCGCAATCACCCGTTCCAGAACAAGACCCAGACCAACGGCTGGGCGTTCAACTTCCGTGTCACCGTCGAGCGTGGTGAGAGCGGCGAGGACGGATACATCACGGCAGTGCAGGGAGGTTTTCAGTAATGGCACTTCACTTTCCCCAAACGCAGACCAGACCGCCTATGTCCAGCGGTGGTACTGACCCGGCACTTGAACGCCGGGTCGAGACTCTTGAGACAACCAGCGGCGAGCAGCAGGCTGATATTGACAGCATGACTTCTGTGATGCAGCAGACCGCGCCGCAGCAGTTGGCTGCCTTTGCGCGTGT
>CAUEJN010000098.1 GCA_959018045.1 uncultured Butyricicoccus sp. | reverse complement strand
GGGTTCTCAGGGCAGAGCCCTGAGCCGGACTCCGCAGAGTCCGGAATCCCCTTTTTGATTTTCGCCTCTGCGAAAATCAACTAAAATGAAAAATAAAAGCGCGACCCGCAGCCCGTAGGCCACTATCCTTGTTCTCACGCCGTGCGTGAGTAAAAGGAGTGTGTCGCGCAATCTCTTGGAAAGACCGTCCGAAGGGACGGTCTTTCCTTTTTTGTTTGTTTTGGTTGAAACCCGGGACGGACACCGGGTTTCAAGAGGGGAGTTTCGCTCGCTGTGGCGAGCGATTGAAAACGAAAGTTTATTGATTCCCGGGGCGAACACCGGGAATCAAGGAGGATTTCGCCATCTGCGGATGGCGACTCAGGGCTCTGCCCTGAGAACCTGCAAACCTTTGAAAAGGTTTGATCCAAACTTCAATAGGGGTGCGGTGGTTAGCCGAGGGCGACATCCAAAATCATCATCAGCACAAATCCAACCGCAAAGCCAATCGTACTGATATTACTATGCTCACCCTCCGAAGCCTCAGGAATCAACTCCTCAACCACGACATAAATCATTGCACCCGCAGCAAAGGACAGGAAATAAGGCAGAATCGGGGTCATAACCGACGACAGTGCGATGGTGATTGCCGCCGCGATCGGCTCTACAACACCCGACAGTGTACCGTAGACAAATGCGCGGGAGCGGCTCATTTCACCAGCGCTGCGCAGGGGAAGCGAGATAATCGCACCCTCGGGGAAGTTCTGAATTGCAATGCCGATGGACAGAGCGAACGCACCGGCCAGGGTCAGGGTGGTATTCTGCGCCATCAGACCGGCAAAGACCACACCGACGGCCATGCCCTCGGGGATATTGTGGATGGTGACGGCGAGCACCAGCATGGTGGACTTGCGCAGCTGGCAGGCCGGGCCTTCTGCGACCGAGCTTTCCAAATGTAGATGGGGAATCAGGCGGTCGATGAGCAGCAGGAAGCCGATACCGGCCAGAAAGCCGACGGCAGCGGGAATGAAGGCCAGCTTGCCCATATCTTCGGACTGCTCCATCGCAGGGATGAGCAGCGACCAGATGGAGGCGGCCACCATAACGCCCGAGGCGAAGCCCAGCAGGCCTTTTTGTAGTTTGGCGGGGAAGGCGCCGCGCAGGAAGAAGACGCAGGCAGCGCCCAGCGTGGTGCCGAGGAAGGGGATGAGTAATCCGACGAAGGTTTGCATACAAAGCTCCTTTCCAAACGACGGAACTGTCATTGATAATCTATCTTAATGTTAGCATAAACTAACATTTTGATTTTGTCAATCTAAAATATGCAGAAGGAGCGAGAAAAAGCCCGGAACGTGCGTGCGTTCCGGGCGAATTTTTTTTGCGATGCCACAAGGGCGACACAGACCCCGCATGTTTGCGCGGGCTGTGCGTATAATGGGATTATCCCCGTTCGTCGATGGGGATGTAGGGCGCAGACTTGGACAGCGCCTTGTACGCCGGACGGATGATACGTCCGCCGAATGCGACTTCCTCCATGCGGTGCGCAATCCAGCCAACGATACGAGCGGTTGCGAACAGCGGGGTGAACATTTCCTGCGGGATGCCCAGCATTTTGTAAACCAGACCGGAATAGAGGTCGACGTTTGCGCACATGACCTTGGAATCCATGCCGCGAGACTCGGCAAAAGCAGCCGGAGTCAGACGCTCGACGGTCTCGATGAGGTTGAACTCGTCGAGATAACCCTTCTTTTCGGCCAGCGGACGTGCAGCCGCCTTGAGCGAGACTGCACGGGGGTCGCTCAGGGTGTAGATGGCGTGACCCATACCGTAAATCAGACCGCTGTGGTCACCGGCCTCACCGGCGAGGATGCGCAGCAGGTACTGATAGACTGCGTCCTGATCGCTCCAGTCGGTGACGTGCGCCTTGATGTCGTCAAACATTTGGACGACCTTGAGGTTTGCACCGCCGTGACGGGGACCCTTGAGCGAGCCGACCGCAGCGGCAATCGCCGAGTATGTATCGGTGCCCGAGGACGAGACCACGTGCGCGGTGAATGCCGAGTTGTTACCGCCGCCGTGCTCTGCGTGAATAATCAGGCAGCGGTCGAGCAGCTTAGCCTCGTCGTCGGTGAACGAGCCGTCCGGACGGATAAGGCGCAGGATGTTTTCGGCCGTGGACAGCTTGGGGTCGGGCTCGTGCAGGAACATCGACTTGCCCTCAAAGTAGCGGCGGCGTGCCTGGTAGGCGTGGGAGATGATGACCGGGAACTTGGCCATCAGACCGATGCCCTGACGCAGGATGTTCTCGGTCGAGATATCGTCCGGCATGGGGTCATAGGAGTAGAGCGCGAGGGTTGCGCTTGCCAGCTTGTTCATGATGTCCGGGCTGGGCGCACGCATAATCATGTCCTCGGTGAAGTTGTCGGGCAGGGCACGCGCCTCACCGATCATTGCCGTGAAGAGGCTGAGCTGCTCGCGGGTGGGCAGACTGCCGGA
The DNA here is from genome assembly GCA_959018045.1 of uncultured Butyricicoccus sp. Lineage (GTDB taxonomy): Bacteria > Bacillota > Clostridia > Oscillospirales > Butyricicoccaceae > Butyricicoccus. Next base: position 2,390 of record CAUEJN010000098.1, on the reverse strand, counting down.
CAGCAGCAGGTAGCCGACCTCGCCAAAGCCGAAGCGGTCTTCGTGCTCGAAAGCGTAGAGCAGGTCGTACAGATCGATGCCGCGATAGGTCAGCTTGCCCTCGATGGGTTCGCGCTCACCTTCGTTGAGCAGGTAGCCATGAACGTTACCAAGACGGGTGATACCGGCCATAACGCCTGTGCCGTCCGCGTTTCGCAGGCCGCGCTTGACATTGTACTTTGAGAAGGTATCCTTTTTGACCTGATGCAGCGGACGCAGCTGTTCACAGATCGTATGGATCGTTTCAGGATCCATATTTTTCATCTGGTTGACCATGGCAAAATCCCCTTTTCTTAGAAAAACTATATGAATCAATATTACTATTATCCTGCAAAGTTGTCAATGTGTTAAAGTTAAAAATCGTGAAGTCAGGAGGACGGAAAAAATGAGGAAAGTGCTGGTGATTGGACTACTTCTCACGGCTGTGATCTATATACTCCCGGTATTTTGCGGACTTTTAGAGCAGGAGGGGCCCTTGTCAATCCCGCAAGAGAGCGTTGCAGCGGATGCAGAAATCACCGAGAGCCCACCGGCAGGGGGCGAACAAACGGTAACCGACAAGTCGATCGTTGCAAATGGAGAAATCACCGTCCTGGTGGACGGGGAAGCGCGGACGATGAAACTGGAAGATTACGTTACGAGCGTAGTCGCGGGTGAGATTTCGCCCGATTTCCCAACCGAAGCCATCCGCGCGCAGGCGGTCGCCGCCCGTACTTACGCACTCTATAAGCAGAAAACCGGCAGACCGGCACAGCATGAAGAGGCCGACGTGTGCGATGACCCGGCGCACTGTGCGGCCTTCGTCGACCTCAAAACCGAGGCCGCAGCACGCTGGGGTGAGCAGGCGGACACAGCCCAGGATGTCATCCGGCAGGCAGTCGAGGACACAGCCGGTCAGGTACTGACCTACGAGGGCGAACCCATTGTCGCGGTGTTCAGTTCGGCAGCGGGTGAGAAGACCGAGCGCGCGGTCGACGTGTGGGGCAGTGACATTCCCTACTTGCAGTCGGTGGACAGCCCGGGCGGCGAGGCCTGCCCTAAGTATTACGACGCGGTCGTGCTGACAGCCGACGAGATTCGCGAACGCGCAGCCAAGACTCTGCCCTCAGCCGATTTGTCGGGCGACCCGTCGGGCTGGTTCAAGGCTTCCGAGCGCAGCGAGGCGGGCGGCATTGTGCGCATGAAGTTCGGCGGCGTGGAGGTCAAGGGAACGGTCATGCGCACACTTCTGGGACTCAATTCTACCAATTTTACGGTCAAGATCGATGGCAATACCCTGACTTTTACGACCACCGGTTACGGTCACGGCGTGGGACTGAGCCAGTGGGGCGCAAAGTACAGCGCCGAGCAGGGACAGACCTACGACGAAATCCTGGCGCATTACTATCCGGGCACGACCTTGACCACGATTTCGACAGAATAACCGGTCGATTTCTTTGCGAAAATCCGGTATAAACCAGCGCAGCGCAGCCGATACTATCCCCGGAGGTGTTCAGAGTATGCGCAAGCAGGGATATACCGGTCAGGCGAACAAGTCCGACCGCAGTTTCTATGTCATTTTATCCATCTGTCTGGTTGTCATCGCGGTTTCCAGTTATGTCCTGTTCTTTTCGGCAGGGGAGAGCGACCAGACCGACCAGACGGTTTATCTGCCGTCGAGCAGCGATGCCGCCGTGCAGACCCCGGTCGCCGTACCCGATGTGGATATACCCGCCGAGCCGACCGAACCGACGGTGCAGCCTGAGCCAGAGCCCGAACCTGAGGCAGCGCCCGAGGCCGAGCAGCCCAAGGAGGAAACCGCAGTCGAACAGCCTGCACCCATCTGGGTCAGACCGGTAGACGGTGAGGTGCTCAAGGCGTTTTCGGGCGATACGCTGGTCAAGGACGAGACCATGGGCGACTGGCGGGTACACACCGGAACCGATTATGCCGCCCAGTCGGGTATGCGTGTGTATGCTGTGTCGGACGGTACGGTCGAGCGGGCTGAGGTCGACGCACAGTACGGCGGTACGGTTGTGATTAACCTGGCCGATGGCAAACAGGCCGTGTATCAGTGCCTGGCCGAGAATTTGAAGGTTAGCGCAGGCGATCACGTGCGTGCGGGTGATGTAATCGGCACAGTGGGAACAATCGGCTATGCAGAGTCCGGACAGGAAAGTCACCTGCATTTGGAATTATATGCGAATGGTGAAGCGATTGACCCTGAACAGGTTCTGGGCGCGAGCGAAGAGACTGTGGCGGAAGAGGATAGTGCAGTTGATGTCAGTCAGCCGCAGGATGGGATTTATGCAGAAGAATAGCACCGCACCAAACAATGAAGCTTTCGCCGGCCTTTCTCGAAAGGCCGCGCC
>CAUEJN010000097.1 GCA_959018045.1 uncultured Butyricicoccus sp. | reverse complement strand
AGAGGGGAAGTCTGTAAGATTGTCATGGAAAAAGCCTCCTTGAAGTGTTGTGCTGTTTTGTTCTGGCTCTATCATACCAAAACAATCTTACCAGAGCCTTACAAATCGATAGAAAAATCTAACACTTTTGTCACAATTGCGCGGACACAAAGAGAGCTCCGCATCCGGGAGAGGACTTGGAGCTCAGTTTTTGGGCAAAAAGGCCGAGAAGACCGCGCCTTTTCCGGGCGCAGAGCTGACCTTGATATAGCCGTTCTGGGCGCGCAGAATCTGACGGGCCAGGTACAGGCCGATGCCCACGCCGGGAATCTGCGCGGCAGAAGGTGCCCGGTAGAACCGGGCGAAGATCTTGGCATGTTCGGCTTCGGCAATGCCCGGGCCGCTGTCCGCTACCCATACGGCGCAGTACATGGGCGCGTCCTGCACGGTAATCTGAACCGTACCGCCTTCGGGTGTGTACTTGATGGCGTTGTCAATCAGGTTGCCCACGGCTTCGGTCGTCCATTTGGGGTCAAAGTGCGCCGAAACGGTGGTCGGTGCGACGGTCAGCGTGATGTTTTTGTCCTGCGCCGCTGGCAGATAGGTCTGATAGAGCGAATCCAGCATGGGTGCGAGCGGGCTTGTGACCGGATGCACCTGCACCAGACCGGTTTCCAAATGGGAGGTCTTGACCAGAGAATCGATCAGAAACCGCAGCTTTTCAGCCTGCTGACAGGCCTGTTTGGCGAGAGCGTGCTGCTCGTCGGTCAAAGGCTCCTCGTCTAGCAGCGAGGTATAGAGCAAAATATTTGCAATCGGTGTGCGCGTCTGGTGGGAGATATCGCCGATGAGCGATTGAATGCGTGCGCGATCTTCATCCAGTGACGTGCGCGATAGCACACTTGCGGACAAATATTGCGCGAGTTTTTGCTCGGTACGTGAGATTTGACTCTCATCGTATCGCGTGGGCTGAAATTCACCGCGAATGGCGCAGTCGATCATGTTGTCCAGCCGGTCGTGGGTGTTTCGGGCGCGAAAAAACAGCACGGCAGAAACGCACAGCAGCACGGCGGCAGCGAGCAATAACAGAATTTGTGCCATTATGCCTCTCCCCAGACGTAACCAATGCCGTAAACCGTGCGCAGATAGACCGGCTTTTTGGGATCGGCCTCAATTTTCTGCCGCAAACGGCGAATGGTGACCGATAACGTGTTTTCATCCACAAATTCCCCGCCATCCCACACCCGTTCGAGCAGAACTTCGCGGGAGAGCGTACGGCCAACATTCTGAGTCAGCAGCCGCAGCAGCCGCTGTTCAGTACGGCTGAGCGTCAGCGGCTCATTACCGCGCTGAAAGAGCTGACGAGAAAAGTCCAGCGTCAGATCGCCTATTTGGATGACTTCGGCAGGTTGAACAGAACGCCGCAGGGCGGCGCCGACACGTGCGCGCAGCACGGCCAGACTGAAGGGCTTGACGATGTAGTCGTCTGCCCCCGCTTCCAGACCGGCGACCTCGTCGTACTCGGCATCGCGTGCGGTCAAAAAGAGGATGGGGACCGATGAGGTGCGGCGTACTTCACGGCACAGATCCAGACCCGAGCCGTCGGGCAGATTGACGTCGAGCAGCAGAAGATCGAAGTGCTGAGCAGACAGCGCCTGCCGCGCTGCGGCCAGATCGGCACAGGGAACGACCCGACCGGCTGCTTTGAGCGCCAGCACAATGCCGCTCGACAGGGCAGCGTCATCTTCGAGCAGTAAAATCTGAGGCATAGCCGGTCACCCAATCGTTTTCCAGCGTTCGAGCTTGGGGAGCAGCTCGTGCAGCAGATCAAACGCCTCTTGAATGGTCATATCGGGATTGGAATTTGCAAATACGGGTGCACGCCGCGTAATCATGTCTTCCATGGTCAGCTCTTCGGTGAATGCACCGTTCTGATAACAATACATGCAGTAGCTTTCGCTTTTAGAACCGTCGGCTTCGGTGCCTTGTACTTGCGGCACGAGCGGAAGGCGGCAGCTTTGACAGAATTTCATGGGCTGCATTGGGATCATCTCACAATCTTTGTATTTTCCTTTCCATCATACCGCCCGCACCCGTATTCGTCAAGCCGGGCCTTCCTGCGCTTCCATCGCCGTGCGCAGCTTTTGCAGCGCTTTTTTCTCAATGCGCGATACATCGCGCCGCGCTTATTGTCAGTGAAGGAGCGACTAAAAAATCGCCTCCAGTGCATGGAAGCGCAAATAGAGGATGATTTCTTTGTCCTGCGTGAGTTCGACGCGTGCAATCAGGCTGACCAGAAGCGCACGATTGCTGTCAAGGGTTTGAAGAAATTGCTGCACCAGTGCATGGGCACGATCTTGTGCGGAGACTGGGTAAGCCGTCTGCTGTGACAGCTCACGTTTTCTTTCTTCCAGTGCACGACGCTCCCGGTCCGCACGCTGGTAAATCCGTGCAAAATCTTCCGCTGACAGCAACCCGGACAGACGATCATCATATATTTGATCTAGGTTTGCGGTCAGGGTATCGAGCTTGGACTGGATGCCTTGCAGTTCGGATAGGCGAGAGGAATGTGATTGGGATTTTTGTACAGCCTCGTATGCAATGGAAAACAGCGCATCGGGCTGCAAGGCAGACGCGCAGAGTTCCTGTATTTTAGAAAAAACTGCGCGTGTGACCGTTCGTTCCTGAATGGAATGACTGGTACAGACACCGGCGCGGGTGTTGCGCTGATAAGTACGGCAGATAAAGTACAATACATCGTCACCTTTGGCATTTTTGCGGTTGATGATTGACAGCGGATGCCCGCACTCGTGACAGAAAATCAGTCCTTTGAGGGCAAAATCATGGGTTCGGCTGCGTGTATGCCTGCGGCTGCTTAATAATACCTGCACTTTTTCAAAGGTCTCCGAGTCAATAATTGGCTCGTGCGTGCCTTCCACAATTACCCAGTGTTCGGGGGATTGGTTAAGACATTTCTTGGATTTGTAGCTGATTTTCACCCTGCGGCCCTGCACCATATTGCCGATGTAGGTCTCGTTTTGAAGCATTTCGGAGATACGCTCCCCGCTCCACAGACCGGAATACGCGCCGGGCCTGGCAATGGACAGATGCGCGTAAGCCGACGGCGTGGGCACGCCATCCTGATTGAGCAGAGCGGCAATCTGACGACAGCTCATGCCCGAAAGAGCTAGGGCAAAGATACGCCGCACCACCGGAGCGACGTTCTCATCAATTACGATTTTATTTTTCTCGGTCGGGTGCATTTTGTAGCCGTATACTGGCTTTCCTCCGATAAACAGTCCTTTTCGCTGCTTATCCCGCTTGACGCTCTTGATTTTCTTGGAGATATCCTTTGCGTACATGTCGTTCATGATGGCGCGGAAAGGCGTGATGTCGTTGGCAGTGGAGTCCACGCCGGTATCAATGCCGTCCAGTAGAGAAATATACCGCACCCGGTGTTCCGGAAAGTACCGCTCCATATAGTGACCGGTCAGAATATAGTCACGACCCAGACGAGAAAGGTCTTTGGTAATGACCAGATTGACATTCCCGATTTCAATGTCGGCAATCATGCGCTGAAAATTGGGACGGTCAAAGTTTGTACCGCTCCAACCGTCGTCTATATAGGTGTCATAGATCGATAATCCGTGCTGTTGGACAAACGTTTGCAGCAAAGACTGTTGATTCTGTACGCTCTGGGACGGCCCTTCATGCTCATCTTCCTTGGAGAGTCTGATGTATAACGCCGCGTGGTAGGCAGAAGGATTGTCAAAATACATGCTGGTCAGACCAAGTCGCGCGACGTTTGCTCGAGTGCCTGGCGCAGGTAGAGCCGGAAAGCGTCATCCAGCAGCTTGGAGAGTGTCTGCCCGGAATCCGGGGAAAAGACACAGCGTATGATTGGTTGTTTTTTGGACATGGTGTCGACCTCCTTTTGTCAGGTGATACAGGATATGCAAAGAGATCAGGACAGATACCATGTGACAGCAGTGCAGTTCTGCCGCGATATGATTAAAAAACACCCGGAAGCCTCATGCAGTCCGCAGAGGTTCCGGGTGTTTTTTTATGCAGCTTGACGCTGCGCAATGAATGTCTCAATGGCGCTGACCGCCTGTGCCTGCTGTTCGGCAGCCGAGATGGTCGCGGGCGGGTCGCCCTTCTGCGCACCGTAGTTGCCAAACTGGGCGTGGTTGCCGCCTGCAATTTCTACCACGTTTTCGGTGTAGTCCAGTTTGTCTTCGACGCTCTGGTTGAGCGAGCCGTAAATGGTGAGCGTGTCGGCGATCGGATAATCGCCGTAGAGATACGCACCGAGCAGGATGAGGCCGTCGACTTCATCTGGATGGTCGGTGGCAAACTGTGAGGCCATTGCACCGCCCATGGAGTGCCCAGCGATGTACCAGTGCTCACATTCCGGAAACTGCGCGATGACATCCTGCGCCGCATCTGTGTCAAAAATCGCCATGTGAAAGGGCATATCGACCAGAATACAGGTCACACCGGTCTGTCGAATTTGGTCGAGCAGCGGCAGATAGGCGATGGCCTCGACCTTTGCACCGGGGTAAAAGATTACCGCTGTGTCGGTCGGGGAGAAAGGCGAGAGAATGGTCAGGTTGTCCTGAACTGTGATGCCGTCATCCTGTGCCAGTACGCTGACGGAGACATCCTCGGCACGGTAATAGTCGGATACGTACTAGAAAAATGCGCCCGCGAGCAGGACAAGCAAAATGACAATGCCGAGCAGCACTTTTTTAAAGAGAGAAGGCTTCTTTTGTTTCAAATGAAATCACCTGTGAGAAATATGTTGTGTGCGTCAATCGTCTACGTACGCATCGATGGTGTAGCGTCCGTGTTTTTGCGTAGATTTTCCGTACTCAATGGCGCGCTGTGGGCAGG
>CAUEJN010000096.1 GCA_959018045.1 uncultured Butyricicoccus sp. | reverse complement strand
TTTACACCATAAAAGCGAAAAAGCCCAGCATAGCTGAACTTTTTCGACAAACTGAGACCACCCAAACGGGTGGTCTTTCCTATTATATCCGTTTTTGTGGATTTCTGGATTCGATAGCGGAAATCCATCGGGGAATCTTGAGGGGTGTCTTGCGCTCTGCGGAGCGCGCTTTTGAACGAAAGTTTCATTGAAACCCGGGGCGGACACCGGGTTTCAAAAGAGGATTCCGCCGTCTGCGGACGGCGTCTCAGGGCTCTGCCCTAAGAACCCGCAAACCTTTGAAAAGGTTTGATCCAAACTTCATTTTGGCTGCGGTGCTTAGAGTTTATAGCGTGTGGTATCCGCGTCCCAACCGTCCAGTGGATAGCGCTGGATTGCGCCGAAGATACGCTCGCGCAGGCCATGATTCTGCTTTTCCAAGGTCTTGAGCAGGTCTTTGACCTCTTGACGCTTGGTATTGCCATCAGCAGGGCAGGGGTTATGCACAACCGGCAGGTTATTACGGGTTGCAAACGAGCGAATATAATGTTCCGGGGTATAGATCAGCGGACGAATGAGCGTGACACCGACGCGGTCAAGGTAGGTGACCGGCTTAAAGCACGAAATACGGCCTTCATACATGAGAGACAGCATATAGGTCTCGACCACGTCATCAAAGTGATGACCGAGCGCGACCTTCTTGCATCCAGCCTGCAAGGCAGCGTCGTGCAGTGCACCACGGCGCAGCTTGGCGCACAGCGAGCAGGGATTCTCTTCCTTGCGGATGTCAAATACGATCTGCTTGATTTGGGTGGGAATACGGATGTATTCGACTTCGAGTTCATCGCACAGCGCCTGAACAGGGGAGAAGTCCATGTCATCTTAGCCCATCTCCAGGGTAATTGCCACGACTTCGAACTTTTTGGGATAAAACCGGCGCAGGCCGGCCAGTGCAGTCAGCAGAGTCAGAGAGTCTTTGCCGCCCGATACACCGACCGCAATGCGGTCGCCTTCCTCAATCATATGATAATGGTCTACCGCACGGCGGGTGAAAGATAATAGTTTTTGCAGCATAGGTTTTCCTTTCTATATGCGTCCGGATTTTGGTCTAAAGGAAATATAGCAGAAATCCACCGACAGGGCAAGAGGGTAAAAAATAAATTGAGTTGTGAGAAAACGAGAGTATGAGCGAGAATAAAAGAGATTGAGCGAGATTGTCCGAAGATAAATTAAAAAACGAAAAAAAGCTGTTGACTTTCCGATTTCGGTATGGTTTAATAAATAAGGCTCCTCAAGAGCCGCTTTTGATTGCAAAAACAAATCAGCTGAACCACAATATTCGCTGTAAATTATTTTAAAATATATGGAGGAAAGCATCATGTCCACTTTCATGGCAAAGGCAGAGACCGTTGAGCGCAAGTGGTATGTACTGGACGCTGCAGGCAAGCCCCTCGGCCGTACCGCTGCTACCGCTGCTATGCTGCTGCGCGGCAAGCACAAGGCTACTTTCACCCCTCATGTTGACTGCGGTGACTTCGTCATCATCATCAACGCTGACAAGGCAATTCTGACCGGCAAGAAGCTCGAGCAGAAGTACTACCGTCATCACACCGGCTGGGTTGGCCACCTGAAGGAAGTTCAGTACAAGACCCTGATGGCTGAAAATCCGGAGAAGGCTATGCAGCTGGCTGTTAAGGGTATGCTGCCCAAGAACTCGATCGGTCGCCAGTCCGCGACCCGTCTGAAGATCTACAAGGGTGCTGAGCACGGTCATGCAGCTCAGAAGCCCGAAGCATGGGAAAAGTAATCTTGTAAGGAGGATAATGAACAATGTATACGCCTAAGAAAGCATATTTCTACGGTACCGGCAGAAGAAAGTCCTCTGTTGCAAGAGTTCGTCTGTTCCCGGGCGGTACCGGTGAGATCAAGATCAACAACCGCACCATCGACAACTATTTCGGCCTCGAGACCCTGAAGCTGATCGTTCGTCAGCCGCTGGAGGCTACCAACACCACCGATAAGTTCGACATCGAGTGCACCGTTGTCGGCGGCGGCTTCACCGGCCAGGCTGGTGCAATCCGTCACGGCATCGCTCGCGCTCTGCTGCAGGCTAACACCGAGGAGTACCGTCCCACTCTGAAGGCTGCTGGTTTCCTGACCCGTGACCCCAGAATGAAGGAGAGAAAGAAATACGGTCTCAAAGCAGCTCGTCGTGCTCCGCAGTTCAGCAAGAGATAATCTGCTGTTCAAACCGTATCAAAATGGTTCAAAAACCCCGGAAAATCAAGGTTTTCCGGGGTTTTACTATATCTAAACGGGCTGATATAGTTTGACCAAATTTGGAAAAACGAGAGCCGTTTTCACCCAATTTTTAGTGGTCCGCAAGTGGTTAACCGGCCAAAAAGAGGGCAACAAGAGGGTCAAGTGGTGCCCAAAGTGGTTAACCGAGAGCCGATTTTTGGGGTGTTTTTGGAGGTGCTTTTCAGCCTGCCTTCCCCTCGTTTTGGGCTGTGGCAGTTTGGCATAGTTTGACCTAATTTGAATAATTGAATATGAATTTGATACAGCACTCAGTGTAAAATGATGTGCATCCCGTCAAGGAGACAATGAAAAAACATAAAATTTTTCGCGATCGGCAGCACAGCTGCCGGTCGTTTTTTATGCAGCGTGAAAAAGGGCATGTTTCTCAAAAGGAGTGAGCACACCCAGGTTGCGCTGTACACGCCGATTGTTATAGTAGCTGATGTAGCTTGTGATCATTTGAATTAATTCGCGTTTGCTGGTAAACCGCTTGCCGTAGTAGCGTTCACGTTTCAGAATGCCCCAGAACCCTTCCATCGGGCCGTTGTCGATGCACTTGGCCACACGAGACATGCTCTGTGTCATGCCGGCTTTTTCCAACTTGTGATGGAATGTTCGATTGGTATATTGGTAACCACGGTCAGAGTGGAAGACGGGATGAACTCCCGGATTGCTTCTCACAGCCTTGTCCAGGGTCTTGAAAACAAGCGGATTGTCGTTTCGCTCGCTTATTACGAAAGACACAATCCGGCGGTCATATAGATCTAAAATCGCGCTCAAATAAACCTTGTGTACTTCAATTCCTTCATACCATTTGAATTCTGTCACATCGGTCAACCACTTCTCATTTGGTGCTTTGGCATGAAAATCCCGGTTTAAAATATTCTCTGCAATATACTGCGGGTTCTTTGCCCGTCTGGTACAACCATGGTTGTTGTACTTAACGGTAGACTTTATATCTCTTTTTCGGCAGATGCGGAGTACCCGCTTGTCATTCACATGTACACCGTAGTCATGACGAAGATCATCGTTAATACGGCGGTAACCCTTGTCTGGACTCTCCATGTGGATCTGCTCGATTTTTTCAGCGATCGCCTCGTTTTCTGCTATCCTGGAGCTTTTTCTGCTGGATACCCATCTGTAGTACGTGGCTCTGGATACCCGCAGCATCTTACAAGCATCTTCAACCGCGTTGCCACTTTCCGCGCAATACTCTTTTATGGCCTTATAGAGATGGCGCTGTCTTACTTGCGATAGACATCCCTCCTCATCACCTCGTCCAATTTTTTTAGCAGTGCATTCTCCATTTCTGCCAAATACAGTTTGTGCTTCAGCTGCTCTATTTCGATCTGTGCCTTCTCAAGCTCAGTGCGCGGCGCTTGATCCTTTTTTCGTCTGCCGCGTCGATCCTCCAAACCGGCTTCTCCCAATTCTTCATACCGCAACGTCCAAGCACGGACTTGCTGGTAGCTCACATTGTATTTGAGTGCCACTTCTCCGTAGTTCTTTCCTGATGCATAGCATTCCTTTGCTATCTGAATACGCTCTTCCTGCGTAGTGCTTCTGCCTTGTTTCATGTAGCTTCCTCCTCCGGAAAACTTTACTGAATTGAAGTTTCCATGAGCAGTATACACCTTTATCCACTTTCTGAGTTGGGTATTGCTTCGTATTTTGTACTTTTTGCAGATATCCTGCAGACTTCCTGCGTTAGACAGATAATCCCGGACAGCCCGCTCTTTTATTTCGGCGCTATATACCCGATTCCGCTCTTGTGGGAAAAAGCCTTCTGCACCCTCCGCCTCGTATTGGTCGATCCAGCGCTGAATGCTCTTGTGATGTACTCCCGCCTGGCGGCCTGCTTCACTTACACTCATTTCTCCGGCCAAACATCTTCGCACCAGTTTTACTTTTTCTTCTGCACTTAACCCTTGGTTTTTGGACATAAAAATGCTCCCTCCATGATTGACAGTTTTCTTTTTTCACTGTCTCTCATAAAGGGAGCATATCACATGAGCCGTGCGCTTTCGTTTTAATAAGATTTGATTGCCTGTCGATTGTAGCAGAACATACCGAGGGACACGCCGCAAATGATGCAATAACCCAGAACGCTCAGCCAGTCGGGAATCTGACCGAAGAGGAAGAATCCCAGAATGGCGGCAAAGACGACCTGAGAATAGTCGAAAACCGAGATTTCGCTCGCCGGTGCGTTGGAATAAGCCGCCGTGATCGAGAACTGACCACCAGTCGCGGCAAAACCGGCACCCAGCAGGCTGAGTGTCTGAGCCAGCGTCATCGGCTCGCCGTGCATGAGCAGCCAGGGCACAACCGACAGGCAGGAAAAACCGGAAAAGAAGAATACGATATATGCACCGCGTTCCTCACGCTGGCTGAGCGCGCGTACTGCCGTGTACGCTGCACCCGCGCACACACCACCGAAAAATCCCACCAACGCCGGGAAAAATTCGGTCAAATCAAAGCTGGGCTTAATGATACACAGCGCACCGCCGAACGCGACGATGATTGCAGCTGCCTGCACCGGTTTGACCTTCTCGTGCAGGAAGATCAGCGAAAAGATAATGGCTGCAAACGGTGACAGCTTGTTGAGCATGGACGCATCAGACAGCAGCAGATGGTCGATTGCATAATAGTTACACAGAATACCGATCGTGCCAAAGCTTGCACGCACGATCAGAAGCGGTAAATTGCC
>CAUEJN010000095.1 GCA_959018045.1 uncultured Butyricicoccus sp. | reverse complement strand
GCCCCTTCGGTATGATCGTCGGCTACATCGTCGCTTACGCAATGGGCATGGTATCCTTCGCTGAAGTTGGTGCTGCCGGCTGGTTTAACCTGCCCGCTCCCATGCACTTCGGTATCACCTTCGAGGTCAGCGCGTGCATCTCGCTCGCGATTGTCTACATCGTCAACGCAGTTCAGACCATCGGCGACCTGAGCTCGACCACCATGGGTGGTATGGACCGTATGCCCACCGACAAGGAGCTGTCCGGTGGTATCATCGGCCAGGGTGTTATGAGTATCGTCGGCGCAGTCTTCGGCGGTCTGCCCACCGCAAGCTACAGCCAGAATGTCGGTATCGTTACGGTAAACCGCGTCATCAACCGCGCAGTCTTTGCCTTCTCCGCAATCGTTTTGGCAGTCGCAGGCTTCGTACCCAAGATTTCCTCGATCCTCACGACCATTCCGCAGTGCGTCATCGGTGGTGCAACCATCTCGGTTTTCGCAACCATCACCATGACCGGTGTGCGCATGATCACCTCGGACGGTTTCTCCATGCGCTCGAGCACAGTCGTCGGCCTGGCAGTCGCCATCGGCGTCGGCATCACCCAGGTACAGGGTTCGCTCGGCGGTTTCCCGGCTTGGGTTACCACCGTATTCGGCAGCTCTCCGGTTGTCGTTACGACCATCGTCGCGATCCTGCTCAACCTGACCCTTCCCAAGGAAGAAGCAAAGAAGTAAATAAAACCGATTTCTCAAAGTCCCGCTTCGTACAGACGGGACTTCTTTTATCCCCAAAAGACCGCTCCCAGTCTTGAGAGCGGTCTTTTTATAGCTTAATGTTTTACTTGGGCGTGTACGGGGTGTCCTCGAGCGGCAGCGAAGTTCTGAACTTGCCATCCAGCTTGTAATATGCACCCTGTACAGCGGGAGCGGTCGGAATGGAGGTAATCTCACCGATACCGACAGCGCCGCAAGCCAGGTCGGGCTTGTTCTTCTCGACCAGAATGGTCTCAACGTCCGGGGTCTTGTTGGCGCGGAACAGACCGAGCTGTCCGAGCTTCAAGGTCGGTCTGCCGTCCTTGAGCGGGAAGCGCTCGGTGAGCGCATAGCCCAGACTCATGACAACGCCGCCCTCAATCTGACCTTCGCAGGCGTTGGGGTTGATCGCACGACCAACGTCGTGGGCTGCAACAACCTTTTCCAGCGTGCCGTCCTCGTTGAGCAGTACAACCTGCGTCGCATAGCCGTAAGCGACATGCGAAACCGGGTTTGGTTTGTCTGCACCCATCGGGTCGGTCTTTGCCAGGTATTCGCCCTGGAACTCCTGACCTTCCAGATCGGCCAGCGTACCGCTGCCGCGTGCCTCAACCAGCTGCTGGCAAGCACGGCGGCAAGCCTCACCGGTGACCAGCGTCTGACGGGAACCCGAAGTGACACCGGAATCGGGCGCGGTGTTGGTCTGCGCTGCCACGTAAGCCGTGTTCTCAGCCAGCTCGCCGGTCGTCTCGCAGACAATCTGGGTCAGCACGGTGCCAAGACCCTGACCGATGCACGATGCACCGGCACGAATATGAATCTTTCCGTCTTCCACGGTCAGACGGCAGCGTCCCCAGTCGGCCAGACCGACACCGACACCGGCATTCTTCATGGCACAGGCGATACCGGCACGCGGATGGGACTCAAAGACATCCTTGACTGCTTCGAGCGTCTCGGCCAGTGCGGTGCCCTCGAAAGCGATCTGTCCGTTGGGCAGTACCTGTCCCGGACGGATGGCGTTGCGGTAACGAATCTCCCAGGGCGAAATGCCGGCCATCTCTGCCAGCAGATTGAGGTTGCACTCAGTGGCAAAGCAGGTCTGGGTGACGCCGAAGCCGCGGAACGCGCCTGCGGGCGGGTTATTGGTATAAACAGCCGTGCCGTCAATGTCAATGTTCTGATAGTTGTACGGGCCAGCGGCATGGGTGCAGGCACGCTGCAGAACCGGACCACCGAGCGATGCGTACGCACCGGTGTCCGAGACAACCTTGACGCGGGTACCGACCAGAATACCGTTCTCATCGCACGCGGTCGTGCAGTCAATGGACATCGGGTGACGCTTGGGATGGATGAGCAGCGACTCTGCACGGGTCAGCTTGACCTTAACCGGACGGCCGGTCAGGTAAGCCATGAGCGCTGCGTGATGCTGTACCGACATATCTTCCTTGCCGCCAAAGCCGCCGCCGACCAGTGCGTTGACGACGTGTACCTGCTCTGCGGGCAGTCCGAGCATCAGTGCGCATTCGCGCTGCGTGGTATATACACCCTGGTCAGACGACCAGATGGTCACCTTGTTCTCGTTGCGGTCAAAGTCCGCAATCGCGCACTCGGGCTCCATAAACGCATGCTCGGTAAACGGGGTCTCATAGTGACGGGTCACGACATACTTTGCATTTGCAATCGCCGTGTCCGGGTCGCCCCGCTTGAGCTTCTCATGTGCCAGCACATTGCCGCCGCGATGCACAAGCGGTGCGTCCTCCTTCATGGCCTCATGCGGGCTAAAGACCGGTTTCTTGACCTTGTAGTCGACCTTAACCAGCTTCTTGGCCTGCTCGACCGCTTCCAGCGTCTCGCCGCAGACCAGTGCAATGGCATCGCCCAGATAATGGGTGTAGCCCAGAATCGGAATCAGGGTATCCCAGTCGTGCTTGATGTGGCCGATCTTATTCTCGCCCGGAATATCGGCAGCGGTCGCGATGCGCACGATGCCGGGTACCTTTTCGGCCTCGCTCGTATCAATGCCGCGCACGACGGCACGCGGATACTCGGCACGGACAGCCGAAGCGTACAGCATGCCCGGAAATTCCATGTCGTCGGTGTACAGGCCGGTGCCCAGTACCTTCTCGCGCACGTCGATGCGATGGATATGCTGTCCACCGATACCGGTGATGGGCGGAACTTCAGGAATCTTACCGCCATTGCGCTTGATTTCAGCCGCGAGTTCTACCGCATCGATGATCTTCTTGTAGCCCGTGCAGCGGCAATAGTTGTTGCGCAGCGCAAAGGCGATCTCATCGCGAGTGGGATTCAAATTCTGGTCAAGCAGCGCCTTGGCACAGATGACCATACCCGGGATACAGAAGCCGCACTGTACCGCGCCGGCCTGTCCGAACGCATAGACATACAGTTCCTTTTCCTCATCGGTCAGACCCTCGACCGTCTGCACGGTCTTGCCGTCCACGCGGGACAGCTTCTGCACACAGCACTTGGTGGGCTTGCCGTCGATGAGCACGGTACAGGTACCGCAAGCACCCTCCGAGCAGCCGTCCTTGACCGACTTGAGTCCGAGTTCGTTTCTCAGCACATCCATCAGGCGCTTGTCCTGTTCGGACTGATAAATCTTGCCGTTGATTGTCAGCGTATACATGATTTTCACCTCATTTTATCACGCGGGATGTACCGTCCGCGCCCAGTCTCGACCAGTTTGCCGTTCTGCACCGCGTGTACACCGCTCAAAAATACGTCGCGCACCGAGCCCGCCGTGCGGAATCCCTCAAACGGGGTATAATCACAGTTATGATGCTGATTTTCCGCCGAGATGGTAAAATCGGCCTTGGGGTCATAGATGACGATATCGGCATCCTTGCCCACGTCCAGACTGCCCTTGCGTGACCACACGCCGAACATCTTGGCCGGATTCTCGGCCAGCATCTGGCACAGGGCGGTGACCGGAATGCGTCCGGACGCGACTGCTGCGGTATACATGACGGTCGGACGGTGCTCGATGCCGGGCATACCATTGGGAATCTTGGTG
The DNA here is from genome assembly GCA_959018045.1 of uncultured Butyricicoccus sp. Lineage (GTDB taxonomy): Bacteria > Bacillota > Clostridia > Oscillospirales > Butyricicoccaceae > Butyricicoccus. The sequence continues at coordinate 1,258 of CAUEJN010000095.1, read as the reverse complement.
AAGTCGTCTCGTCCCATCTCCTTCTGTCCCTTGAAGTTGAAGGAACAGTGGTCGGTGGACAAAATGTCGATCTCGCCGTTTTCCAGTGCCTGCCAGAGTGCGTCCTGATCGGACTGCGGGCGCAGCGGCGGCGAGCAGACATACTTTGCGCCCTCAAAATCGGGCTTGTTGTACACTTCTTCGGTCAGGGTGAAGTACTGCGGGCAGCTCTCGACCAGTACCTGCTGGCCGCGCTCACGTGCCGCGCGAATCTCGCTCAGGCCGTCGGCAGTGGACAGGTGGACAATCCACGCCGGTGCGCCTGCCAAGTCGGCAATGCGCAGGAAACGGGAAACCGCTTCGCCCTCCACGATGGACGGACGGGTACGCGGATGCCATGCCGGGCTGGTGTGTCCGGCTGCGACTGCCTTCTCACGCAGACGGTCGAGCACCGGACCGTTCTCACAGTGTACGCCCAGAATGCCGCCGATCTCGCGCATCTCGCACAGCAGATCGTACATCTCACGATCATCCACCATCAGGGCGTCATAAGCGTAGTACGCCTTGAACGAGGTCACGCCCGCGTCTGCCATCTCGTGCAGCTCGCGGCGGGTCTGCTCGTTCCAGTCGGTGACTGCCATGTGGAAGCCGTAGTCACAAGCGCACTTACCGTCGGCACGTTCGTGCCACACGCGCAGCGCGTCCTTGAGCGTGCCGCCCTTGTCCTGGGTGGCAAAGTCAATGAGCATGGTCGTACCGCCCACCAGTGCGGCTTCCGAGCCGGTCTTAAAATCGTCGGCAGTCACCGTGCCCGAGACCGGCATATCCATGTGGGTATGTCCGTCGATAAAGCCCGGGAATACCAGACAGCCGGTCGCGTCGATGTTGTGATCGCCCGACAGGCCAACGCCTACCTTCTGAATAATACCGTTTTCGATCAGCAGGTCACCCGGGCGCGTCTCCGCGCCCGTGACCAGCGTACCGTTTTGAATACAGGTCGTCATGGTTTGCTCGCCTCCTCAGCCAAGCACGACATCGATCGCACGACGCAGTTCCTCAGGCAGCCGGGCGAAATCGGTGCCGACCTGACCGTGCCAGCGGTACTTCTCGCGGCCAAGAAATCCGTCGTTCTTCGAGTCTACAAAATCCTCCTCGCAGGAGAACAGGGTGAATTTGTCCTGATAGGGAATGATGCCGATCGGGCACAGGCAGGCGCAGTTGCCGCACTCGTTACAGTAAGCATCAATATGAATGGCCATCTTGAGCTCGGGGATGGGAT
>CAUEJN010000094.1 GCA_959018045.1 uncultured Butyricicoccus sp. | reverse complement strand
AAGGATCTGTTTCTGTAGATTTATTTAGTTCTCGTAAAATTCGCGTAATCAGGCTCACACGCTGGAACGGCGTGATGAAATACCAGCCCGCAGTGTACGGTTCCATGCGCTGTGCCAGCTGTACAGAAAGATCGACCGCGAGATCCTCAGCCGCCTCGCGATCCAATCCCTCATAGCGATTGATAACGCCCTGAGAAATCTCAATGCCTGCGACCTCATTGTTCATATAGAGTGCATTGCGATGGCTGACAATCGGGATAACGCCGCCCAAAATATCGGCATCCAATTCCTCATGTGCATGGATCAGGTTCTCAAATGCGCGGGACGTGAAGACCGGCTGGGTCAGGAAACCAGCGACGCCCTGCTCTACCTTACGCTTGGCCTTGCGCAGCTCGACTTCAAAATTAGCCGCATTGACATTGAGTGCACCGAACACGCGGAACGGTGCCGTCACCCCCTGCTCACCGAGTTCCCGGATATAACCTGCAAGCACGGCAGAATTGAACGAGAATACCCCCTTGACCTCGTCGCGTTCGGCGGACGGGATGGGGTCACCCGTCACAACCAGCACGTTGCGCACTTCCTCAGCCGACAAGCCGAGCAGCAGCGCCTTGGTTGCATTGATATTGCGGTCACGGCAAGTCATGTGCGGGATGGGGTCGATATCCAGCTCTCGGCGCAGTTTGGCAGCCAGCAGCGAACTATCCGCACGCGCACGGGCAATCGGACAGTCGGCAATCGTGACCGCGTCCACACCCGCTTCCTTGAGTGCTTTGGCACCTGCCATGAACTTTTCCAGGTTATCATCCGCCGGCGGGTCCAACTCGACTGCAATGACACGCTTCTTGGCTGCAAACTTATCTGCCAGACGGTTTTTCACCTCGCGCGGCTTGACCTCAACCTGTGCCGCTGCCGGTTCAGACTTGATCTCCTCCTCGTTGAGTGCTTCGGCTGTCAGCCGGATATGCTCGGGTGTGGTACCACAGCAGCCGCCGATGATCTTCGCGCCTGCCGCGACGATCTCAACCATACGCGATGCAAAGTATCCCGCACGATTTTCAAAGAAGGTACGTCCGTCCACAATGGTCGGATAACCAGCGTTTGGCATCACGCTGAGCATCGCCGAGTCGGCTGCCGGACGTTCCTTGCCAAACAGATCAGCATTAGCGCGCGCCTGTGCGAGCAGATGATTGGGACCAGACACGCAGTTGAAACCAGCCGCGTCGATCACCGGGCAATTCGTCACACGTTCCAAAACCGCACGGGCGGACAGTCCCTGACGGGTAAAGCCATCAGGCGAGACCGCAAATGAGGCAATCAGAAAGGCATCCGGGCATCTTGCTTTGATGTATGCCGCCAGTGCGTACAGGTCATCGTCGTCCGACCAGGTCTCAAACAGGAAATTCTTAGCGCCCAGCGCCAGAAATTCATCTACAATCTGCTCATATTCGCCGTTCGGGTCGGTGATCGGTCCGATATCGGCAAAGACGAAGGCACGATAAGGCTCGGCGACCTTGGTTGCAATCTTCCAGCCCTGTCGGATAACCGTGCGCACCTCGTCAAATTTGCATTCCAATGCGTGCGTATTGGCCGCAAAGGTATTGGTCTTGATTGCGCGTGCGCCCGACTCCAGATAGTTCTTATGTACCTCTGCCACCTTGGCTGGTGCATTGCAGTTTGCAAGTTCGCACTTTCCCGGGTACTCGGGATGCACCGACCGGAAATAAGTGCCCATTGCACCGTCAAACAACAATGTTTTATGCTTCAGATATTCTCTCAGTTCCATGCTTTATCCCAGTACCTCCCTGCAAATATCCACCGATTCGCGCGCGTCGCGTGCGTAGTAATCCGCGCCCATCTTGTGCGCATACTCCGGCGTCAGCACTGCACCGCCGACCCAAATCTTACACGGATGACCGCTCGCACGCAGTGCCTGAATGGTCTCTCCCATGTTGGCCAGCGTCGTAGTCATGAGCGCCGACAGGCCGATCAGGTGTACATCCTCACGGATCGCTGTCTCGACCACAGTCTCGATGGGTACGTCACGCCCCAGATCAATGACGCGATAGCCGTAATTCTCTACAATGGTCTTCACGATATTCTTACCGATATCGTGAATATCTCCCTTTACCGTCGCAACAATGACCTTACCCTTGGAAACCGTTCCGGTTCCCTTCTTGGCCATCTCGGTGCGGATGATCTCGAAGGCTTCCTGTGCTGCGCCTGCCGAGTTGATGAGCTGCGGCAGAAAGATTTCTCCGCGTTCAAAGCGTCCGCCGACCACGTCCAATGCTGGGATGAGCAGCTCATTGACGATATCCAGTTCCGACTTGCCCGACGCGAGCAGGCTGACGGTCAGGCGGCGTGCTTCGTCCTTGAGTCCCTTCTCGACCGTGTGCGGCAGCGTAGTTTCCTCAGCCTGAGAAGCCGCCGGCTGTACCGGTGCGGCCGGCTGACCGGAATATGCTGCAATGTATGCTTCGGCGTTCTTGTCTCTGTTGTACAGGACATTAAATGCACGAATGGTATCCATAATCGCCGGGGTATTGGGATTTACGATGGGCAGATCCAGACCATACGACAGCGCAAGCGTCAGGAAACTGGTGGTAATCAGGCTGCGATTGGGCAGGCCAAACGAAATATTGGACACGCCCAGCGTGCAGTGCAAACCCAGACGGTCACGCACCATCTGCATAGCTCTCAGGGTCTCGACCGCCTTGTCCTGCTCTGCCGATACGGTGAGCGTCAAGCAGTCGATGAACACGTCTTCCTTGGGAATGCCGTAGGACAGCGCTGCGTTTAAAATGCGTTCGGCAATGGCAAAGCGCTCCTCAGCCGTTGCCGGGATGCCGTTCTGATCCATCGCCAGACCGATGACCGCTGCACCGTACTTCTTGACGATGGGCAGTACACGTGCGAGCACCTCGGGTTCACCGTTGACCGAGTTGACGATCGCCTTACCGTTAACCACGCGCAGACCGGCTTCCAGCGCGTCCTGATTGGACGAGTCAATCTGAAGCGGCAGGTCAGTGACCGACTGGATTGCCTTGACCACCTTTACCATCATAGCCGGCTCATCCACGCCCGGAAGACCGACGTTGACATCCAGAATGTGTGCGCCCGCGTCGGCCTGCTCGACCGCCTGACCCAGAACATAGTCCAGATCACCGTCGCGCAGTGCCTGCTGAAAACGCTTCTTGCCGGTCGGGTTGATGCGCTCACCGATGACGCGCACACCGTCTACGACCACGGTCTCGGTCGGGGTACATACCACCGTGCGACGTACGACTTCCCGCTCGGCTGCGGTCTGTCCGCGGGTCTCCTGCACCAGCTCGCGGATGCAATCGGGCGACGTACCACAGCAGCCGCCCAGATACTGAACGCCCAGCGCCGGGAACTTTGCCATCTCGCGGGCAAAATCATCGGGCGTAATGCTGTATGCACCGGTTTCCGGGTCGGGCAGGCCTGCATTGGCCTTGACGATGAGCGGCAGCGCGGTCAAACGGCTCATTTTCTCCACAATGGGATAGAGTTCCACCGGGCCGAGCGAGCAGTTCACGCCCAGCGCATCCACACCCAAGCCGTCCAGCACGGCGCACATCGCGTCGACCGAACAGCCGGTGAAGGTGCGATGGTTGGGCTCAAAGGTCATAGTGACAAAGACCGGCTTGTCGCTGTTTTCCTTGGCCGCCAGCACACCGGCCTTGACCTCGTACAGGTCGGTCATGGTCTCAAAGATGATGAGGTCGGCATCCTGTCCGGCCTCAATGATCTCACGGAAAATATCGTATGCTTCCTCAAAAGGCAGCGTGCCATAAGGCTCGAGCAGACGGCCAATCGGACCGATATCAAGCGCGACGCGAGGACGGTCTGCGTTCGGTCGATCTGCACAGAAGGTATCCACCGCACGGCGGGCACAGGCAACCCCCGCGCGAATGGCCTCGGTCGTATCCACACCTTCACGTGCCAGCTTTTCCCGGTTTGCACCAAAGGTGTTGGCATAAATAATCTGCGCACCTGCTTCGAGGTACGCCAGATGGGTGTGAACAATGAGGTCGGGATTTTCCAGATTGAGCGTCTCAGGGGCGCGTCCGGTTTCCAGTCCGGCCTGCTGCAGCATGGTGCCCATTGCACCGTCCAAATAACAGAGTGTTCTTTGCATGTTCTTCATTCTCTCCCACAGGTTTTTCCAGCCTTGCGAAAGGCACAGGTCTCAAACATTGAACAATACGCGCAGCCGCGGAATCGCTTGGTCTGCGGCTTGTTCGCCAGTCCAATGATTGCGGTCACCGACTTGCGCGGTGTCAATATATGTGTACTCGTCACGGTCAGGCCGATGCGGCGCGGCGCGTCCACCAGACGAACAAAATCGTCCTGCAATAAAATGGGCAGGTCGCCATAACCCGGACTGAAACGGTCGGTCAGGTAAACACCCTCGCCAACCGCGCTCTGGATTTCCCGCTCGGCTGCATCACAGACCGCCTCAATCGCTGCCGAACCACAGCAGTCCAGCACGACCGCGCGGGACATGTCTCGCACCTGCGCTCTGCGAATGGCAAGCTCCAAGCCACCACCCAGCGTTGCTGCGAGCAGCACCACTCGATCACTGTCGGCCAGCATATTCGGAATGTCCTGACCGACAAAGGCCAGTTCAGGCGTGTGCGCCTCCCAGTCAATCGGCAGAATCCGATAGGTAAAGCGCGGCTCGGACACGCGCAGGGTCTCTGCCATACAGTCATCGATCAGCGTGTCGACCTCGGACGGAATCTCACTGCCCGTCCAGCGCAGGTATTGCAAAACTTCTTTTCGGTTAAAGGTCTCAAGATTCAGATTCATGTTTTTTTCCGTTCCCTATGCAGTAATTTCCAGGTGATATGGCCAACGAGTAGGCTAAGCCCAATCATAATTGCGAGGCCAGCGAGCCAAAATATCCACTCATGCTTAGCAGTCCACTGCGCAATCTCGCCCTCATAATACTGCAAAAAGTCCCAATAAGTCTGCCGCACGGACAAACCGTGCTCCTGTACATCGCGTTCAGCCAAGTAGTCTGCCAATTGCAAA
>CAUEJN010000093.1 GCA_959018045.1 uncultured Butyricicoccus sp. | reverse complement strand
GGATGGCTGTAATAGTAGGAGTCGAGCAGATAGAGACCGACCGAGGTACGGGTCTTGTTGTAGCCGTACACACCGACGTTGCCCGACGCACCGGAGACCGTGATGGAACTTACCGGCGTGCCGATGACTGCTGAGCCGTCTGCACGGAAGCCGACCGCATTCTGCCAGGTATTGCACGCGATAATACGGCCATTGTCCACGACCAGACCGGTTGGAATACCGTTCTCGGTTGAGAAGAAGTCGGCGTTGACACCGCCGATGACATCATAGCCCTGACCTTCCAGACGGGAAATCATCTGCGACAGGGTGATTTTGTTGCCATAGAACTGGGTACCCGAGCGCACACCCATGGGGGTGACCGCCGACGAAGGGGTGTACTCGATGGCGTTGGCACGCTGGGTGCCGGCGGAGTTTATGGCATAGGTATTGGAATAGGTTGTACCGGAACCGATCCGATACGAGTAGGTGAACCCACCATCAATCAGGGAGGCACCCGCCGCACTTACGAGCAGAACGGCGGATAATCCCACTGAAATCAAGCGGGTAACAAGTGGATGTTTCATGATTCAGCTCCTTATGCAAAAGTGTAGGGGGACAGAAAAACACCGTCCCCCATAGAGAATATTATACGCCAAAACGACAGGCGAATCAATGAAATTTTACTGGAAAAAGATAGTCGTGCAGGCCGGGAATGCACGAAATCTGCAAGCTGTTCGGAAATCAGATCGATTTGAGCGTGCGCTCGACGACCTCACCCAGACGCGGGCTGCGCACACGGCAGTCTGCCACCTGGTCATAGATGGGCTTGCGCATCTGGTAGAGTCTGCGCGTTTCGGCCAGCTTGTCTTCCTTTTCGAGCAGAGGACGGTTGGTCGAGTGCGACAGGTTTTTGACGATACGGAAGAACGGCGTGTCGAGCAGAATGAGCAGACCGGTGCGCTTGATGGCTTCGACATTCTCGGGACGCAGCACGGTTCCGCCGCCCAGAGACAGCACACAGCCTTCCTCGCGTGCGGAAATTTCGGTTATATATTTGGTCTCCAAATCACGGAAATAAGGCTCGCCATGCTGGGCGAAAATTTCCGGGATGGTCATGCCCTCCTGCACCTCAATGTAGCGGTCGAGATCGATAAACGGCAGGCCGGTCAGACGGGCGACCTTGCGGCCGACCGTGGTCTTGCCACTGCCCATGAAGCCGCACAGCGCAATGCTGCGCTTGTGGTATTTATCGTGCAGACGCTTGCACGCCATCTGTCCGTACATGCGGCGCAGGATGGAGTCGCAGGCCGCGTCGGCGAACTGCGCATTGTACCAAATGGTCTGCGCACGCGCAGCCTGCATGACCAGCATGAACAAACCGTCACGTGTCTTGGTGCGTTTGGAATTGGCCAGCTTCATCAGTGCAGTCACAGGTGGATTGTAGATCGCGTCAAAGACGTAGCTGACCTTGTGCGGCAGAAAGTACAGCGGACTCTTATCCTCGTACGGGAACATGCCGAGCGGGGTAGCGTTGAGAACGATCTGGATATCTCGGGGAATGCGGCGACGGGTGCAGGTGAAGCACTTAGCGCCGGGCAGAACTTCTATCAGCTGATCACGCAGCGCGTCCGCCTTCTCGAGATTGCGTCCACTGATGTAAAGCGAAGAACCTTTACATAGGCAATGATAGGCCATAACTGCCGCTGCACCGCCATATCCGAGCAATAATACCTTCTTTCCACGTAGAGAAATGCCATCCTTCTCAAGCGACTCGGCAAAGCCTAAAATATCGGTGTTAAAGCCAATCGCTTTACAGTCTCGGAAAGCAACCGTGTTGACCGAGTGCAGGTCTGCCGCACTTGGGTCGACCTCGTCGAGCAGCGGGATGACCGCTTTCTTGTGCGGAATAGTCAGGTTGATGCCTGCGAGTTTTTGCCTGGCCAGTGTGAGCGCGTCAGAAAGCTTCTCAGGCGGAACGGTGACCGCGATGTAGTCAGCATCCCGACCGGTCGCCGCGAAGAGTGCGGCGTGCAGGTCGGGACTCATGGTGTGACCGAGCGGATAGCCGAACAGCGCGTAGGTTTCGCGCTGGGGCTCGAAGGTTCGGAATTCTTCAAAAGACAGCAGCATGACAATCAGCCTCCCAAGCGATGCAGTGCGTCGAAGAAGTCGGGGTAAGAGATGGCGACAACGTTCTCGTCTAAGATCTCGCTGTCACCCGAGCAGGCCAGTGCACACACGGCCATGCTCATGGCGATGCGGTGATCGTGGTAGGTTTCAAAGGCCGCACCGTGCAGCGGACGGCCGCCGCAGATGATCATACCGTCCTCGGTTTCGGTTACATCTGCACCGGCTCTGGACAGCTCGCTGACCATTGCAGCGATGCGGTTTGACTCCTTGACCTTGAGCTCTGCCGCGTCGCGGATGACGGTTTCGCCCTGTGCGAAAGCGGCTGCGACTGCGAGCACGGGCAGTTCGTCGATCAGACGCGGAATGACTGCGCCACCGATCTCAACACCGTGCAGCTGAGACGTGCGCACCGTGATATCACAGATGGGCTCGCCCTCGTCGCGCAGGTTGGAAAGCGTGATATCAGCGCCCATGTTTTTGAGTACTTCGATCACGCCGTCGCGGGTCGGATTGACGCCAACATCACGAATGGTGATCTCGGAGTTCGGGACGATGGCACCGGCAACCAGGAAGAAGGCAGCCGAGGAGATGTCTGCCGGAACGACCACATCATGTGCGGTCAGTTTTTCCGGGGGATAGAGCGTGATTCGGCAGCCGTCGGTGTCGACACGGCAGCCGAGTGCGCGCAGCATGCGCTCGGTGTGATCGCGCGAGGGCGCAGGTTCGATGACGGTTGTTGGGGTGTCCGCATACAGACCGCCCAGCAGAATGGCGCTCTTGAGCTGTGCCGAGGCAACCGGCAGGGTGTATTCGATGCCGTGCAGCTTGCCCGGGCGGATGGTCAGAGGACAGAACTTGTCGTCTACACCGGTGATGTCCGCACCCATCTGGCGCAGCGGTTGGATGATGCGGCCCATCGGACGCTTCTCGATGGACGCGTCACCGGTGAGCGAGACCTCGAAGGACTGACCGGACAGAATGCCCGAGATCAGACGGGTGGTGGTACCGCTGTTGCCGGTGTACAGGCGCTCGGCGGGCTGCTTGAGACCGTGCAGACCGACACCGTGTACGGTGACAGTGCGGTCGTCACCGACCTCGATCGGAACACCCATCTTGCGGAAGCAGTCGATGGTGGACAGACAATCCTCGCCCATCAGGAAGCCGGAGACGTGAGTCACACCGTCGGCCAGCGCGCCCAGCATGACCGAGCGGTGAGAAACCGACTTGTCACCCGGCACCGAGATCGTGCCGTGCAGGCCGGTGGAAGGATGTAATTTCATAGCGCGTTACCTCGTTTCGGTGGAATCGGAAATGCGGTAGCTGCCCAGAATGCGGACGGTGGACAGCTCTTCGGACAGCTGGTAGATCATCGCACGCACCGCAGGGTCGCACAGGCTGCCCTCGAGATCGATGTAGAAGCGATAGTTCCAGGGGGTCTCGGGCAGCGGACGGGAGTGAATCTCGGTGAGATTGATCTCGTGATCGGCACAGACCGACAGCGCCGCCGCAAGCGAGCCGTTTTTGTGGGGCAGGGTAAAGACGAGCGAGATGCGGTTGTCGTCCGAGCGTGCGGACAGACCGCGGCTGACCGCGATGAAGCGGGTCTGATTGGTCTTGTCGTCATTGATGTTGTGCGCGAGGACGGTCAAGCCGTAGAGCGCAGCAGCCTGCTCCGAGCATACCGCTGCCAGCGTCAGATCGCCCGAAGCCGCGACCATCTGCGCGGCGACCGCGGTGTTTGCAGCTTCCTGCTGTTCGAGACCGTGCTCTTTGAGGAAGTTCTGACACTGACCGAGGGCAGGCTTGATGGAATACGCCGTGCGCACAGATTGCAGCGTCGCGCCGGGGCAGGCACACAGGCAGTTGTAGATGTGGTCGACGTGAGAGTGCGAGATGTGCAGATCGTACTGCACGAGCAGGTCACACGCCTCGTGGATGGTGCCCACGGTCGAGTTTTCGACCGGAACCACACCAGCATCGGCACGGCCTTCGCTGACCGCGCGGAACACGTCCTCAAAGGTGGGAACGTGGCTGACTTCCTTGGCATCCGGGAACATTGCCGCTGCGGCCTGTGCTTGATAGGAGGCCGGCAGACCCTGATAGACCACACGGGCGGGCTGATCGCAGCGCGGTGCGAGGGTCAGCTCCAGACGGGCGGGCTCATAGGACAGGATGGTTTCATACTGATGCTTGCGTGACACGCGCATGATCGATTTGAGCATGGACACATATTCCTGACGCAGACTGTCGGGTGCCTGTGCGCCCAGCGTTTCGAGCAGATATTGCTCGCGGTCGGGTTTTAAGATGGCGTCGCCGGTCTTGAGCTTGTAGGCTGCGACCTGCTCGGCGCAAGCCATGCGGCGCAGGAAAAGCTGCTGGATCTGCTGATCGATAGCAGTGATTTCTGCGCGCGTCTCGTCGAGGGGACGGGGATTATTCTGCATAGCCGTGCCCCTCCAGATAGAGATCGGCCAGCGCGATGGCTGCTGCGGCCTCGATGACCGGAGCGGCGCGGGTGACGATGCAGGGATCGTGACGGCCATGAATCTCCAGCGGTTCGACCTTACCGGTCGTGACGTTGAGCGTATTTTGACGCTTGGCGATGGACGGGGTGGGCTTGATGGCTGCGCGGAACAGAACGGGCATACCGCTCGTGATGCCGCCCAGGACACCGCCGTTGTTGTTGGTCTCCGATCGTACCTGACCGTTTTCGTCCAGATACATGGGGTCGTTTGCGTGCGAGCCGCGATACTCGGCAAAGCCGAAGCCCACACCGAACTCGACACCCTTGACCGCCGGGACGGCGAACAGGATGGAGGACAGACGGGACTCGACCGTGTCCATCATGGGCGAGCCCAGACCGGCGGGCAGACCGACGGCAGCGCATTCGATGACACCGCCGACCGAGTCACAGTCGTTGCGTGCGTCCTCAATGGCGGCCAGCATAGCGGTCAGCGCAGGGGGATTGATGACCGGGTATTCCTGCATACGCAGAGCGTCCAGTTCCTCAGCCGAGACTTCAACATCGTCGAATGCGGTGTCCTGAATCTGAGCGATGGATTGGATATGTGCGACGACCGTCCCTCCCCC
>CAUEJN010000092.1 GCA_959018045.1 uncultured Butyricicoccus sp. | reverse complement strand
GGACTGAGAACAGGACTTGAACCTGACGGATTGCATGTTTTGCCGAAGTTTCGGCAAAAGACGTGTCCCTGCACCCACTAAAAAGCACTGATTCGCTTGAATCGGTGCTTTTTCTTTTTCTGCACTTTCTCAGGACTTGAACCTGACGGATTGCATGTTTTGCCGAAGTCTCGGCAAAAGTCCTATCCCTGCACCCGCGAAACGCATGGATTCACAGCGTAGATATTATGAACTTTTTCCGGGATTTGAAAAATTACAGCACAGCGGTTTGGCGCACGTTTGGCGCACAAACAAAAAAGAGAGCAAACGCTCTCTTTTTTATGCTTCGAGCAAATCTCCTGCGCGATAGCTCTCCGCAAGATACTCTCTCGGCTGGAAATATGCGACTTCGTTGTAATCGCTCAGGACATCATTCATCCAAGAACGATAGACTGCAATCAAAGTATCTATCACATCGTCCTCTGCAGAAAGATCTTCAATCAACCTGGCATAAACTTTTCCGATGGTGAAAACACTCGGTACCTCATACAGACAATCGTTGACATTGTCAAAATTACCGCCATGCAAGCCGCAATCTGCAATCACATCCTCCGCCACCTTCTGAATCGGCTCACAGTGCAGTACATCCGCATAGTCATAGATAAACTCCAGCTTTTGTCGTCCCAATCCTACAACCACGACACTTCTGCGCTGCTTGATGGTTCGGCCGATGCACTCAATCAAGCTGCAAGTAAAGAACAGATCACTGTCGTTTCTTTTGCACATCTGCCTTGTCACTCCTCTCAAAAAGCAGACATCCGAGCGCCCGCTCGGTATGAAAACAGATCTGATGCGTCGGATGCTTAAAGCGCACCAATTCCCAAAAGGCCGCGCGGGAAATCTCGCCGTCCAAAAAGCTCTGGACATAGTTAAACACCGTATCATCTGCCATTGGTCCTTCTACCACATCGTAATCATGCGGCTGCCCAGACCGGCATGCTGCAATAAAATCCAGCCAGTCTTCGTTCATCTCATCAAATTCCAGCACGCGCAAGTCTTCGCTCTGCTGATACCGATATTGATTCACAACACCCGGACGGCCACGACGTGTTGCCCATCTTGCTGCCTGTGGTTGAATTTTCGTGCAATAGAATCCCCAGCCGAAATCTTTATAATACTTGTGCACACGGATTGCCGGCTGCGGAACTGCTCGATCGTCTCCATGATATAGCAACATGCAATATCTCCCTCCTTTGGATCTATTGTATCACATTCATTTTTCATTATCTGATTATTTTCCATCCGGTCGGAGCAGCACATTGGCAATGCACTCCGCTGACTGTGCATCTGCTTTCTGCAGCAGATGACCATAAAAGTTCAGCGTCGTGTTGGTGGTCGTGTGTCCCAAACGCTTGGAGATCGATAAAATATCCGTACCGCTGTAAATAAGGATACTTGCCATTGCATGTCGGAATGCGTGCGGGTTGATATGTCTCAAGCCATGCCGTTCGCTGAACGCAATCAGCCATCCGTTGATGCTGTCCGGATGCATGGGCTCACCTGTATCTCGTGTGAACACATAACCGGTATTCGCCCATCGATCTCCCACCACTTCGCGCCAGCTCTCCTGCTCTGCATGGTATTCCCGAAGCAGCTGGACGGTCTCACGCGGAATATTGATGTAGCGCCGGCTGTCTGTTGTCTTTGGCGTATCGGCATACACGCCTACATCGGATGCCAACAGCGTTTCACAGATACACAGGATACCCTGCTCCAAATCAACATGTTCCCATTTGAGTCCCATAATCTCACCCCGTCGGCACCCGGTGACAATCATCAGATGCACCAGCGTCCGCCACTTGATTGGCTCAGCCTCCAGTGCCTGCAGGATCGCAGTGATTTCTTCGGGCTGAAAGGTATTTACGATCGTGCGGGTGGCCTTGGGCGGGGTTGCCTTGCTGGCGGCATTGTACGGAACCAGCATCTCCCGCTCGGCCCATGCCAGAACGGTACGGATCAGACGATGATGCTCGAGCACAGTTTTCGGCGAAAGTCTGCTCTCGCTGCAATCCTGCGCCTCAAACAATTCGTCTGCCGGACATTGCAGCGCATTTGCCAAAAGCTGTATCTTTTCCCACCGAATTGTCTCCCCGTTTCTTGCTCTGCGTATGGTCGATGAGGCTACGCCCGACAGCCGTGACAGCTTTTCCTGGCTGATCTTGTCCCGCTGCAGAATCTGCTGAAATCGCGGCTTCGCTCGTCCGGTCTCCGGTCTTCGGATGACACCTTTTTCCTGTAGGTTTTGATAGAACAGGTTGAGATGCTGCGGCCGAAGATCTACCAGCTTCATGCCGCCGATCGCAGCATTGATTCGCACCAGCAGTCCCTCATACCGCGCACAAGTCGATCGTTTGAGCCCGTTTTTGCGCCGAATCTCCAAAAAGTACGCCGCATATTCGGCAAACGTAATCTTATTATCCGGCTGGAAGCCCATGCGCAGCTCTTCCTCGAACTTGATCGCCAGCTTTTCGGCTTCTTTCTGTGCTTTGCGCTCACTCATGCCCGGCGGCGGTGTAAAGGTCTGATAATGGCGGATCTGTTTCCCGGTCTTGGTTCTTCCCATTGTGACCGTAATCTTATATGAAACTCCGGTTTTTTCTTCGATTTTCTTAATATTTGCCATGTTTTCCTCCATAAAAAAAGCAGCCTGCCGTTATCTGACAGGCTGCTGCGTCCGAATTCAGTACAATTGGCGAATCCCGTTCGTGACCGGTTCCGGTGTTTCGATTTCCGGGATTCCCTCCTGCAGCACCCGCACCACGTTCGGGTAATAAATGTATACCTTTCGACCGCATCGCGCCGACGGAATAATACCCATTCGTACCCAGGTGCGCAGCGAACTTTCGGTCAGATAGTATCCTTCTTCCTTCAGGCGCTCGACGATTTGCTTTGCCGTTCCAGTGTTATACTTCTTCATTGTGTGCTCCTTGAATTTCGAGGTGCGGCGAAACACCACACCTCGGTCTGAATTTTCTATTTTTATGTATATTTGAGCTCCATCAATAGTACTCCGCCATTTCCTCGAGCATTTCCATGTTGAAATGGTACACGCGCGGGACATCTTTGTCTTTGGTCAAGCGAACAGTTGCTGCATCTTCGCCTTGAATGCAGAGTACGTCTAACTTCCGCAACTCGCTCACAATCTTATTGCGCGACCAATCATGGTAGCCGTTCTGCCGCTGGATGTACGGAATCAATGCCGAAGGCCGCAAACACAAATCACCCTTCCAGATAATTCCAGCTCGCTGCTTGAGCTTGCCGATCTTGGATTCATTTTTGAGAACATGGAAATCGTTATTTCGGTATCCTCGGAGAATGATGTAGGCAAGATTGCCTTCCGGTATATTGCTTCGCACGACTTTCAGTGCACACTGAGTGTCCTCCACCGATTCCGCCAAAGCTTCATCGAATCTCTGCTTGAATTCCTCTGCAAACCGTCGCGTATGGTGCAGTACCTCTAGCGCCTCAATCAGCTCATGAAATGCCCAGCGCAGCACCAGCAAATTGGTTCGCACGCGCTGTTCTTCGCACTCTTCCAGAGCAGAAACCGTATTTTCATCCGCTACCATCTCACGCAAGCGTTTCACAGCCTCCGGCACATGGGTTACAAACGCGTACAGGAAATCGCACATCGCGCCCGCAGCTAACTGTGCGTTAAGAGCATCGGGCAGATGTAGCGGATCGGAAACTTTCACCGCAATGCAGCGCGTAATATCGGACTGGTTGTGCAGCACGAACTCAGCAGTCACGATTACACCCGCATTGCATGACAACTCGATTGCGCTGCCGTCCCGTGACTTTTTCGTGAAACACGCTGCATTGGATGCCTCTCGCACAATTTGTGCACCGAGCTCAATGCGCTTTTTCTGGACATTTTTTCCAGCAGACAGGCACAAATCGTCAATGATAATGGGCAAATCTCGCGCAGATGCCATCGCGTCACGAATCGCCGCAACCATACTGCTGCTGTCAAAAAACAGTGCTTCACGATTTGTCTCTGGATTTTTCACAAATCCCGCCAATTTCTTGACCAAGGTGGTTTTTCCGACGCCCTGCGGTCCTGAAACATACAGCAGTCCCTGAAAATCGATCCCGCTTTCGAGGATAATCGATCGCACCATGCTTGTTGCGACGAAGGCTGCTGTCAGCAATACCGGTGCAGGTGCGTTTTTCATAAACTCCATAAATTCGAGCAGCATGTTCGGCTGGGGTTCGGGTACTTTCCAGCGGTCCTGCTTAACGACAACCTCGTAATCGAGTTCGTTCGCGATGACCTGTTCCCCTACGACCGCCGTGTAATGTTCGCCGACCTGTTGGATGCCAGAAGGCTCCAACGGAATTACGGGTTTTCTGCCATTTTTCGCATCATAGGTGATCTTTTTTTGCAATTCTTCGACTAAAAATGCGTCCAATAACTGCCGATCCTTTGAACCTCCGCAGCGCAGAAAAAGTTAGATGCTCCAAATCGAGAACAAATGCGCCCTCATCCATACCCGGCATGCGTACCACCACGCGTGCCGCAGCCGGTCTCATGTTTTGCGAAAAATATACGTCTTCGATTGCAATTTCAGCATTGCATATTTGACGATCATCTTCGAAAATCGCACCGTCTTCTACACGTAAGTTAGTCATTGTCTCCATCCTCCTGACAAGAATCAATTCCGTCTGTTTCCTCAACAATCTCCGCCGTACCGGGAATGTACGAGTGCTTGTCCAGCTCGCAGCGCAGCCGTTCGTTCTCACGTGCCAGCTCCTGATTTTGCTCATACATATGCCACACAAAAGGCATGATTTCCTTTACAGGCACAGCACCCTTGGATTGTTTCTTTCTTTTTCGGAGCACCTTGACGGGTGCAATGTACTTATTCGAATGCATCTTTCACATCTCCTTCTTCTCAAAAAACTGAGGCAACCCCAGTTTTTTGCCGTTTTTCAACAACAGACATTTCGGGCTGCTCGCTCAGCATACAGAATCGGCTATCTGCCCTGATCAAGACCAGCGAATACACAGACCAATCATATAAAAGGTACTACTCGACTCCGTTCCGACGTGGTTATTGTTTCCATCCATATCAAGTTGTCAAGGTTCATGAGTACTAACCCGGGCTGTGCTTCTATTATATTGCATATATTGTATCCATCTTAAAATTGGAACCCGAATTTCCTTCCATTTTTCCTTCATCCTTTAAACTCATCAATACAATTTAAATCCTCAAAAAACGCCATATTTTTACCTATTTTTCCAAGACCCAATTCC
>CAUEJN010000091.1 GCA_959018045.1 uncultured Butyricicoccus sp. | reverse complement strand
TGTGTTCCGCAAGCATTTGGAAAGCTTTGAGGACCCGGGCATGTTTAAGCTGGCACATATTGCGTACGGCTTCAATCCGGGTGCAATCCTGACCGGAAACATTGTCGAGGACGAGCGCATTTGGGGTTCTACCGAATGGGGAATCGGCTATGTCAGCCCGTTTGATGCACCGCCGCACGGACAGGACGCCAAGTCGCATTGCGACGGTATCTGCCTGAATTCGTCAGTCTGGCTGGATGACGTACAGATCATGGACGAGGGCAAAATCGTGGACGAGGCGCTTGCCGCGCTGGTTCCGCCGCTGCCCAATCGCTGAGTTGGAAAAAGGATCGCATTTGCGATCCTTTTTTGTTTAGTTTACCTGCTTGCGGCGCAGGATGGATTCCAGCACCAGATAGACGATGGCAGCGACCACCATGCCATTGACGAAGGAGACGCCGAACGGCAGGCGCGTGGAAGCAAAGCCAAGGATCAGGGCGATAAAGCCGTTGAGATGCCAGCCATCGCGCGGCTGATAGAACTTGACCGAGCCGTGCGCCAGCACCCAGTATTCGATCAGGAAGATGCCGACGATGGGCATGAACATGTCGCCCAGAAGATACAGGAAGGCCTCGAAATATCCGGCAATGCCGATGGCAGCCAGCGCCGTACCGATAACACCGAGTACGACCGTCGCAGCCGAGCGCTTGTTTTCCGCCAGACCAAAGACCATGACAGCGTTCAGACCGGCGCTGTAAGCGTTGGTGGTGTTGGTCGTCCAGGTTGCCAGAATGAGCACAACCATACCCAGAACGGGCAGACCGATGTCGCAGAACACCAGCGAGATATCATACTGATTTGCGATTCGGGTCATGACTGCACCCAGAACCAGCATGGCGATGCCAGCGGGCATGACGCCGATGACTGAGGACAGGAAGGTGTCACGGCGCGTGCGCTGGTAGCGGGTGAAATCGGGCGCATTGAGCGCACCGGTTGCCATAAAGCTGACGGTCAAAACCACACCGTCGGCAAAGGACATGGTCTGAGCAATGGGCTCGGACAGTGCGGCCGTGCCAAAACGGGAAATTGCCATCACACAACCGATGCAGGTGACGACGACCAGGGCAGGAATGGCGAACTTGTTGAGTTTATCCAGCGCGTTGATGCCGTAGACCGCCGTGATGAGCATGATGACGCCCCAGAGAAGGGGGGAGACGGCAACCGGGAGCTCAAAGCCAAAGGCATGACTGAGCAGGTTGGAGAATGCCGAGCCGCATACACCGTTCTGTACGGCAAACCAGCCGATCATGGAGATCATGAACAGGGCACTGATGAGCTTGGAGGAACCCTGCTGGCCAAAGCTGCCCGAGGCGACGACGCAGGTCGGAACGCCCAGATCGCTGCCGATAATACCGACCGCAACCATCAGCAGTGCGGTGATCAGATAGCCGATCACGCCGGAGAGAATGGCCTGTCCGATCGGCATGGCCTGTGACAGCATACCGCCCAGCATCAGGCTGGGTACGCAGATCAGAATACCGGCCTGAATGAGTGCGACATCGAGCCAGGATTTGCGTTCTTCCATCGGTACCGGCTGGAGCACAACGCTTTCGGTCTTGTCTGTTGTCTTCACGAGAGAAAAGCACCCCTTTAATTTTTTTATTGTAAAACAATAGTACAAGAAAATCTCGCGCCGTGCTTTATAAAAATTACAAAAAACGATGTTTTATTTTAGGGAATCTTCAAACTCTGGATCACGACCTAAAATCTGGTGCAGGTGGACAGCTGCGCCGACAGCTTCATAGAAACGGATGGGATCGTGTTCCATGTTCAGTAGCGTTTTGACGCGGTTGATGCGGTAGCGAACGGTATTTTCGTGCTGACGCAGCATTTGAGCCGATTTTTTGAAATCACCTGTGCAGTGCACGAAGACTTGCAGGGTGTTCCATAGCTCACGGCATCCCTCGGGGGAAGTACCCGCACGCAGCGCATGGGTAAAAGCGGCACAGAAATCCTGTGCTTCGCGCGAGTTGCGCAGCGGAAAGAGCAGCTGTGTGATAGAAAGCGGATCATAGGACTGTTCGCTTACGCCCTCCGCGCAGGCCATGTCCAGCGCGATACGCGCCTCCTGCACGGCTTTTGCCACCCAGTGACGGGGATAACTGCGGCTGATGCCGAGGACGGTCTGTTCAAAATATTGTGCAATCGTGTTTCGGGTGACATCCAGATGTACACGCAGCGCGTGCGCATCATCGGCACTGAGCAAAATAATGCGGCTCTGGTGCTCGTCGATGTAGATGTCACCCGCACGGCTGAGCCAGAGCGTGTTCCACTCAAAACCGGCGAGCTGCGATTGCAGGCGGCCGAGAAAGCAGACCGCCATGATCTGACTGCCGATTTGCCGGTTCATGCTTTCGAGCAGATGAATGCGCTCGGAAGCGGTGGTTTGGTCGTTGCAGATCTTGTCCAGACGAAGCTGATTGATGAGGTTCAGATTTTCAATCGCGATATAGCGGTTGATGGTGTCCATGATCTGTGCATAAGCGATGTCATCGGACAGGTAAACAATCGGGAAGTGGTTCTGATCGCACAGCGCACGGATACGGTCGTTAATGAGTACAGGCTGCTGTGCAATCAGGCAGACACCGCTGCACTGACCGGCAATCAGAACGCGGAACACCTCAAAAAGTGCGTCAGAATCCGCGCTGAATTGCAGCAGACCGGTGACGAAGAAGTCACCGGGAGCGATGATACCCTGTTCGATGACATCCATACCGAACGGACTGTCAAAAACCGATACGCGCTCGACGGTACGGAAGCAGCCATCTGCACCAGCCAGCAGCTGTGCGTGTTCAAAGAGGGGATTTTCCAAGATATAGTGCAGCGATACGTTCATAAATGTTCCATCACCCAGCCCAGCGCTGGCCTCCTGTTGCCTTTTTCTTTCTATTGTAAGACATGTGGCAAAGCTGTCAAGTGATGACGCGGGATTTGCAGAGAAAATTCTGGCCTAACCGTTACACGTACAGGCATTTTCGTGTCATTTTATGCACGTGGCGCTTGTGCTTTTTTGTCTATGAACATTCACAGGAAAAGTTCCAAAGTAACAAAATACCGCCCGCATACCATGATCGTTCAAGTGCATTGCAAAGGCAGAGGATGGGAGAGCGTCGCCTAATTGATATATTTTCACATTTTGTGTGAATTTTCACGAGCTGAATTGTGCCACAAAAGAGTTTCCGCAGAGCCCGCAAAAGCGGGAGATTCAGAAGTATTTTGCGGAAAATGGTTTTGATTGTGCGGTAAAAGCTCAGTGGAAAGAAAAAGGAAAGCGAAGCACGGCAATATGAAACAAAAAAAAGAGATCACCTGCCTGTCAAAACAGGGTAATCTCACGAAAGAACGGAAAATGTTAAAGAAATAACGAGTTTTGAGCGAAAATCAGATCGAATTTGCGACTGAATAAGCGCTGCGTGTGCGCGGTCACACCTCGGTGAATTTGTAAAAATTCACACATTCACAAGTGCGGTGACAACAAAAAAGGTAACGTCAAATGAACTGACGTTACCTTGCAATGCGTTTTACCAATCTGGGATTATGCGATTAAAAATAGGTGTAGTTGCACGGCTTTTCATCCCATCCAATCGCGTTCTGCCATCCCGTGCAAAGCTGGGGTCACTGAGCTGCACCCGTCCCAGACGCAGGAGCTCGGACAGCGAGACCGCGCCGATAACGAACGACGAGAAGTCCGAGATGTCGGCGGTCAGCAGGGTATCCGGCTAAACGTCGGACGATTCGGGGAGACGGGTGACCGTTTTATCCTGGGTGCGCAGCAGGTAGGTGCGTGCGTTGTGCGGGAGAAAACTGTCGCTGATCGAGATACCCAGCACGAAAGGTCGGGAGACCGGTGCACAGGTGTGAGTCTGAACGGCGAAATACTGTGCAACATCAAACAGACGAATCACGTTGCCCATGGTTCGCCGGCCGATTTCGTGGATGCAGCCGTCATGCGCCCGGTTTTCGCCGCTGTCGGGATTGGTAAACATCAGGTGCAGGGCGGGGTCGGGCGAGTAGATGTGTACCCGTTCGATCTGATCGACCTGACTTGCCAGGAAGGTCATGAACTGTTCGAGCGTGTCCAGATCATCATAGATCATTTCGCGCACGCACAGATCGTGATACATGTCGGTGGCGACGCGTGTTCATTGTCACGGACAAGTTCATGCACGAAAGCGGTCGCGTCAGTTATCTGACCGACAAGATCAAAGCCGAGGGTGCCAAGTGGGAGATTTTCTCCGACGTCACTCCCGATCCGGACATCGAGACGGTTACGGCGGGCGTCGCCAAAATCTTGGAGTTTCAGCCCGATACCGTCATCGCACTGGGCGGCGGATCACCCATCGATGCGGCCAAGGCCATCGTCTATTTTGCGGCCAAACAGATCGATCTGCGTGACTGTCCCTTTGCCGCCGTGCCGACCACGAGTGGAACGGGCAACGAGGTCAGTAAATTTGCGGTCATCACCGACCGTGCCCGCGGCATCAAATATCCACTGATTGACGATACGTTATTACCCGACTATGCGGTGCTTGACGCCGAGCTGACGTGCAGCGTACCGCCCAAGGTCACAGCCGATACCGGTCTTGACGTGTTGACCCATGCGATCGAAGCATTTGTCTGCACCGAGGCCAACGCATTCACCGATGCCTTGGCCGAAAAGTCGGTCAAGCTGGTTGACCATTATCTGTTACTCGCTTACAAGGAACCCGATAACCGGGAGGCAAGACAGGGCATGCACAACGCATCCTGCCTTGCAGGCGCAGCCTTTTCCAACGCCGGACTTGGCCTGTGTCACAGTATGGCGCACGCGATGGGTGCACAGTTCCATATTCCGCACGGACGCGCAAACGCCATCCTGCTGCCCGTCGTTATGAGCTTTAACGCTGGTTGCGAGACCACGCTGACCCCGGTTGCAACGCGCTGCGCTGAGCTTGCATCGCTCATCGGCATGGGCGCGACCAGCATGCGTCAGAGTGCACTCAACCTCATCCACATGGTACGCCGCTTGCAGCAGCGCATGGGTGTTCCGCAGTGCATCAGGGACGCCGGTGTCTCGGCAGAGGACTTCGAGGCGGCTCTGGATACTATGGCAGACGCAGCGCTCGCTGATCGCTGCACCGCGACCAATCCCAAGCCGTGCACCAAGGAAGATATCATAGAACTGTACCGTCAGGCATATTCCAAGAGCAATCGGAAGGGCCTGTCATAACAATTGATGCGGTGAGAGAGGAATCAAAATGGTAGAGTTAGACGAAAAAAACCGCAT
>CAUEJN010000090.1 GCA_959018045.1 uncultured Butyricicoccus sp. | reverse complement strand
GGGGAAAAGGGTGATTTTCAACGATTTATTTAACAAAATATTTTCTATATTTTTGCGGCTGTTCACAAAACAAAATTTGTTCTAGTATCTCATGAAGTTTAGTTTCCCTCTTTTCGTCTGTCGCTTTATCCTGTATAATAGAGTGCATAGAAATCGTGTGAAAGGAATGATGAAGATGGCGGACTTTATGACCCATGATCTGCTGGGCGAACAGGCGCTTGCCGTATTCCCGGCTGCTGCCCAGCGCGCTGCGGCTCTGCATCCTGCGGTATTCCGCTGGGGTCTGCAAGGGCCCGACCCGCTCTTTTTCCACAAGGTATACGCCGGCAGTCCGCTGCACAAGCTGGGCAACCGGCTGCATGAGGAACGCACCGACGCATTGTTTACCGTCTTTGCCGAGTCGGTCAATCGCTTGACCGATGAAAGCCATGATATCGCTTCCGCCTATTTTTACGGCTTCCTGTGCCATTACGCACTGGACAGCACCATTCATCCCTATGTATATTATCAGGAGCACGAGTGCATCAAGGCGATGCCCGGAGAGAATGCCTCGGCCATTCATTGCCAGATCGAGACCGACATCGACTGTGCACTATATGACCGCTGCAAGGGCGATCACCTGCACCTGCCCACCGCAGCCTATCAGATGAACGACCAGGAGACCGCGGTCGTGTCGGTTATCCTGCACCACCTCATTCGCTGCGTTCTGCGCGTGGACGTGCCGACCAGCGAGCTGCGCCCGGCCTTTGCCGAGATGCTGGCCTGCCAGCGGCTGTTCTATCAGGGCGGACGCGGACTGAGCCGACCGGCACGCAAGGTCGAGCGGCTGCTTGGCAAGGGTCCGCTGCTGACCTCGCACATCAAGACCGGCCTGCCCCAGTGGGACGCGCTCAACGAGTCGCATTCGCCGTGGCGCAACCTGTGGAACCCGGATGTCGTGTGCACCGAGAGCGTCACCCAGCTGTTTGAGCTGGCCAAGGACAAGGCGGCTGAGCTTGCCAGCAGCTACGCGACGCAGTTTGACTCGGGCTGGATGCTCAATCTGTCGTACTATGAGCCGTTCGACAACGGCAATTACCGCAGACAGAAACCGTAAATCTGTACATCAAAGAAAGCCCGCTATCGGGGAGCGGGCTTTTTGTCTGTCCGAAAAAGGAGAACATCTATGATTCTGCCGTTTGCCTATACCATCATCCGCTCAAAGCGCAAGAGCATCCAGATTCGAGTGAATGCACAGGGACAGGTCGAGGTGCGTGGCGGGCGCAGACTGACCAAAGCACAGGCCGAACAGATCTTGTACCAGCACCAGGACTGGGTGCAGACCCAGATCGCGCGGCAGACCGCCCGGGCGGCGCAGCGGCACATCCTGACTGCGGATGAAATCGCCGACCTCACCGAACAGGCCGAGCGGGAATTGCCGGTCAGGACTGCACATTGGGCATCGCGCATGGGCGTCCAGCCGACCGGCGTACGCATCACGGCAGCTGTGACCCGGTGGGGGAGCTGCTCGGCCAAGAACCGCATCTGCTATTCCTTTCGCGTCATGCTGCTGCCCGAAACGTTGCGCGATTACATTGTGGTGCATGAACTGTCCCACATCCGTCAGAAAAATCACAGCGCGGACTTTTACGCCGAGGGGATGCGCTATCTGCCGGGCTTCGTGGAGCGCCGGAAGGAGCTGCGTGCGTGGGAGCGTGCGCACCCACTGGGGTAAGATACAAAAAAAGCACACCCAAGGAGGAGCGGTGCACTTTCTGTAATGGAAAACGAGAGATTCCCAAAAGGGCTGCACACCCGTGCAGCCCTTGTTATTTCAAACTATTCAGTTGTACCCTTTTGTTCCGTTTCTCCGCAGCGCCTCGATCTTTGGCCTATCTGCCAGGGTCGTAAACTTTCCATTGGCGCGTAGTCTGCCGGAGCCATACTCATCAGTATGCCCATCGGAATGCTCCCAGAGAACGTCGTTTCCGTCGGCTGTTCGGCTTAGTGGGCACCGGCGAGCCGCGCGGTACGGAACTCCTGTTCAATTTCTGATACCATGGGACTCACCCCTTTCAGTAAGATTTCAAATAATGAGAAGATAGTAAGTAGCTTTTGTTTTCACCTCATTTCTTTTGTTGGTATTATATTACCACCGGATAGGGGTACCGTCAAGGGATTTTCGGGCTTATTTTTGTACAAAAAGAACCGTTTAAGTTCTACATTTGCCCCTCTTTTTATTCGCTTTGCAGTCTGTTATAATAATAGTGTCGGGCTGTTTTTTATCACCAGCCCACCTTTTGAAACCCACGTGTCTGAAAAGGAGTCTTCCGATGAAAAACTTCAGTTACTATATGCCGACCCGCATCTTTTTCGGTGCAGGCAGCGTCAAGAAGCTGTCCCGCGCACCGCTGCCGGCAGGCCGCGGTCTGCTCATCACCGGCGGTTCGTCCACCACAAAGCTCGGCTATGTCGATAAAGTCTGTGCTGCACTGGCTGAGGCCGGTCACGAGATGACCGTATACCGCGATGTACAGCCCAATCCCACCATCGAGAACGTGCGCGAGTGCGCGGCGATTGCCCGCGAGCAGGCATGCACCTTTGTCGTTGGTCTGGGCGGCGGCTCGTCCATCGATACCGCTAAGGCTGCGGCTGTTATGGCCACCAACGACGGCGACTGGTGGGACTATGTTTACGGCGGATCGGGCAAGGGTCAGAAGATCAAGGATCAGCCCCTTCCGATCGTGGCGATTACGACGACTGCGGGCACGGGCACGGAGGCCGACCCTTGGACGGTCGTCACCAACGGCGAGGAGAAGATCGGCGGCGGTAATGACAAGACCTTCCCGACGCTGTCCATCGTTGATCCCGATTTTATGATGACCGTACCGCCGCACCTGACCGCATATCAGGGCTTTGACGCACTGTTCCACGCCTGCGAGGGCTATCTGGCGACCATTGCAAGCCCGGTCAGTGAGATGTATTCGCTCAAGGCCATTGAGCTGATTGGCAAGTCGCTGCCTCGTGCCGTGCAGGATGGTTCGGATGCCGAAGCACGCGCTGATGTCGCACTGGCGAACACGCTGGCTGGTTTTGTTGAGAGCCTGTCCTCCTGTACGTCCGAGCACGCGATTGAGCATGCTATGTCCGGCTTCCATCCCAAGCTGCCGCACGGCGCTGGTCTGATTATGATTTCGCTCGAATACTATAAACTGTTCGCTGACGTTTGCGCCGACAAGTTTACCCACATGGCGCACGCTCTCGGTCGCGCAGACGGTGATTTTGTCGCGGCACTGGCCGAGCTGCAAAAGCAGTGCGGTGTAGACGGCCTGAAAATGAGCGATTACGGCATGGAAAACAGCGATTTCGGCAAGTACGCCGACCATGCATTCGCTGATATGGGCGGTCTGTTCCGCGTGGATGCCAAGCAGCTGACAAAGGATGACGTGATCGGCATTCTGTCGCGCAGCTATCGCTAAACTCGCATTTTTCTCCGGAAGGAAGTAACGCATTATGTCACTCAAACATGTACTCATGATTGCGACCGGCGGCACGCTCGCCTGCCGTGAGACCGGACGCGGTCTGGCACCCTCGCTCACCGGTGAGCAGCTGATCGAGTTTTTACCCGAGCTGCCCAAGATCTGCAAGGTCGTTGTAGAGAATCCGTTCTCCATCGACTCGACCGATATCACAACGGCAGACCGTGTCAAACTGGCCGGCATCATCCGTGAAAATTACGATCTGTATGATGGCTTTGTCATCGTACACGGTACCGATACGCTGGGCTATACGTCGGCGCTGCTCTATCACATGCTGCGCAACCTCAACAAGCCGGTCATCCTGACCGGTGCGCAGAAGCCCATCGGCGTACCCGGTTCGGATGCCGAGCGAAACCTGCTCGACGCATTCCGCGTCATCCGTGCGGGCTATGTCGGTGTTGCTGCCGTGCTGCATGGACAGATTATCCGCGGCAATCACGTGGTCAAGGTGGATTGCGAGAGCATGAACGCCTTCCGCTCGATCAATGCACCGCTTGCCGGTACGATCGACCGTGAGGGCAATGTCCGTCTGGATATCGTGCCCAAGCTGAGCGGTGAGCCTGAGTTTGTCGAGGATATCGACTCGGATTTCGTCCTGCTCAAGCTGGTACCCGACCTCGATCCGTCCATCATCACCTTCCTGTCCCGCTACAAGAAGGTCATCATTGAGGGCTACGGCTCGGGTGGTATTCCGATTCGTCTGGAAAAGGTTGTCCAGAAGCTCATCCACAGCGGCACCAAGGTCTATGTCACCACCCAGTGTCTGTCGGGCTCGGTCAATCTGGATAAGTACGAGGTTGGCAAGCGTGCCGAGGCTATGGGCGCGGTATCGCTCGGCCATCGCACGATCGAGGATGCCATCGCGGCCATCCAGTGCGGCGAAATCTGATAACAAAAGAAAAATCCCGGATCGTTTGATCCGGGATTTTTCTGTGTAGAGGATACTTTTAAAACTCAGACAAGAACCCAAAGAATTTATGCCTAGATGATACTAGATACAAATAGATACATCATCGCATGTGATAAATTACGAAATCAGAGTTGTAAGAACTTAATCGCTTTGAAATTGTGCTCCCTGAATGTGCAGCGAGAATAAAATCTTTACCATCATAGTCGATAATGAGCAAAGTATGGTAAGCTCTACCACGCGTATTCAAAATAGAGACGGCATCACCAATATAACCAAAGTCGAAGGAAGAGTTACCGACGGAAGAAAATTTTTTAGATGCACTTGCATTATCTTCCCAATATCCTCGGAAAGCAGCCGCTCCACGCCACGTAGAAGAAACTTTTTTTGTATTTAAGCTAGTGCCGGAAGAAAACCAATTCGACCAATCATCGGCTGCGGAAGAAGTACCAGGAGTACCTTTCATGGGTTTTCCACCAGCGTGTACGCATTGAGATACAAAGTTTGCGCAATCGCCACCTTCACTTCCCCAGTCTGGATAATTGGGATTATAATTTTTATAATATTGAAGTGCGTAAGATTTGGCTGCAGAAGCGTTATAGGATGATCTACCGGAAGCAGAAAAATTGATCTGTTCGTCTGGTTTCCCTTCGTTTTTCAAAACAACAGAATAACCGTCAATATAGTCATTAACAAACCAAACATTTATATCGGGTAAAGCCATGATTTCAGTGTAGTGCTCTTGAAGAAAAGACAGATTATATTTCCAGTTATCTAACGTAGTTTGCTGATCGCTCATGGAAGTGATGAGATCGACAATGTAAGTTTCTTATTCCATCATTTGTTCATATGCTACATTATCTTCAATATATTCACTCTCTGCATCCC
>CAUEJN010000089.1 GCA_959018045.1 uncultured Butyricicoccus sp. | reverse complement strand
CGAGCCTTGATGTCGGCGATGACCTTCTCCTGTACCGGAGCCGGTGCCTCGTCGTAGCGGATGAACTCGGACTCGAACGAGCCGCGGCCCTGGGTCATCGAGCGCAGGGTGATGGCATAGTCAGACAGCTCTGCCATCGGAGCCTCGGCCAGGATCTCCTGCTTGCCGCCGTCAACCGGGTTCATACCCATGATGCGGCCGCGGCGCTTGTTCAGATCGCCGATGACATCGCCCATATAAGCGTCGGGAATCAGAACCTTGAGCGAGCAGATGGGCTCAAGCAGAACCGGGGATGCCTGCGGGATACCAGCCTTGTATGCCAGACGAGCAGCCATCTTGAAGGACAGCTCGTTGGAGTCGACATCGTGGTAAGAACCGTCGGTCAGGGTAGCCTTCAGGCCGACCAGCGGATAGCCGGCGAGCACACCGTGCTCCATGGCCTCGCGGATGCCCTTTTCAACTGCCGGCCAGAAGTTCTTCGGAACCGAACCGCCGAAGATGCTCTCTGCAAAGACGAAATCCTGATCCATGCAGGGCTCGAAGTCCATCTTGACGTGGCCATACTGGCCATGACCGCCCGACTGCTTCTTGTGCTTGCCTTCAACCGATACCTTTTTGCGGATCTTCTCGCGGTACGGCACGATGGGCTTGGACAGCTCGACCTCAACGCCGAACTTGTTCTTGAGCTTGGAGCAGATAACATCCAGATGGATATCGCCCATGCCCGAGATCAGCATCTGCTTGGTCTCGGTGTTGTACTCAGTGGAGAAGGACGGGTCTTCATCACGCAGACGCGCCAGACCGGTTGCGAGCTTTTCTTCGTTGCCCTTGTTCTTGGGTGCAATGCCCTGTGCATAGCACGGCTTGGGCGGCTGTACCGGATCGAGGTTAACCTTACGAACCGACAGGGACAGCGTATCGCCTGTCTTGGTGGTTACAAGCTTTGCAACCGCGCCGATATCGCCGCAGCCGATCTCGGTGACCTCGGTGGTCTTCTTGCCGCAGATTTCGTAGATATGTGCCATCTTCTCGTTGGCATCTGCACGGCGGTTTACCAGGGTCATATCCTGCTTGACCGAACCGGAGAATACCTTGAAGTAAGAGAATCTGCCGTACTGGTCGGCGACCGTCTTGAAGATCATGGCAACGGTCGAGCCGTTGGGCGTGCAGTTGATCTCGATCAACTCGCCCTTCTCGTCCTCGCAGACCTCAACCGGTGCTTCGTCGGGAGACGGCATGTAATCGGCAATGCCCTTGAGCAGTGCGTAGGAACCGATGCCGGTTGCAGCGGTTCCGCAGAATACCGGTGCGATAACCAGATCCTTGACGCCCTGACGGATGCCGGCGATCAGCTCTTCGTCCGAGAACTCTTCGCCTGCGAAGTAGCGCTCCATCAGCTCTTCGGACAGCTCTGCAACGTTCTCGCACAGGGCTGCGCGGTGCTGATCGATACGGTCTACCATGTTCTCCGGAATCGGGATCTCGACGCGCTTGGTGCCGTCCATGCGGTATGCCTTGCGGATAACGCAGTCGACAACGCCGACGGTATCGCGATTGCCCTCGAAGATGGGCACGACGATCGGACAAACCGAAACGCCGAACTGCTTCTGCAGCTTATGCAGCGAAGTATAGTAATCGGAGTTTTCCTCATCGATCTTGGAGATGTAGAACATGCGGGGCATCTTGCGCTCTTCCGCACGCGCCCATGCCTTCTCGGTGCCGACGCCGGGGCCGGACTTACCGGTTGCAACGATCAGCGCGGACTCGGACACGCGCAGTGCCTGATTGACTTCGTTTTCGAAATCGAAGAAGCCCGGCGTATCGAGCAGGTTGATCTTGCAGTCGTGCCATACGACCGGTGCAACGGCGGTCGAGATGGAGAACTGGCGCTTGATCTCTTCGGGGTCGAAATCACATACGGTATTTCCATCGGGTACCTTACCGACGCGGTCGATAACCCCGGCGGTGAATAACAGGCTCTCGACCAGCGAGGTCTTACCGTCGCCGCCGTGACCCATGATGCATACGTTTCGGATCTTGTTTACCGGAAATGTCGCCATAATTACACACTCTCCTGCCATTTTGTTCTTTCGCTTGCGCACATTGGAGTCGATTACTCCTTGTTCGTAATTATAACCCACTATCGCGAGAATTGCAACCGATTTTTTATGCAGTATGCACATTTTTACTGAGATATGAAAAACACCGCCCTTTCGGACGGTGTTTTTTTGCACAATTTTTACTTCTTAAAGTCCCTTTCTGGTATGGAAAGTGACAAAAAACGATGGAATGTACCAGAGAACGAGATAAAGCAGCACATTTCTCGGAGTGACCGCCTCGGGATGGCCGGTGAAGGCCAGATAGAACATCAGAAGCAGGCCGCAGATGCCGCCGACCGCGCCCAAAATCAGGTTGGAGCGCATTGCGCCGGACAGCTTGTCTGCCGACTGGTGCACCTGTGCAAAGGGCACAATGCCGTCGCGCGACAGAATCGCGCAGACGCGGTCGCCCATGGTGTAGGCAGACGAGGTCACGGCAGCGACACGATCGGAAGCCACCTCGCCGATGCGTCCACGGCGCGTCTCAAACATCTTCTGCACCATCTCGGGCGAGATGTTGAAGTCACGGGTTGCCAGCTCGGGCATCACCTTGAGGCGAATGAGTGCCTGCAAAGCGCTGAACGTCTGTGCGTTGGAGTGATAGGTCAGCTGAATGACACCGGCAGGCTGGCCGTTGATGACCACATAGACACCGGTCTCGACGTCTCTGCCCTTCTTGGGCTCCTGTACCGGCATGCCCATGCGTGCCATGTACGCAGCTGTGCCGACCAGTACGGTATCCGCACCAATCTCACCCGACAGACCGCCCATATCGTAGACCTTGATGTTGGTCGCACGTGCCGGACGGCCGTACTGCTCACGCAGCGCCTCGGCCAGCAGCTTGCCGATCTCCATGTCGTAGCCGTCGGTGACTGCAACCGCATAGGACAGCAGCTTTTCCGGGGTGTAGCCGCTGTGTGCGCGCACCTCGGTGATGGTGACCGTTCCACCCGGAAACAGATCGGTGTCCTGGATGACCGCACGGCGTGCCTTGCGCACGCGGAATGCGGCCTGACCGCCTGCCAGGGCTGCGCCCTCGGACAGCAGACGGCGGGAAACATGGTAGTAAGCACGGCCAAACGCGCACAGGATGGGCAGCGGGCTGACGATGGTCAGCATGGCCGACAGATTCCAGAAGAAGTAGCTGATATCCTGACGTACCAGCGAGACCACAACCGACAGCACGATGCAGGCTGCCAGCATGATGGGTGCGTAGACCTTGGCAAAGCGCTCGGTTGCGTCCGGACGCTCGAGCTCGCGCTGGAACTCGGTGCGGTCGCTCAGACGAGACTTGACCGTGCGGCGGGCATGGTCGTTGCTGTCATGGTGATAGTAGACGCCCATCGGGTTTTCGTGCAGGGTGAGTGCCTTGTACGCGCGCGCACGGCCTGCGCAGCGGTTCTTCTCCTCACGGATGGCTGCGTACAGCAGCAGGATGCAGATGGAGGAGTAAGGCAGGACACCCGCCCAACCGCCGATGATGAAGGACATACAGTGCAGAATGGTGGCCATATTGGCAATGGCAACGAGCGAAGCGCGGTCAGCCTTGCCGGTGACCAGGTTGTAGAAGCCCGAACCGACGACATCAATGCTGATCAGCATGGCGACGATCTCAAAGCCAACCTGTACGAGCATGAACAGGCGCGGATTGGAAGCGAAGCTGATAAGGCTGGGAATGGGCAGTGCCAGACTCTCAGCCATGGTCAGATAAAGCGCGATCAGACCCAAAATCAGTACCGGAATGGCGCGTCGTCCAAGGTTCTTCGACCGGCGATTGTTGAGCACCATAGCCTTGCTCGGGTCGATCAGCTCTACATCGTCCTCGTCCTCATCGCGCATGCGTGCCGCCTGACGGGGCATCTGCTGCTGCGCTGCCGGACGCTGCTGGGCGCGGACAGGCTCTCCCTCCTGCTCTGCCTGTGCGGGCTGTGCTGCCGGCTGTGCGCTCTTGCGCTGCACGCGAATTTCCTGCTGCTGCATGCCGGACGCCGTGCGCGGTGCACTGTTCTGTGCAGCCGGACGTGCCGCCTGCTGCTTGGGTGCAAACTGCGACGATGTGGTCGCGTGTGCCGCGTGCTCAGCGTTGGCCTCGTCGACCACACCGCTGACCTCGGCTAAAATATCGTCCAGATTAAACGTGCGCCCGCCGCTGCTGTTGCGGCTCTCCTGCGCCTGCGGAGCTGCCGCAGGCTCGGCCTTCACCTGGCTCTTGGGCTCGGGCACATCCTCGCCGAGCAGCTTACGAATATCGTTGAGCTCGGCGGTATCGAATTTGTTGCTCATTTCTCTCCTCACTTCCCATAAGTCCGACGGCGTACGGCCTCAAACAGCAGTACTGCCGCCGCATTTGATGCGTTGAGCGAATTGACCTTGCCCCGCATCGGAATGCTCACAATAAAATCACACTTCTGGCGCACCAGACGGCTGATGCCCTCGCCTTCGGAACCGATTACGATGGCGGTCGGGCCAGCAAAATCGGCCTCATACAGGCCAACCGTGCCGTCAGCCTCGGCACCAAACACCCACACCCCGCGCTCCTTGAGCTCGTCAATGAGTCCGGCGAGGTTGACCGTTTTATGCACGGGCATATAGGCCAGCGCACCGGCCGATGCGCGTGCTGCAACCGCGGTCAGACCAGCCGCGCGGCGCTTGGGGATAATCACGCCGTGTGCGCCTGCGGTCTCGGCCGATCGGATGATCGCACCCAGATTGTGCGGGTCTGCGATGCCGTCACAGATGACGAACAGCGGCGCTTCTCCCTTATCTGCCGCGTTCTGAAACAGGTCGTCCAAGCTGGCATAGGCGTGTGCCGCTGCCTGCGCAATGACGCCCTGATGATTGCCGGTCGTGCTCATGCCGTCCAGCTTGCGTCGGTCGCACTCAACCACCGGTACCCCGCGAGACTTTGCCAGCGCGATGATATCGCCCATGCGTGCGCCCTGTGCCACGAATACTTTATCGCAATCCTGTCCGGATCGCAAAAGCTCGGTCACCGCGTTGCGGCCCTCGAGCAGATTATTATCTTCGTCCGCTTCCCGATTGGGACGGAATTTTTTTCCATTCGGATTGTGCATCTCAAATTCTCCTAAAAATAGAATTTCCAGTCTGGTTTTTATTATAGCACACCCGATTCGGCTGGTTCAATGTCCATTCGATGAATTCATCAAATTGTTACCTGTTTGCCTTTTGATGCGGCAAAAATAACCCTTTCTTC
>CAUEJN010000088.1 GCA_959018045.1 uncultured Butyricicoccus sp. | reverse complement strand
TCTTCCTTATACCCCCAACCTTACTTCACACCACCGCCTATCACCAGCCACGGCGTTCCCGCAGGAAAGCGAATCTGCCACCTCTCCTTATACCACACTCCCCGCTGCCAACCGCGTCCTTCTCCCCAGAAAACAAATCTGTCACATTCATTTTCTGTGATGACGGAATCAAAACACCATATCACACCCCCTTCATCATCCCCCCTATAACAAAAAACAGACGCAGAAGTCTCCCTCCTGCGTCTGTGTGCTATTACCAGATATGCGTCATCGTTCGAGGAACAACCATGCCTCCAGCCCCATCAGAAAGGCTCCCGCAATCAATACCACCTGAATAGACGGTACCATAAAAACAGCAAGACGAATCACGGTAAAACCCCCTTTAGTAAGCTAGAAATGTTGGTAACTCCAGTGCAATGCAGCACATCCAGACAGCAAACAAAATCACGATCGGCAGTTTTTCCAGCCGCTTTCCCGCTCGGGTGTTAACTCCAAACAGTCTTGCCACAAGCAGAAAACACAGCCATCCAACCGCCGCGCCCAGCGTGTTCAGTATCAGGTCATCCACCGAGGTTGCCCGATAGGTAAACAGCTGGTTGATTTCAATGAACAGGGACATACACAGCCCCAAGCCGATGGTTCGGCTTGGGCTGCGCCATCCACTCCAAAACAGGGGAACCAGAACACCCAGCGGTACAAACATTACAAGATTTCCGACAATCTGAATCACGCTTCCCACCACATCATTCGTGGTCAGAACCTCCGCAATATCATAGAACGGAACCAGTGACAGATTGATTGTACGTGCAAAATCTCGAATGATGATAAAATTCGTTGGCGTGCCGCCGGTGAGCTGAATCACAAGATACCAGTACACCGCCAGCAAGATCACGCCTGCCGCTGTATTAGTTCTGCGTCTCATCTCACATCCCCTGCTTTCCAAACATTACTGTGCGTTAAACAGCTGGTTGATCAGCTCGGTCGGCATTTTACCTTCCGGATAGAATAAGCTCTCTCTAGTTGACCAGGTCTCATTGTCCTGATGATTTTCAATCACAGCCGAAATCGTAAGATTATTCTCATACGACGCGGTCTGTGCCAGGAATCCACTTCTAGAGGTCATGCTTCCAGTAATTGCCGACTCCAACAGCGCATCAATTGTAGCCGG
The DNA here is from genome assembly GCA_959018045.1 of uncultured Butyricicoccus sp. Lineage (GTDB taxonomy): Bacteria > Bacillota > Clostridia > Oscillospirales > Butyricicoccaceae > Butyricicoccus. The sequence continues at coordinate 4,155 of CAUEJN010000088.1, read as the reverse complement.
ATCGGTCACTGTAACGGTGTGCGCTTCCATGAATCGATCCTGTCCATACTCGCCGTGCTGATTCATGTAGTCGTAATATTCCTGCTCATCGTACTGCGTAATCTCAATCGAATTCACATTCTCATGGCTGAGCTTCACCGGCTCTACGCCAGTCAGGCGCTTGATCAGTGCCAGCGTATCGGTATCTGCTGCGTAAACCATCAGATCTGCACTGTACAGAGCTCCGCGGTTGTCTTCCGGTCTTTCCGCCCATTCGTTTTCAATCGTCAGCTGCATGACCGGAAATTCTTTCAGGTGCGCTTCCGCGTTCGCAATCTGATCGGCGCGCAGCTGGTCAATGACTTCCTGAATCTCATTGCGCGAGATCAGCGTCGCCTGCGGCAGCGTGCCTGCGGGCGCTGCACTGTTTCTCACTTCCAGACGCGTCATGCCTTCTTCATTCGTCTCAGTAATTTGAAGCGTCTGAAGCGTAGAATACTGCTTGAGATACGGTTCACTGGTCAGCAGATCGATCATTACATCCTCTACAATCTTCTGCGAAACTCTGGAATAACAGCGCGATACATGATCACCGTTCTTCAGCGTATAGTGAATCGTATACGTATGACTACTTTCTCCGACTTCCCAGCTGTTTTCGTTTGCAACCGACAGTTCAGCAAGCTGATGAATCTTCTCGATGCTCTCGGCATCGGTCAGCTGATCCTTGTAAATGTCCTGATCGTTATAATTCCAGTCAATGTTATAGTACGGACTTTCAATCGCTGCCGATGCAATATCATCTACATCTGGAATATAGCTGTCATAGCCAAAGACATCGTTCTTGATACCGGCTACCACAATAACCGCCAAAATTACCAGTACAATCATCTGCTTCCAGTGGTGCAGGAGTGCCTTGAAGTCAAAATCATAGATGATTTCAACAACCATGTGCCACAGAACCACGCCAAAGACCAGACCAAACCACATGCCGCCAGACGTACCGGTAAAGATTGCGGTAAAGATCAAGCCAAATCCCAAGCCCGAGAACATGCTCATAAACCACTTGATCGGTGCCTTCGCGCGTCTGAACGAAACAGCCATGCCCGTATTCTCGCTCTTGCGGCGTACAAACAGGAAGTAGCTCAGCACGCCCAGCACGATGGTCAAAATAACCGGGTAAATCAGAACAGCCATGCCGCCCACAACATCCAGCGCTGTATCAAACAACGGCACATACATCGTGTGCGTATCATGAGAGGTCGCGAGATAATTGCACATCGGGCTGCCGTACAGGACAAAGGTCTGCATCAGCGGAACGGTAGAGCTGAAGGTCTCATAGAACATTGCCTGATAGCACTGTATCATAACCATCAGCACCGGAATACCCAGCTGTGCCCAAATGCCCAGCAGAACGGTGATGATGGTGTTACCGGTCAGCACCGTGCACAGGACTGCAACCGTGTAGTTGAGCAGGAAATACGCAATGTTGCCCAGAATACTCTGTACCAACAGCGCTCCCGTAATCTGGCCGCCCAGACCCATTGCACTGACAAAAATCAGTCCAATGACCAGCACGATCAAATAAAACGGCAGTACCAGCAGAGCACCGCTGATATAATTGACCGCGAACAGCTTACCGCGGCTGATCGGCAGTGCGTGGTAGAAATCCACCTGACGGCGATCATGCAGGTAGCGGAACATCGCAACACCGCACAGGGTCGCCAGTACGATCAGCACGAGCTTGATAAACGGACTGTCAAACGAGATGACCTGTGCAATACTGTTCTGTGTATTTTTCAGCACATCTGCAGCCGTGCGTGCGTAGTCCGGTTCTGTCGTAAACTTGAGCTGCACTTGATAATCCTGTTGGATGGCAAAGATCGGCAGCAGCAGACCGGCCAGACAGCCCAGCACGCTCAGTGCAATCGCCCACATACGGCTCGCCATATTGTGCCGCACCAAGGACTTAAAGGAGAAGTTTTTTGAGGTCATAACCTGCCACCTCCGTTTCGCTGATAAAAATTTCTTCGAGCGTCAGCGGGAGCATCTCATAGAATGCAGGCTGAAGCACGGTCATGCGCTCTTCCAGCTGCTCGCGGGTGCCGCGGGCGGTGATGGTATAAAGCGAACCACGCTGCTCGCGCCTCAGTACCTCGATGCCCGCAAACGGGTCGTCCTCGGGCGGCTGGCGCAGGATGAGCTGTACCTTATGCAGTCCCAGCTTCATATCATCCAGATCACGCGAGAACAGAATACCGCCGCGGTGCAGCAGACCGACATGATCGCAGATGTCCTCGAGCTCACGCAGGTTGTGCGATGCGATGACCGGCGTCAGTCCTCGATCGGCAACGTCACCCGCGAACAGTCCCTTGATGGTCTGTCGTGCAACCGGGTCGAGTCCGTCAAAGGTCTCATCACAAAACAGATAATCGGTGCATGCACTCAGGCCGCAAATGACCGAAACCTGCTTTTTCATACCCTTGGAAAACGTCTGAATCTTACGGTTTCCGTCCAATCCGAAGCCATCCATCAGCATTCGGTAACGTGCCTCGTCAAAGTTCGGATAAAAGGTCTTATAATAGTTTTTCATGTCGTCCGGTGTACTGTTCGGAAAGAAAAACTGTTCATCGGAGATGTAAAAGCAGCGCTTCTTGAGCTCCTCATTTTCATATACTTCCTGTTCGTCGATGCGTACGATACCCTCATCGGGTGCGAGGATGCCGGCCAGCATACGCAGGAACGTCGATTTGCCCGCGCCGTTCGAGCCGATCAGACCAAAAACCGATCCCTCATGGATTTCGGTGTCTACGTGGTCGACCGCCAGCAGCGTGCCAAATCGCTTGGTTGCTTTTTCTGTACGAATCACTTGTCTTCCCCCTCCCCTGTCAGCCATTGCACAAGCTGTGCGTTTGAAATGCCCAACTCACGCGCTGTACATGCCAGTTCGGTCAGTTGCTGTTTGAGTTCGGATACGCGACGCTCACGCAGAGCGCCTGCATTTGGCGAAACAAAGTTGCCCTTGCCTTTAACCGAATAGATCACACCTCGATTTTCCAGCTCACTGTATGCTCGCTGAATGGTATTCGGGTTGATTGATAGCTCGGCCGCCATTTGGCGCACCGACGGCAGTTGACTGTCGACTTCCAAAACGCCGTGCACTACCATCTGCTCGATCTCATCCACGACCTGCTCATAGATCGGTCGTCCGTCTCGATAATTGATCCCCAGCATTGCGCGCCTCCTTTCTTCCATTGTGTATTAACTGTACTATTTATCTTAGTACAGTCGAAGTATAACAGTTTTATGTTACAAAGTAAATAGGAAACCGGCGCAATTTATGATATGATATCAGTAAACACGAAAAAGGCCATTTCCCACCACAGGAGGCACATAAAATATGGTACAAATCGGCAATGAATGGGATGAAATCCTGAAAGACGAGTTCCAATCGGACTACTATGCACAGATTCGCGAAACACTCAAGCAGGAATATGCATCTCACGAAATCTACCCGCCCATGCAGGATATCTTCAACGCGCTGCGGTACACCTCGTATTCCGATGTCAAGGCCGTTCTGCTCGGTCAGGACCCCTATCACGGCCCCGGTCAGGCGCATGGCTTATGCTTCTCAGTACGTCCAGGTGTCGCTCCCCCACCCAGCCTGCAAAACATCTTTAAAGAACTGCAAAGCGATATGGGACTGCCCGCTCCGCACTCCGGCTGCCTGATTCCGTGGGCAAAAGAAGGCGTGCTCATGCTCAACACCACCCTCACCGTGCGCCGCGGCCAGGCAAACAGCCACAGCAAAATCGGCTGGACCAAATTCACCGATGCCATCATTCAAAAATTCAACGATCACGAACAGCCCATCGTATTTTTGCTTTGGGGCAGCAATGCACGCAGCAAAAAAGCGCTCATCACCAACCCCAATCACCTGATTCTGGAGACCGTCCACCCATCTCCCCTGTCCGCTCATCAGGGCTTCTTCGGCTCCCGCCATTTCTCCCAGTGTAATGAATTCCTGATGGCACACGGTATCGCACCCATCGACTGGCCTTTGGAATAAACCACCGCACCCCTAATTAAAGTTTCGATCAAACCTTTTAAAAGGTTTGCGGGTTCTCAGGGCAGCGCCCTGAGCCGTGACCCGCAGGTCACGGAACTCCCTTCTTCAGT
>CAUEJN010000087.1 GCA_959018045.1 uncultured Butyricicoccus sp. | reverse complement strand
CCCAATAGACGCCGCAAAGTGTATCATGTTCCTTGCGAGAGAGTCCCCGCTTCCGGCTCGTATTGTAGGTGAAAGCGATCAAAAGCCCGATCCTAGGTCAAACGGGCACGCTGGGAAGGAGACAAATCCTATGGAGTCATTCGACCGCACGCAGGCGGAATACTTGGTTTATACCTATTCCGACCTGATTTTGCGACTCAGTTATACTTACCTCAAATCCACACACGACGCGGAGGATATCTGTCAGACGGTCTTTCTCAAATACCTGACCGCAGGGCAGAAATTCAGCGACCGAGAGCATGAAAAGGCATGGATCATCCGCACCGCTGTCAACGCCTGCAAGGATGTGCTCAAGAGTGGCTGGCGCACGCGAACATGCAACATGGAAGCCTGCGCCGAGGTCGCAGCACCCGAAATGCAGGATGACAGCCTGATGACTGCGGTGCAGTCACTGCCGGATAAGTACCGCATTCCGCTGTATCTGCACTATTACGAGGGCTATAAGACCCACGAGATTGCCGAAATGTTGGGAGAACGTCCGGCAACCATCAACACCCGCATTGACCGCGCACGCGGCAAACTGAGAATCCTACTGGGAGGGAAGACCTGTGAACAAGGAGTATAAAGATATGCTGAGTGAGCTGCATTTTTCCGAGGAACAGAAAGAAAACATGGTAGACCGTCTGATGCGCGCCCAGCTCGAGCCGGTGCAGCCCCAAAAGCGCCGCCGTCCGATTGGACGCACGGTTGCTGCAATCGCAGTGGTTGCGGCTGTGATGTCCATGGGCGCAGGTGCGGTGTACAGTGGTCTGGCGAGTGATGCATTCTCTGCGATTTTCGGCACCGAACAGACCGAGATCATCGACAAGATCGGCAAGCCACTGGGCGTTTCGGATACCGATGCGGGTATTACGGTTACGGCCGATGCGATTTTGGGTGATGAACACAATCTGAATGTTGTGTTTACCTTGACCAAGGACGACGGTAGCAACTGGGATGTCACGGGCGCTAAGACACTGTCGTTTGGTGAGGCGACGGTTAGCCTCAACCATCTGGGCGGCAGCCATGGCGGCGCGTGGTTCGTCGATGAAGACCCGAACGACAATCAGATTCAGTACGTAGAACAGATCACGGTGGACGATGGAAGCATTCCTATGGGCTCTGCCAAGGCGACGCTTGCCGATCTGACCATGTATGACAGCCAGACCGGAGACGTGCAGCAGGTGATTGAGGGAAGCTGGAACCTGCGCTTTGATGTCCAGTATGAGGATAGCAGCGTGGAATTGCTGACAGACCCCGTGCAGGTTGTGACCGATGCCGGTACGGCAACTGTGACTGAGGTCAGACTGTCGCCGGTTGGCTTCCGTGTGAGCGGGTATTACGAAGCATTCAATGCGGAAACCCAGCAGATGGCAGACAACTACGAGGCAGCAAGCGGACGTGAGCCGGAGGATTCTCTGTTCCGTCGGATGCGCGATGTCCCAGTGGTGATGACACTCAAGAGCGGCGAGACCGTCGATCTGGGCACCTATGCCGGCGGCTCGGCCAATATGTATGACCGGTCGTTTACCCTCAGCGGATGCTATGAGCGTGCCATTTATAACCTTGATGATGTGGAATCGGTCACAGTAGGCGATGTTACGCTGCCGGTGACTGCGCAGTAAACCATAGACTCAATATTGCAAGCGGCTGTCCTTTGCGGGATGGCCGCTTTTCCATTCTAACCAGTTTGTGCACAGGTCTGATACAAATTCCTGTTCCTTCTTACGGTGCGATATGCTATAATAAAAACAGAAAATAGATGAAAACATTCGAATCGGTCGGATGTTTGGAACGGTGGAGTTTAAATTATGTATCAGAAAATTACCCTGCGCAACGGCGTGCGTGTAGTCGCCGAGCGCATTGACCACGTCCGGTCAGCTGCGATTGGCGTGTGGATTGGAAACGGCAGCCGGTTTGAGAGCGCCGAGCAGAATGGTATCTCGCACTTCATTGAGCATATGATCTTTAAGGGCACCGAGAAGCGTACCGCGCGGCATATCGCGTCGATGATGGATGCGATGGGCGGACAGTCCAACGCGTTTACGACCAAGGATTGCACCTGTTACTATATGAAGGTGCTCGACACCCATTTACATACGGCAGCCGAGCTGCTGGCCGATATGTTCCTGTGCTCCAGCTTTGCCGATGAGGACATCGAACTCGAGCGCGGTGTCGTTCTGGAAGAAATCGACATGTACGAGGATACCCCCGAGGATGTCGCAACCGAGAAGCTGTTTGAGGCTTGCTATGAAGGAACTGCGCTTGGTCGACCCATTCTGGGTACAGGGGAAACCCTTGCACGCATGGATTCCAAGGCGCTGCACGATTACGTCAGAAAGAATTATCACCCGGAAGATACGGTCATCGCCCTGTCGGGCAGCTTCAGCGATGCCGATCTGGACTATATCTGTGAGCTTTTTGGCGAGATGCAGGGAAGTGGACGCAACCAGATCGAGCCTGCACGCTATCAGCCGCGTGTCGTAATTCGTCCCAAGGAGATTGAGCAGAATCACCTGTGCTTGGGATTTCCGGGCTTGCCGCTGCTGGACGATAAGCGCTACGCATACCAGCTTATGAATGCAATCATCGGCGGCGGCATGTCTTCGCGCCTGTTCCAGACCGTACGTGAGCGCAATGGTATGTGCTATTCGATCTATTCTTTCCCGTCCAGCCATGTAGACACCGGCATGTTCTCGATTTATGTCGGATTGGGACAGGAGGACGAGGCCAAAGCGGCAAAGCTCATTTGTAATGTGCTGCGTGACTTTTGCGCAGAGGGCCCGACCCGCGAGGAGCTCAGCCGATGCCGCGAACAGCTTAAGAGCAATCTGCTCATGGGTCTTGAGAGTACCAACGCCCGCATGCATCATCTGGGACGCTACGAACTGTTTACCGACCATATCATCAGCTCGGACGAATTGGTCGCGGCCTATGATGCGGTCACGGCCGATCAGGTACGTGCACTGGCAAATGAAGTGTTCCGCTTCGATCAGGCATCTATCTGTGCGGTCGGCAATACCGGAGACGAGGCATATTACCGCAGCCTGATTGGTTAAGATGAACTCAAAAAAATTTTGAAGTTTACAGAAAAAACTTGTTGACAAAACCTATCCTGCCGTGCTATTATATATAAGCAGTCAGCGAACAGCACTGTGAAATGCGCCGGTAGCTCAGCTGGATAGAGTGTTTGGCTACGAACCAAAAGGTCGGGGGTTCGAATCCCTTCCGGCGTACCACGGACATCCGAAAGGATGTCCGTTTTCTTTTTCTCCAAAAGCAAGCAGCCCAATCTCGAGCGGAGACTGGGCTGTTTTTTTAATCTATAACATGCGGCAGTGGAATTGTGATTAACAATTCAAACATGCCGTGCGTGCGCTGCAAGGTCATCGCGCCGTGATATCGTGTCGTAATCTCCTGCAAGCTGCGCAGCCCCAGACCGTGATTGGTACGGTCTTTTTTTGTGCTCTGCGGCAGCGTACCCGGCTGCAGCGGGGAACAATCTGCCGTGCGGTTGCGGATACACAGGACAAATAGCCCTTTGTCGGTGCATGCGCGAACCGATAGCCGACGCGTATCAGGTGGGAGTACAAGGCAGGCTTCAATCGCGTTGTCCAGACCGTTTGCAAACAGTGCGCACAGGTCAATATCCTGCAAGGGCAGATCGTTCGGCAGGGAGACCGAGAACGAGGACTGGATCTCCGACTGTTCGATACGTGCGGACTTGTTTTGCAGGACGGCATTGACGATCTGATTTTCACAATAACGCCTGCGCGGCTGCATGGCCGGCGTGTCGATCAGTGCGTCGATGTAGCGATGCAGGGCATCGCCGGATAATTGTTGCATGGTTTGCAGGTGGTTGGCCAGATCATGCCGCAAGCGCCGCACCTCTAGTTGGGATTGCTCCAGCTGGTCGTAGTACACCCGATTGACCTCGGACAATGCCTGTTCCTGTAAAAGCTGTTCGTGTCGTGATAAGAGCTGCACGACATAGAGATTGACCAGAACCGAGAGCAAAATAAACGGTGTCATCAGAAAGCTCTGCAGGATAAAGAAGGAGTTAAACGCGTCCTGTAAGGGGGATTCGCCCCAGTAAGGCTGAAAGATGGGCATGGCAATGCATAACAGGAGCACCAGAAAGGGAAAAACAGCCATGATAAAAGCGACGCGCCACAACTTCGGGGACAGCGCGGGATATTCGTCAGGCAAGAGGTGCAGGCGGCGGAAACCGACAGTCAAAAGAACGATCAAAACAAGAAGCATCGCATAGGCGAGCAGGATACCCGAAGGGCGAGCATGCTCAATCGCGGTCACGATTGCACCCAGTTCAATAGCCAGACAGAAAAAGTTCAGGATGAAGGTCAGGCGTGGAAGCGGTGCACCTTGCAGTACGTACAGGAGCGCACCGGAGAACACTGGGAAAAAATAGAGTACGTTGGGGTCTCCGATGTAGATGGGGAGACCGAACGAGACAAAAAAGACGGTGACACCGACGATGGCTGCCGTTCGGGTCTTGCGCTGTGGGATGAACGAGCCCAAAAGTCGCCAGAGCAGGATGGCGCTGGGCAGACCAAAGGCAACTACGATGATGAGTTTATACCAGAACTGCGGTGCGATGTATACAGAACCAGAGAGTACGCTCATGTTCAGAAGTCCTCCAACATACCGCGGGCACAGGCAGCCATGACTGCGGCGCGATTGGCGCGGCTGATGGGCAAGCGCAGATTGCCCAAGAAAACATCTCTGTCCTCAATCCGATCGATGGCCGAGATGCGAACCAGATAGCGCTGATGGATACGCACAAATCCCGCACCGAGCGCTGCTTCCACCTGATCGAGTTTGTCATAAAATGTATATTCGGCTGTCCGTGCGATTAGATGCACCTGACGGCGATCGCTGTAACAGTAGAGAATATCGCGCTTGGGGACGCGGAACAGGCCATCGGTGTTGTGCACCGAAAAGGTTTCGGGTGCATCGTTTTCCAGCGCGTGTGCTGCGCGTTCCAGCACAGAGGAGAGCTTGTCCAGTGACAGCGGCTTGAGCAGGTAATCGAGCGCACGAACAGCATAGCCGTCAAAGACGTAATCGGCATAACCGGTCAGAAAGACGATGTGCAGGTGCTGATCTTGTGCGCGAATGGCGCGTGCTACGTCCATGCCGGACATTTGCCCCATTTCGATATCCAGAAACAGCAGGTCGATGGTATTGGGATGCTTGTCCAGCCAGGACAGCAGTCCCTCACCCGAAGAAAATTCATAACAGACGCAGCCCGGGGACAGCCGATCGA
>CAUEJN010000086.1 GCA_959018045.1 uncultured Butyricicoccus sp. | reverse complement strand
GAAAAAGAGTACGTTTATCAAAACGTCCTCTTTTTTATCCCTGTCTCACACGTAGTTTGTCCCAAAGTGGAATGAGCCATGCACCGCAGGCGTTTCCCAGCGAACAAATGAGCAAAAATACAATAATTTTTCCAATCATTCCCTGCTGCACACCAAGCATCAGATAAAACGTGTCGGCGACCACGTGCTCAAACCCAGTGATAATGAAAGCCGGGACGCAGAGTAAAATGCCGACAAACCGCCCGAAATCACCCTGCCAGGTACGGAAGTGATCGACCGCAATATAACATCAGCAGACCGCACATCACACCGAGCAGAAAGGTCTGTACCGGCGACTCGGACAGCTTAGCCGCAGTCAGCCCGCACGCCATCTCCCGATAAGCCGGTTTTGCATGCGCAACCGCCAGTGCCGTTACCGTACATCCAATCAGGTTGCCCAGCCAGATGACTACCAATTTCCTCACGCAAACCGTTCGATCGTTCCACATCACAGATACCCAACGCGGGCGGTAAACAACGCCATGCCACGGGTACAAGTGGTGAAGAGTGCCACCGAAAACAGCACGCCTCCAAACGGTGCCTTACCGCTTCCCAGATAAATCGCACCGCTCACGCCGATGAGCAGTCCGGTCAGTATGGACGAAACCGGTAATTCCATTTTTTTCACAGGCTGTACACCTCCCGCCGATCTTTTTCTATCCTATCATACCCATGCCGTACTTGGCAACCACGGTTGACGGTGCCGTCCCACATTTGTATAATAAAGACCAGAACAGGAGGCAATCCACATGGATCTTACATATCAGGCCGGTGCGCTGTGCGACATGCTGCGCGACCGCCAGCCGATCATTCACTGCATCACCAACTATGTGACGATCAACGACTGCGCAAACGCAGCCCTCGCCATCGGCGCATCGCCTATCATGGCTGATGCACCAGAGGAGGCCGACGCAGTGACCACACATGCGCAGGCGCTTGTCCTTAATATTGGTCAGCTGTCACCGCGCAAGCTGGACGCGATGCTGCTGGCCGGTGCGCAGGCCAACCGCATGGGCATCCCGGTCGTACTCGACCCCGTGGGTGTGGGCGTGTCCGCGCTGCGCACCTCGGCTGTGCGTCAGCTTCTGGAAACCGTCCACATTTCCATCTTGCGCTGCAATCGCTCGGAAGCTGCCTGCATTTATGGCATGCACGTCAACCAGCACGGTATCGACAGCGATCACTCCATTTCCATTTCGGACGGCGAAGCACTGGCACGCGCACTCGCGGCACGCTATCACTGCACGGTCGCGCTGACTGGTGAAACCGACCTTGTCGCAAACGCCTTCCATTTATATCGGCTGGAAGGCGGTCACAAAATGCTGTCCCGCGTCACCGGTATGGGCTGCATCGCCACCGTCCTGTGCGCCGCGTTCGCAGCCGCTTCCGACGATCACTTACCTGCTGCGATTGCAGCGCTGGGCGCAATCTCTGCCGCTGGCGAAATCGCTTTTGAGAAAGCTGGACACCTCGGCACAGGCAGTTTTCATATCGCGGTCATCGATGCGCTGAGCCAGATGGACGCGCAGACACTTTCCTCTCATCTCAAACTCACGGAGGTATCCCATGCGGACACTCAATGACCTGACCGGCTTTATCTTTGATCTGGACGGCACGCTGCTCGACTCCCTTTGGGTGTGGAGCGAGGTGGATGAAGTATTCCTGTCCCGCCGCGGTCTGCCCATCCTTCCCGACTATGCACAGTCCATCGCACATCTCGGTTTTGCCGATGCCGCACGCTATACCATCGACCGCTTTGGTCTGGCCGAAACACCCGAGCAGCTCATGCGGGAATGGTATGAACTCGCCCGCGCCGCTTACCGTGACCGCGTACCGCTCAAACCGCATGCCGAAGAATTTCTGCGCAAACTTTGTGCACAGGGTGTGCATATCTCGGCGGCAACCTCATCCGAACCCGAACTGGTTCTTCCCTGCCTGGATCGTCTGGGCATCACCGGATTGTTCCAAAATATCACCACTATCCACGAAGTGAACAGCGATAAATCGTCCCCGGATATCTATCTGCTGGCTGCCGAACGCATGCAGACTGCACCGAACCAGTGCGCCGTCTTTGAAGATATCCTGCGCGGTATCCAAAGCGCAAAATCTGCCGGATTTTATACGGTTGCGGTGGAAGAGCCCGCATCGGCACTCGATCAAACCGAAATTGAACACACCGCCGACCGCTATATCCACTCTTTCGCTGAACTACTCTAAACCACCGCAGCCCATAAACGGGTCCGGGCCCGCGGCCCGGCGCGGTCCAGCCGCGCAGGCTGGCCGGACTCCGCAGAGTCCGGTACTCCTCTCTTGAAATCCGGTGTCCGCCCCGGATTTCAAAAATACTTACCCAACAAAAAACCGCCCTCTCGGGCGGTTTTTCTTGCTTATCATCGGTTTACGTCGTGTGATCGGGCATTCCTTCCCAGATGCGTCCAACACTCCATAGCTTCAGCCCGCCTTCATCGGTAAACTGATGCATGGTAATGTAGACCTCTCCGCCATCCGGGAACGTCACCTTGAGATCTTGATCGACTCCCTGACCGACTACAATCTGCTCGCCGACGCGCGTCACCGGATACCTTTCCTCATCATAGAACATGCAGATCGCCGCACGCAGCGCGTCTTCCGGCGTCTGGAACTTATCCGAGCGTTCCCTCATATATTCCACATCCGGGTTCACCATCAACCCGGACACATCATCTGGATACAGCTGCAAAAACTGCTCTCGCGTCAAGCTGTCATCCCAAGTCGCCTGCAATGCATCGCATCCGGTCACAACCGGGATGCCATCCTGCTCACCCACGGTCAAACGCTCGGCATAGCGGTACAGTTCCCCACCTGCTTCCAGCTGATACACGACGGTCACACTGTCCTCGGTCAGATCTCGCAGCATCCAGGCGGTCACATCCGGGCTGGAACCCCAACCAATCTTCCAGAAAATGCGCAGATGATTGCCCATCCGTTCCTGCTGCTGTATAAACTGCTGCTGCAACGCTGTGCTCATAAACGGATAGCGGAACATTGCATTTTCCCAAAGATAGCCTTCCGCCCACTGGTTTGCCGCCTCGATGACCGGCGCAAGCTGCGTCAGATGCTCCTGCGGCCCGTTATTTTCCGGCTCGACCACACCAGTTAAACGATAGCTGTCCGAACCTTCAACCGGATTATGCTGCGGCTCATACTGGAAATAGATCATCGTGCCGTCGGCAAAGTCATAGGCGATCATATCATCTACCTTGCGATACCGTCCACCGGCAACCGGGAAGTTCCTATAGATGAGCTCTTCAAGCGAAGTAGTAGTCATAGGCTGCTCAGGCATACCAATCTTGATGACATCATCCGCCGTCCAGCAAATGACATCTGGGTCATCCAGAATCATGGCTTGATTGATCGTGTAATCCATAATACGCAGGCCATCCTCCTGCCATCCAAAATACAGTGTCTGCACCTGCGTGATTCCACTGAACCAAGTTCGGGTCATCTTTCCGCTTGCCGGCTCTGCCGGTTTACCATGCACACGAACGGTCACCGTACCAGCCTCGGCATCGACCGTATATTCAGCCTTGTCCGCAGTCATACCGATCGGCAGATTATTCAGTTCCATCGGTGTCTGCGCATCACTGTCGCCATACCAGCTGGCATACTCGTCAAACATCGCCAGTAAATCTGTGCCAAGCAAGGTTTTGGCCTGTTCTGCCGAGAGACCATCCACCTGCGCATCACACCAGCGCTGTGCCAATGCCTCCATCTGCTTCTGCGTCTCGGCATCGACCGGCTTTGCATCCTTCTGCACGGCTGTCCAGCGGTCAAATTTCCACCCGTCTCCTTCCGGTCTGATCAGAATGGAAATCTCCTGTCCATTGAAGAAGGTATAGTGGAATGTAGTCTCACCCTGCTTTTCCATTCGTCCACCGGTCAGCCCCAACAGAGTTTCGATCTGTCCCGCTGCATCGTCCAGCATGGCCGGGTCGGTTTCAGGCAGACCCAGATCGCCATAGAGCATCTGGAAGGTGTTCAGATCGCGCACGCTGCACACGTCGGTCGGCTGCATGGTGCATGCCGCGTCTACACTGTCCACATCCACTTTCAGCACTCCATCTTCCCGAATAAACTGCATCCACTGTACGGTGCGCTGATCGGGTGCGGCGAGCAAGCTATGCAGTGCCTGCGACCAGTTTTTAACCACATACGCGCCTGCCCGCTCGCCATCGGGATAAACCGCATACGCCGTCACATGCGGATTGGCCTCAAACAGTATCTTCTGCATTTCCTCCTGTGTGCGAGACGTAGAAACCTCCTTGGGCAAAACCGTAGTCAGTGTCTGTACATCTCCGTCCACAATCGCCTGCAAATAGGTCTCGGCTGTCGTGCGGATCTCCTGTTCCAGTGCCGCATTTTCCGTTCCCTTGGGCGTGACGGCAAAGCATCCGCCGACCAGCGTGAGTGCAAATGCAGCTGTCAGAATGAGCGCCACGCCGCGGCGCTTTTTATTAGGGCTAAATAACGCCTGCAACCGAATTTTCATGGCTTTTCCTCCTCCCGTCAGTCTGGTTGTGAGCATGGTGCCGCCGTACATGCGGCGAGCGACATCATTTAAGATACACTGTCCATACTGTCTCTTTGCATCGGTGTCCAGTGCGTGCACGACCGACTGATCACACGCGATTTCGAGATCCTGCGCACCCTGCCACGCCAGCAGATGCACGACCGGATTGAACCAGTGCACGCACCGTGCAAGCAGAAAGACCATCTTGCACAGCACATCCTTATGCTTTGCGTGTGTGAGTTCATGCCGCAAGATAAGCGGCGCATCGGCAAGCGGAATGCCGCCCTTGGGCAGGAGCAAAACCGGATGCACGAGTCCTACCAGCATCGGTCCATCGGCCTCCGGTGTCTGCCGCAGCGGAATGCGCTGACGCAGTCCCAGCCGTTCGCACTCACTCTCATAGATGCGCAGCAATTCCGGGTCGCGCACATCACGCGCCGTACGGCGTACGCGACGCACAAACCGCCGATAAGACAGCATGGAACCTGCAAAGAATACAGCTGCTCCAACCGCCCACACAATCGCCAGAATTTCATCAAACGCAATGGATTTTTGTGCCTCAGCGGTCACAATCGTCCCGGCAGGCACCCAATGACGCTCGATGACCGGCTGCGGCTCTGTGATGACCGTTTCGTCTTCCGTCCCGCTCATCTCCGGCACGCTCTCACTTATATGTGTCGTCCGCACCTCAACCAATGTCGTCCAGGGTGTAACCTGAACGGGTGCGTCGGGAAAGATATTCTGTACCGGAACCCCC
>CAUEJN010000085.1 GCA_959018045.1 uncultured Butyricicoccus sp. | reverse complement strand
GATATGCTCGAGCAGCATAACCGATGCACGCAGAACCGAAGATGGATCGGCGTACTGTGCACGGCCTTCCTGTACCATACGCGGTGCAGAACCGTGAATTGCCTCGAACATTGCGTAGCGCTTACCGATATTTGCAGAACCTGCGGTGCCAACACCGCCCTGAATCTCAGCCGCCTCGTCGGTGATGATATCGCCGTACAGGTTGGGCAGAACGAATACCTTAAAGTCACGGCGACGCTTGTCATCAATGAGCTTTGCAGTCATGATATCAATGTACCAGTCATCGAATACAACGTCCGGGTACTCAGCAGCAACCTTCTGGCAGGTATCCAGGAACTTGCCGTCGGTGGTCTTGATGATGTTTGCCTTAGTGACACAGGATACACGGTTCTTACCGGTCTTGTGTGCGTAGTCAAATGCCAGACGTGCGATACGCTCGCAGCCCTGCGAGGTAGCCACCGTGAAGTCGATGAACAGATCATCGCCAACCTGTACGCCCTGCGAGCCGACTGCATAGCCGCCCTCGGTATTCTCACGGTAGAACGTCCAGTCGATGCCCAGCTCGGGTACCTTGACCGGGCGCACGTTTGCGAACAGGTCGAGTGCCTTACGCATGGCAACGTTTGCCGACTCGACGTTCGGCCACGGATCGCCCTTACGAGGAGTCGTGGTGGGACCCTTCAGGATAACATGGCAAGCCTTGAGCTCTTCCATGGTATCGGGCGGAATGGCGCAGCCCAGCTCAGCGCGGCGCTCGATGGTCAAACCATCGATGACGCGGAACTCAACCTTGCCCGCCTTTACCTTATCTGCCAGCAGCGTCTCGAGGACGTGCTGACCCATACCGGTGATCATCGGGCCGATGCCGTCGCCGCCGCAAACGCCGATGATGATCTTATCGAGCTTGGAATAATCAATAAAATCGCCCTGATCCTTCATCGCCTGAATGCGAGCCAGCTGGCTCTCGATTACTTTTTCAAACTGCTCACGAGTCTTTTCGGGTAACATATCTGCAAATCCTCCTTAGTGCTGCTTCTTTGCGTAATTCAGGGTGCCGCCTGCGAGCAATGCGCCGCGCTGACGGTCGGAAACGTCACAATCTGCCTTGAAGGTACGGCCGCCGCAGACAACGGTAACCTGACCGCCTGCCGCGATCTCCTCGCGGATGTTGGGCAGAGAGATGACATCTCCCAGATTGATCTTGTCGTAATCTGCCGGATCGGCAAAGGTCAGCGGGATGATACCCGAGTTAACCAGATTTGCCTTGTGGATACGTGCAAAGGACTTGGTCAGCACAGCGCGTACGCCCAGATAGAGCGGAACGAGTGCAGCATGCTCACGGGACGAACCCTGACCATAGTTTGCACCGCCGACGATCACGCCGCCGCCCTGCTCCTGGCAGCGAGCCGGGAACTTGGGATCGACGTTGATGAAGCAGTAGTTGGAGTAGTACGGGATATTCGAACGATACGGCAGCAGCTTAGAGCCTGCGGGCAGAATGTGGTCGGTCGTGATGTTGTCCTCGGTCTTGAGAACGATCTTGCCGGCATAGCTGTCTTCCAGCTCGTGACCGAGCGGGAACGGCTTGATGTTCGGACCGCGGCGTACTTCGACCGTGGACGGATCTTCTGCGGGCGGGATAATCATGCTGTCATTGATGTCAAAGTGCTCGGGCATCTGGATCTCGGGCGCCTCACCCAGCGTACGCGGGTCGGTCAGCACACCGGTCAGTGCCGAAGCGGCTGCAACCTCAGGAGAAACCAGATAAATCTGTGCGTCCTGGGTACCAGAACGACCCTCGAAGTTACGGTTAAAGGTACGCAGCGATACGCCTGCCGACTCGGGCGACTGACCCATGCCGATGCAGGGGCCGCAAGCGCACTCGAGGATACGCGCACCGGCTGCGATGATGTCGGACAGCGCACCATTCTTTGCGAGCATGTTGAATACCTGCATGGAACCCGGGCTGATGGTCAGCGAAACGTCGGGATGTACATGCTTGCCCTTGAGGATGGCTGCAACCTTCATCATATCATAGTAAGAAGAGTTGGTGCACGAACCGATGCAGCACTGGTTGACCTTGATCTCACCGATCTCGGAAACCGGCTTTACATTGTCCGGCATGTGCGGCATGGCTGCCAGCGGAACCAGATTGTCGAGATCGACCGTGTATTCTTCATCGTAAACCGCGTCCGGATCAGATGCCAGCGGTACATAGACCTCTTCGCGTCCCTGTGCCTTGAGGAATGCACGGGTCACTTCGTCAGACGGGAAAATAGACGTGGTTGCACCCAGCTCTGCACCCATGTTGGTGATGGTTGCACGCTCAGGAACCGACAGCGTTGCAACGCCGGGGCCTGCGTACTCCACAATCTTGCCGACGCCGCCCTTGACGGTCATCTGACGCAGTACGTCCAGAATAATATCCTTTGCTGCAACCCAGGGCTTCAGCTTACCGGTCAGCGTGACGCGAACCATCTTCGGCATCGGAATGTAGTATGCGCCGCCGCCCATTGCGACTGCGACATCCAGACCGCCTGCGCCGAAAGCCAGCATGCCGATACCGCCGCCGGTCGGGGTGTGGGAGTCCGAACCGATCAGGGTCTTGCCCGGTGCGCCGAAGCGTTCGAGGTGTACCTGATGGCAGATACCGTTGCCCGCCTTGGAGTAGTAGATGCCGTGCTTCTTGGCCACGGTGCCGATGTACTTATGGTCGTCCGCGTTCTCAAAACCGGACTGTAAGGTGTTGTGATCGATGTAGGCCACCGAGCGCTCGGTCTTGACCTGATCGACGCCCATTGCCTCAAATTGCAGGTAAGCCATCGTGCCGGTCGCATCCTGGGTCAGCGTCTGGTCAATGCGAAGACCGATCTCCTCGCCCTTGACCATCTCGCCATCCACCAGATGTGCTTTCAGGATTTTTTCTGCAATCGTCATGCCCATGATATCAAATCGCTCCTTGTTTTTGTCCCTGACACGGGTGTAAAACACGCCGTGCCCTGCATTTTTCCGAAAACGCAGCAAAATGGCGGCTTCCACAGCCTTCTCCACGAAGAAAACACCGGTTTTCTCCGTGCCCAAATCGTTTTTATCAAATGAGACTTTGTCGCAAAGCGCAAAACCTTTTATTATTGTACCGCATTTCAGCACAATTTACCAGAAATATTTTGCCGTCTCAGCGGATTTTTCGACAGACCTCTTCGCTGATCTCAGCGGTTGCAAAGGCATTCTGGGCGGTTGTGCCCAGATGGCCGGCCAAAAACTCGTAATACGCCTGCGCACCGATCATCGCCGCATTGTCACCGCACAGCGAGAGCGGCGGCAGATACAGATGCACGCGCTTGCTTTTTGCCATGTCAGTCAGTGCCTGACGCAGCCAGGAGTTCGCCGCAACACCGCCTGCACAGACGACATGCTTAACGCCAGTCTCGTCAATCGCGTGCGCCAGTCTGGGCACCAATGTATCGACCACCGCACGGCAGAACGAAGCCGCCAGACCGGATTTGTCGATGGTCTCCCCCTTCTGCTCGGCATTGTGCGCAAGGTTGATGACCGCGGTCTTGAGTCCAGAGAACGAAAAGTCCATCGGTGCATCCTTGACGTGGCTGACCGGCAGCTTGTACGCATTCGGGTCGCCACCGACTGCCATCTTGTCGATCTTGGGGCCGCCCGGATAGCCGACACCCAACACACGCGCAACCTTGTCAAATGCCTCGCCTGCTGCATCATCTCTGGTGCCGCCCAAAATCTCAAAGTCGGTGTAATCGCGCACCAGCACGATCAGCGAGTGACCACCCGAGGCCACCAGCGTCAAAAAGGGCGGTTTCAGGTCGGGAAATTCCAGATAATTGGCCGCGATATGTCCGCGGATATGGTGCACGGGAATAAACGGCTTGCCCAGCGAGAACGCCAGCGATTTGCCGAAGTTTGCACCGACCAGCACCGCGCCGATGAGTCCCGGCGCGCAGGTCGCAGCGACCGCGTCCACCTCATCCGCCTGCATGCCTGCCTGTTTCAGTGCACATTCGGTCACGCGCACAACCGCTTCCATGTGACGGCGCGAAGCGATCTCGGGTACGACACCGCCGTACAGCGCGTGTGTCTCGACCTGCGAGTCGATGATATTGGATAAAATCTTGCGTCCATCCTCGATGACCGCCGCCGCGGTCTCATCGCAGGACGACTCGATTGCTAAAATCTTCATACAGTCTCCTCTAGTTTAGTATGCGGACGATCAGCACCGTCCAATCACATGGTGCGCCTGCTCGAGTGCATGCTGCATTTGGTACAGGTCACGCTCGGAATGACTTACAAACACTTCCCGCTTGTTAAACAACATGATCCTCCTCCCCTTTCACGTTGCATCACGCAGTTGTAAGGTCATCAAAATCGCGTCCTCTGTGGGTGAGCGGTAAAAATTTTTGCGTCGTCCAACCGGTTCATATCCGGCCGCGGTATACAGCGCGATTGCCGGATCGTTGGACGCACGCACCTCGAGCGTTACAAACGCAAGCTGTGCCTGCTGCGCCCGCTCGGTCAGAGTCTGGATGAGCAGACGGCCAATGCCCTGACGGCGAAAATCAGGCGAGACCGCGACGTTTGTAATATATCCCTCATCGAGCACGGTCTGACAGCCGACATAGCCGCACACGGTCTGGTTTTCATCCTCTGCGACCAGAAACAGACCTTTTCCGAGCTCTTCCCGCAGTGCGTTCTCGCTCCACGGTGCGTGAAAGCACGCCCGCTCGATCTCGGCCAGTGCAGGCAAATGACGCTCGTCCATCGGAACAATCTGAATCTGACTCATGCGCGTCCTTTCTCCAGATTGCCGATCAGCGCACCGACTGCATCCTTGATCTGTGCCGCGCACGCGCGATAGGTGGCAAGGTCACCGCCAAAAGGATCGGCGACATCCACCGGCGACAGGGTGAACACCTTATCCTCCGCCCACGGCAGCGCTTCGACCAGTCGATCATAGTGCGTAGCCGTCATGCACACCAGATACTTGGCCTCTCTGGCCATCTCCGGGGTCAGCTGACGGGCATGATGCTGGGACAGGTCTGCGCCCAGCTCAGCCGCTGCCTTGACTGCATTTTCCGAAGCCGGCAGGCCGTCATGTGCAAACAGACCTGCCGACTGCGCGGTCAAGCCGGTGCGCGTCTCGCCGTCCAGCGCACGGAACAACCCCTCTGCCATCGGACTGCGGCAGGTATTTCCGGTATATACAAAAGTGATCTGATCCATAATACGATATTCCTCGAATCTTTCCAGACAGCCGATTGCATCCGTTTTCCGAATGTTCGGCTGAATCATCCGTTTTGGGGCGATACCGCCAAATCGGTATACGTCCCCACGATGAACGTATTGATTCTCTCTCCCCC
>CAUEJN010000084.1 GCA_959018045.1 uncultured Butyricicoccus sp. | reverse complement strand
GCCGATGCAGTTTGGCCGTGCCCGTGTCAAGATGGCGAGCGATGACAAGAAAAAGGTCACCTTCGCCGACGTAGCGGGTGCAGATGAGGAAAAGGCAGAGCTTCAGGAGATCGTCGAGTTCCTCAAAGACCCCAAGAAGTTTATCGATATCGGCGCACGCATCCCCAAGGGTGTTCTGCTGGTCGGCCCTCCGGGTACCGGTAAAACGCTAATCGCCAAGGCAGTCGCAGGCGAGGCGGGTGTTCCCTTCCTGTCCATTTCCGGTTCGGACTTCGTCGAGCTGTATGTCGGTGTCGGCGCATCCCGTGTCCGTGATCTGTTCGAGCAGGCCAAGAAGAACGCACCGGCAATCGTGTTTATCGATGAGATCGACGCGGTCGGCCGTCAGCGCGGCGCTGGCCTTGGCGGCGGTCACGACGAGCGCGAGCAGACGCTCAACCAGCTGCTCGTCGAGATGGACGGCTTCGGTGCAAACGAGGGCGTTATCGTCATCGCGGCCACCAACCGTAAGGACATTCTGGATAACGCGCTGCTGCGTCCCGGTCGTTTCGACCGCCAGGTCTACGTTGGTGCACCCGATGTCATCGGTCGTGAGGCCATTCTCAAGGTACACGCACGCGGCAAGCAGTTCGATCCGGACGTAAACTTCAAGTCCATCGCCCAGACGACCGCCGGCTTTACCGGTGCCGATCTGGAAAACCTGCTCAACGAGGCGGCTCTGCTGGCTGCCCGCCGCAACAAGAAGTTCATCACCCTCGAGGAGATCGAGCAGTCGCTGCTCAAGGTCGTCATGGGTGTTGAGAAGAAGACCCATGTGGTAAACTACGAGGACAAGAAGCTGACCGCTTACCATGAGGCCGGTCACGCCATTGCCTTCCACGTTCTGCCCACGCAGGACCCGGTTCACCACGTCACCATCATTCCGCGTTCCAACGGTGCGGGCGGCTTCACCATGCCGCTGCCCGAGGAGGACAAGGCATACCGCACCCGCCGCTACATGGAAGACTATCTGGTTGTCTGCCTAGCTGGCCGTGTTGCCGAGGAGCTGACCATGGACGACGTGAGCACGGGTGCTTACGGTGACATCAAGCAGGCGACCGCAATGGCGCGTGCAATGGTCATCAACTACGGTTTCAGCGATAAGATCGGCCCGGTCGACTACGACGTACAGGGCGGCGAGATCTTCCTTGGCCGTGACTTTGCCGCAGGCAAGGGCTACTCGGATGCCAAGGCTGCTGAGATCGACGAGGAAATCCATCGCCTGATTCAGGAGGCAAATACCCGCTGCCGCAAGCTGCTGGAGGACAATCTCGAGCAGATGACGCGCGTTGCCGAGTATCTGCTGCGCAACGAGACCCTGGACGGCGATACCTTCCGCAAGCTGTACAACGGCGAGGACGTACCCGATCGGGTTGCCCCGTCCGAGGCTGAGCTCAAGGGCACGGCAAACAAGGTGCAGCTCGACAAGCAGCCCGAGACTGCTGAACCTGCAAAGCCGCAGGAAGAGGCGTCCATTCCCGAATCCAAGGATCAGGAACTCGGTCTGTAAACACAAAATCACACAGGCACGCATTCGGTCATATGACTCAATGCGTGCTTTTTTGTGTGCGCTTGGTGCGCACAAATGTCCGTAGATATTTTGCACAAAAAAATCGTCCGCTAGGCAGGTTTTACACTTCATTTCACTAAAATAAGTAAGCATCCGGAAGAAAATGTCTGAAATATCCGGCGATATGCAAAAAAATCCGCGAAAAAATGTGGAAAAAATGGAAATCGTACTTGCATTCGCGGGGATTCTATGGTATGCTTATGAAGCGCGAGAAAGACAGATGTATTTGCATGGAGGACAACATGGAAAATGAACCCAAATACTACCTTGTGGAGCGTGCGCTGCTGCCCGAGGTATTTCAGAAAGTCGTCCGGGCAAACGCCGCGCTCAAGGCCGGCCGCGTCCGCACCGCAAGTGAAGCCGCGCAGAGTGTAGGCCTGTCGCGGTCGGCATACTACAAGTATAAAGACGGCATTCGCCCCTTCTACGAGGCGGCGCATGACCGCATTATCACCTTCCACCTCATGCTCTCCGACCGGCCGGGTGTACTCTCGAGCATCCTGGGGCTGTTCGCCCGCGTGGGCGCCAACCTCCTGACGATCAATCAGAGCATTCCCATGAGCGGTCAGGCAGCCGTTACGATTGCCGCACGCACCGAAGAGATGAAGTGCACGGTAGACGCGCTCATGCAGCGCGCAGAGGCGCTGGACGGCGTCCTGCATATTGAAGTGGTGGCAAGTGAATAATCATAAAGGGAGGATTTCGTTATGTTAAAAGTTGCAATCATGGGTCACGGCACGGTCGGGTCGGGCGTTTATGATGTCTTTGCACAGAATGCTGCACAGATCGCAAAGGCGGTCGGTGAGGAAGTCGAGGTCAAGTATGTACTCGATCTGCGCGACTTCTCCAAGCTGTCCTATGCAGATAAGTTTGTGACCGATTTCTCGGTCATCGAGAACGACCCTGAAGTCTGTGTTGTTGCAGAGGTCATGGGCGGCGTCGGCGCAGCCTATGAGTTTTCTAAGCGCTGCCTGAAGGCCGGCAAGAGCGTGTGCACCTCCAACAAGGAGCTGGTCGCAGTCCACGGCGAAGAGCTGCTGGCACTGGCCAAGGAGCACAACGTCAACTACCTGTTTGAGGCATCGGTCGGCGGCGGTATCCCACTCATTCGCCCGATGATGCAGTGCCTCGCAGCCAACCAGATCGAGGAGATCTGCGGCATTCTCAACGGAACAACGAACTATATCCTCAGCCAGATGATTCACAACGGCGTTGCGTTTGACGACGCACTGCGTCACGCACAGAAGATGGGCTATGCGGAGAACGATCCGACCGCCGACATCGAGGGTCACGACGCTTGCCGTAAGATCTGCATTTTGTCCGACCTGGCGTTCGGCGACAAGATTGATCCGGACGAAGTCTCCTGCCAGGGCATCAGCGGCATTACGCTGGATGACGTTGCCGCTGCAAGCGAACTTGGCTATGTCATCAAGCTCATCGGCCGCGCAAAGCGCACCGAGTCGGGCAAGATCTTTGCATTTGTTGCACCCCATCTGGTACCCAAGACCAGCCCGCTGGCTTGCGTCGAAGACGTATTCAACGGCATCCTTGTAACCGGAAACATGGTCGGCGAGGTCATGTTCTACGGTCAGGGCGCAGGCAAGCATGCAACCGCTTCGGCTGTTGTTGCCGACATGATGGACGCCATCGCACACCGCGAGAAGCGCCGCCCGGTCGAGTGGGGCGACGGCTCGCGCAAGCTGCTGCTGCCCATCGATCAGCTGGAGAGCGCATGGTACGTGCGCGGCGAAGTACCGGCAGAGCTTGCAGCCAAGACGGTCGCAGGTGCGGCGCTGACCGTGCCCATGACCGCAGCTGAGCTGCGTGACAAGCTGCCGCAGGCTGAAGGCGCGATGCGTGTACTGTGAGCAGAAGGAGGAAAAGGCAGATGGGAGTAACGGTCAAGGTACCGGCGACGAGTGCGAATATGGGCTCGGGCTACGACAGCATCGGCATCGCACTCGACCTCTATAACGTCATTACGATGGAAGAATCCGATCATATCGACATCAGTGATGTGCGAGATGACAATATTCCAAAAGATGAAAATAATTTGATTTACCAATGCGCCAAAAAGGTGTATGATATCTGTGGCAAGCCGCTGACCGGCCTCAAGATCGTCGAGGACTGCGCAATCCCGCAGACTCGCGGCCTGGGTTCCTCGTCGGCCTGCACGGTCGCCGGAATTCTGGGCGCAAATGCGCTGCTCGGTGACCCGCTCAGTCAGGAGAATATCATCGACCTGGCGGCATCCATCGAGGGACATCCGGATAACTCGACTCCGGCCATCCTGGGCGGCTTCTGTGTCGCGCTGCTTGAGTATGGCAAGGTGTGGAGCGTGCGCGTACCCATGAACGGTACGGTCGACTTTATCACCTTCATTCCGGACTTTGAGCTGTCCACTGAAAAGGCGCGTGCAGCTCTGCCGCAGAAGGTCGCGCATCATGACGCGGTCTTCAATCTGGCGCGTGCAGCCCTGCTCGCCGGCTCTCTCACGACCGGCAAGCTGGAAAACGTCGGCGTGGCGGTCGGCGACTGCCTGCACCAGCCGTACCGCTTTGATCTGATCCCGGGCGGCCGGGATGTCGTGCACGCGGCCAAGTGCATGGGCGCACTCGGTGCGTTCATCTCGGGCGCGGGCCCGTCCATCATTGCGGTGGTCGATTCTGCGGATAAGACCTACCTGTCCCGTGCGCAGATGTACTGCGAACAGAACTTCCCGCACTGGACGCCCATTCGCCTGACCTGTGATGAGGTCGGCGCAACCGTAACCCGGTTCTAATTTTGCATCGTAAGGGCCGTCTGACTGGCAGACAGGTCCCGGAGGAGGATACGAAAGAAAATGAGTTTGATTGTACAGAAGTTCGGCGGCACATCGGTCGCCAATACCGGACGTTTGCAAAACGTTGCGGACATCGTTACTTCTACATACAAGGCGGGCAACCAGGTGGTTGTCGTCGTGTCTGCACAGGGTGACACGACCGATGACTTCATCGCCAAGGCGGCCGAGCTCAACGACCGCCCGTCCAAGCGCGAGATGGACGTTCTGCTGTCGGCAGGCGAGCAGATCTCTATGGCGCTTCTGGCGATGGCGATTCAGAAGCTGGGCTTCCCGGTCATCTCGCTGACCGGCTGGCAGGCAGGTATCGAGACCGATATCAACTACTCCGAGGCACGCATCCGCAAGGTCACCGCAGAGCGCATCCGCTCCGAGCTGGACCGCAACCGTATCGTCATCGTCGCTGGCTTCCAGGGCATCAACAAGCAGGACGACATTACGACGCTCGGCCGCGGCGGTTCGGATACGACTGCGGTTGCCATTGCAGCTTCGCTCGGCGCAGACCTGTGCCAGATCTACACCGACGTAGATGGTGTTTACACCGCTGACCCGCGCCTCGTTCCCGACGCACGCAAGCTCGAAGCAATCACCTATGATGAGATGCTCGAACTGGCAACGCTGGGCGCGCAGGTTCTGCACAATCGCTCGGTCGAAATGGCTAAGAAGTACAACGTCGATCTGGAAGTCGTGTCCAGCTTTACCCGCAATCCGGGTACCAAAGTCAAGGAGGGTTCTGACATGGAGAAAATGAATGTAAGCGGCGTAGCCCGTGACAATAACTGCGCCCGCGTGGCGATTATCAACCTGCCCGACGAGCCGGGCGTAGCGTTTAAGGTATTCTCGCTGCTGGCAAAGCACAAGGTTAATATCGATATCATCCTGCAGTCGGTTGGTCAGAAGGGCCGCAAGTCCATCACCTTCACCATCCCCGAGGATAAGGCTGAGGAAGTCGGCAAGATCCTGCTTTCC
>CAUEJN010000083.1 GCA_959018045.1 uncultured Butyricicoccus sp. | reverse complement strand
GGAGGATGTCATCGAGATCGACGGCGTGACCTATGATAAGAGTGTGCGCGGCCAGACTGGAGGCATGGCGCAACGCATTCAAAGAGGTGAAAGAAATTGAATTCTTCCGAAGAGATTATCTCGATTCTGCAAGAAGAAATCGAGTCTTATGATACAAGAACCCAGCGCAGCGAGACCGGTGTTGTGCTGGAGATTGGTGACGGTATCGCCACGGTTTACGGCCTGGACAAGGCGGTATATGGCGAGCTGGTCGAGTTTGACACCGGTGCACGCGGCATCGTGCTCAATCTGGAGCGCGACTGCGCGGGTATCGTCCTGCTCGGCGCCGAGACCGGCCTGCACGAAGGCTCGGTCGTTCGCCGCACCGGCCGCGCAGCAGATGTCGGTGTCGGTGATGCCCTGATTGGCCGCACGGTCGATGCGCTGGGCACGCCAATTGACGGTCTGGGCCCCATCGAGACCACCGAGACCCGCCCGATTGAGCACGAAGCCTCGGGTGTCATCTCGCGTGAGCCGGTCAATGTACCGCTTCAGACCGGTATTCTGGCAATCGATGCGATGGTGCCGATTGGCCGCGGACAGCGTGAGCTGATTATCGGTGACCGCCAGACCGGTAAGACCGCGATTGCCGTGGATACCATCTTGAACCAGAAGGGACAGGATGTCATCTGTATCTACGTCGCCATCGGTCAGAAGGCATCCACCATCGCCAAGCTGCGCGGCACGCTGGCACAGCACGGTGCGATGGATTATACCATCATCGTGTCCTCTCCAGCGAGCGACCCGGCACCGCTTCAGTACATTGCACCGTACGCGGGCACCGCGATGGGCGAGTATTTTATGAGTCAGGGCAAGGACGTACTGATCGTGTACGATGACCTGTCCAAGCATGCGGTTGCTTACCGTACCCTATCGCTGCTGCTCCATCGTTCTCCCGGCCGTGAGGCATATCCGGGTGATGTTTTCTATCTGCACTCCCGTCTGCTCGAGCGTTCCTGCCGTCTGACCAAGGAGTATGGCGGCGGTTCCATGACCGCGCTGCCCATCATCGAGACCCAGGCAGGCGACGTTTCGGCTTACATTCCGACCAACGTCATTTCCATCACCGACGGTCAGATCTATCTGGAAAGCGACCTGTTCTTCTCGGGTATGCGTCCGGCAGTCAATGTCGGTCTGTCGGTTTCCCGTGTCGGCGGTGCTGCCCAGACCAAGGCCATCAAGAAGACCGCAGGTACACTGCGTATCGATCTGGCACGCTTCCGCGAGCTGGAAGTCTTCACTCAGTTCAGCTCGGACTTGGATGCCGCAACCCAGCAGGCACTCGATCACGGCAAACGCCTGATGGAGATTTTGAAGCAGCCGCTGTACCAGCCCAAGCCGGTCAACCGCATGGTTGTCATCCTCTATATCGCAACCGGCGGTCTGCTGTCCGACGTTCCGCTTGACCGCGTGCGCACCTTCACCGAAGAGTTCACCGATGCGTTTGCGGCGGCAAAGCCCGAGGTGATGGACGAGATTGCCCAGACCGGTGCGCTGTCGGGCGCGGCAGCCGAGGTCATCCGCACCGAGCTTGCGGCATACAAGGAACAGGTGAGCGCGCAATGGCAACAATAAAAGAGATCCGCACGCGCATGAAGAGCGTAGAACAGACGCTCAAAATCACAAACGCGATGTATTTGATCTCGTCTTCCAAGCTGCGCCGCGCCAGACAGATGCTGTCTGACGTGCAGCCCTATTTCCAGAAGATCACCGAGACCATTTCGGATATTCTGCACCATTCGCCCGAGATCGAGCACTGCTTCTTCGACAAGCGTCCGCACAAGAAGGGCGCCGAGCGCAAGGTCGGCTATGTTGTCATCACGGGCGATAAGGGTCTGGCCGGTGCCTATAACCATAACATCATCAAACTCACCGAGCAGTTGGTCGCGCAGACACCGGGCGCGATTGTGTTCCCGGTCGGACAGTTTGGACG
Organism: uncultured Butyricicoccus sp.; assembly: GCA_959018045.1. Classification (GTDB taxonomy): domain Bacteria; phylum Bacillota; class Clostridia; order Oscillospirales; family Butyricicoccaceae; genus Butyricicoccus. Next base: position 3,469 of record CAUEJN010000083.1, on the reverse strand, counting down.
CAATTATTTCATCACGCACGGCGTAGTCGAACAGGATGACGAGAGCTTTCTGTACACCGTACAGGACCCCACGACCCACCGCGCCATGGAGATGAGTGAGTTTCTGCTCGGACAGTTTACCCGCGGGGAACTGGACGAGGTATACATCATTTACACCGAGATGGTGTCCTCGGTGCGACTGGAGCCCACTGTGCGCAAACTGCTGCCGCTCGACGTGGATGCATTCCCGTGGAAGCCGCACACACCCGAGCTGTATCACCAGACGGTCGAATACGTCCCGTCGGCAAAGAGTGTATTGAGCCAGCTGGTACCCGGCTATGCAAAGGGCATCCTGTTCGGTGCGCTGGTCGAGTCCTTTTGCAGCGAGCAGAACGCCCGCATGACCGCGATGGACTCCTCGACCAAGAATGCCCGCGAAATGCTGCGCGCACTTTCGCTGGTCTATAACCGGGTGCGCCAGTCGGCCATTACCCAGGAAATTACCGAGATTGTAGGCGGTTCGCAGCAGAAGAAACAGACACCTGTGCCGAAAAAACACGAAAACTGTGTGCGCGTGATTCATTTTGACGCCGCAGGCAATGTCCTGCCGTGATCGTTCATTTCAGAAAGTGAGGGAATCCCCTTATGCAACATAAAGGCATCATCGTCCAGGTGCTTGGCCCAATCGTTGACGTCATGTTCGATGACGGCAAGCTCCCGGAAATCAATGAAGCGCTGACCGTGACGCTGGACGGCAGCCGTCAGGTCATGGAGGTCGCGCAGCATGTCGGCGGCGACACTGTGCGCTGCATCATGCTCTCACCCAGCGAGGGTCTGGGCCGCGGTGTGGAAGTCATCGCGACCGGCAAGCCGATCGAAGTTCCGGTCGGTGAGGAAGTGCTCGGCCGTATGTTCAACGTGCTGGGCGATGCGATTGACAACGGAGAAGCGGTCAAGAGCGCGGAAACCTGGTCGATTCATCGCGATCCGCCGCCGTTTACCGAGCAAAGCCCGGTTGTACAGATTTTGGAGACCGGTATTAAGGTCATCGACCTGCTGGCACCCTACGCCCGTGGCGGTAAGATCGGCCTTTTCGGCGGTGCAGGTGTCGGCAAGACCGTACTGATTCAGGAGCTCATCCGCAACATTGCCACCGAGCACGGCGGCTACTCCATTTTCACCGGCGTCGGTGAGCGTACTCGTGAGGGCAACGACCTGTGGCGCGAGATGAAGGAGTCGGGTGTTCTGAACAAGACCGCGCTGGTCTTCGGTCAGATGAACGAGCCGCCCGGAGCACGTATGCGCGTCGCGCTGACCGGTCTGACCATGGCCGAGTACTTCCGCGACCGCCAGAAGCAGGACGTGCTGCTGTTTGTCGACAATATTTTCCGCTATGTACAGGCAGGTTCCGAGGTTTCGGCACTGATGGGACGCATGCCGTCGGCGGTTGGCTATCAGCCCACGCTGGCAAACGAGGTCGGTGCCCTGCAGGAGCGCATCACCTCCACCCAGTCGGGTGCAATCACCTCGGTGCAGGCGGTTTACGTCCCGGCGGACGACTTGACCGACCCGGCACCGGCAACCACGTTTACCCATCTGGACGCAACCACCGTTCTGTCCCGTAAGATCGTCGAGCAGGGTATTTATCCGGCGGTCGATCCGCTGGAATCGACCTCTCGTATTCTGGAACCTGACGTAGTCGGCAAGCGGCACTATCAGGTCGCTCGCGGCACGCAGGAGCTGCTCCAGCGCTACAAGGAATTGCAGGATATCATCGCCATTCTGGGCATGGAAGAGCTGTCCGAGGACGACAAAAAGACGGTCGAGCGTGCCCGCCGCATCCAGCAGTTCTTCTCCCAGCCCTTCTTTGTTGCCGAGCCGTTCACCGGTCTGGAAGGCCGTTATGTGCCGCTGTCAGAGACCATCCGCAGCTTTGAGGCTATTCTGGGCGGTGAGCTGGACAAGTATCCCGAGACCGCGTTCTCCATGGTCGGCACCATTGACGAGATCATCGAAAAGGCACGCGCACAGGGGGCGGTCTGATGGCAGCACAGTTTGAACTGGAGATCCTGACCCCGGAGCGTCAGTTCTTTGTCGGACTGGCAGAGGCCATCGTCCTGCCCAGCATTGACGGCTCGTACGGCGTGCAGGCCGGACACGAACCGGTCGTCATCGCGGTCGAACCGGGTGAATTGCAGTACCAGATCGATGGTGTTTGGCACCGTGCGGCGGTCGGACAGGGCTTTGCCGAGATCATGCCAGAGTATGTCATTTTGCTGGCTGCGACGGCCGAGCATCCCGAGGAGATCGACGAGGCACGCGCACGCCGCGCCAAGGAACGCGCCGAGGAGCGCCTGCGCCAGAAGCAGAGCTTGCAGGAGTATTACCGCTCCAAAGCCGCACTGGCACGCGCGATGGCACGACTCAAAACCCGCGTCAAGTAAAGACTTGTTTTTCCGGACGGAGCACAGAATTTGTGCTCCGTTTTGCTGTATACTATTATGATACAATAAACATAAGCGAGCGGTGCACCGTGAGGGCATCGCTCGCTTTTGTGCATTGATATCGGTTGGAACAACCGAAAAATGCATAGACTGAAGACACATGCCATATATAAATAAGGAGGCAGTCGTATGAAAGAACATCCCATGTGGGAAGCCGGATGCAGCGCACTGAGCTGGAGCACGCAGGACGGCAAGCACCTGTTTGCACGCAATATGGATTTTACCGGAATGGCACCCGGTACCAGCGTGACCTTTGCGCCGTGCGGGTCGGCGTATGAGCTTTGCAGCGGGCAGCCGTCGGGATACCGTGCGCAGTATGCCGCGGTGGGTATTGGCCTGATGGCCGGTCAGCCGATCCTGTACGAGGGCGTCAATGAGCACGGACTCATGGGCGCACAGCTGTATTATCGCTGCTTTGCACACTATCCCGATGCGGCGCGGCCGGACACCAAGCCCATCCAGCCGCCCATGCTGGTCTATCATCTGCTTGCCCAGTGCCAGAGCGTACACGAGGCAGCCGAGATGCTCGAACACGACCTGACGCTGGTGTCTGTACCCATGATGGGAGCGGTGCCGACGCTGCACTGGATGTTCAGCGACCGAACCGGGGAGAGTATGGTGGTCGAGTCCGATGCAGACGGGCTGCATATTTATCGAGACACGGTCGGTGTGATGACCAACAGTCCGAGTTACGCATGGCACCGGCTCAATCTGCTCAACTATGCCGGAATACGTGATCTGGATTACGGAGAGCGCACGCTGTGCGGTAATCATTTAGAACCTTGCTTTTCGGGCAGCGGTGCGCAGGGAATTCCGCGAGACTGGTCTTCGCCGTCGCGCTTTGTGCGCCTCTGCATGCTGCGCGAGGATGGCAGAAAGGGACAGGATGAGCAAATTGGCGTAGCACGTATCATCCGACACGTGGAGAGCGCACCCTTTCCGCTTGGCAAAGTGCGCGTCAACGTGAAATGGGACGACGATACCTT
>CAUEJN010000082.1 GCA_959018045.1 uncultured Butyricicoccus sp. | reverse complement strand
GAGAGGAGACAGCAAGATATATCTGTGAGGCGCTTTTGGAGCGCAAGGGCAAGGAGATCGACGTTCTGCACGTTGAGCACCTGACCTCTTTGACCGAGTATTTCGTCATCTGCACCGCGACCTCAACCACCCAGGTTAAGGCGCTTGCAGACAGCGTAGAATATCACCTCAAGTACGACCACGACATCACCCCGCACCATATCGAGGGTTTTGAGTCCTCGACCTGGATTCTGCTCGACTACGGCAGCGTTCTGGTGCACGTATTCGTACCCGAGGCACGCAAGTTCTACAATCTGGAGAACCTGTGGAAGGATGGCACGCCGATTTCGCTCAAGGAGCTGGGCGTGCAGGACGAGGAAGTTCAGTAATTTATTTTAGATTTTGCAGCGGGCGGTACGGGTGAAACCGTGCCGCCCGATGAAAGCATTGGGGGTTATACCGTTGAATAAGTACGATCACAAGGCTGTCGAAGCAAAATGGCAGCAGATTTGGGACGAGAAGAAATGCTTCGTCGCGCCCAATGATTACACAAAGCCCAAGTTCTATGCGCTGGTCGAGTTCCCGTACCCGTCCGGCATGGGTCTGCACGTTGGCCATCCGCGTTCCTACACCGCGCTCGACATCGCAGCGCGCAAGAAGCGCATGCAGGGCTATAACGTGCTCTACCCGATGGGTTGGGACGCATTCGGCCTGCCCACCGAGAACTTTGCCATCAAGAACCACATCCATCCGGCAGAGGTCACCAAGAACAACGTCGCACGCTTCAAGAGCCAGCTCAAGTCGCTCGGTCTGTCCTTCGACTGGTCGCGTGAGATCAACACCACCGACCCGAACTACTACAAGTGGACCCAGTGGATTTTCCTCCAGCTGTTCAAGAAGGGTCTGGCATACAAGAAGGAGATGGCGGTTAACTGGTGCACCTCCTGTAAGTGCGTTCTGGCAAACGAGGAAGTCGTAAACGGCGTATGTGAGCGCTGCGGCTCCGAGGTTGTCCGCAAGACCAAGAGCCAGTGGATGCTGGCCATCACCAAGTACGCACAGCGTCTGATCGATGATCTGGACGACGTGGACTACATCGAGCGCGTCAAGACCCAGCAGAAGAACTGGATCGGCCGTTCGACCGGTGCTGAGGTCGACTTCAAGACCACCGAGGGCGACACCCTGACCGTTTATACCACCCGTCCGGACACCCTGTTCGGCGCAACCTACATGGTTATCTCGCCCGAGCATCCGGCAATCGAGAAGTGGGCAGACAAGCTGGAAAACATCGAGGATGTTCGCGCTTACCGCGAGGAAGCAGCACGCAAGTCCGACTTCGAGCGTACCGAGCTGAACAAGGACAAGACCGGCGTGCGTCTCAGCGGCGTGCGTGCAATCAATCCGGTCAACGATAAGGAAATCCCAATTTTCGTATCCGACTACGTTCTGATGAGCTACGGCACCGGTGCCATCATGGCAGTACCTGCACACGACGACCGTGACTGGGAGTTCGCAAAGAAGTTCGGCTGCGAGATCATCGAGGTCGTAGCAGGCGGCGAGGACGTGCAGAAGGCTGCATTCACCGCAAAGGACGAGACCGGCATTCTGGTACATTCCGGCTTCCTGGACGGCAAGACGGTCAAGGATGCGATTCCGGCGATGATCGCATGGCTGGAAGAGAAGGGCATCGGTCACCAGAAGGTCAACTACAAGCTGCGTGACTGGGTCTTCTCCCGTCAGCGTTACTGGGGCGAGCCCATCCCGATCGTACACTGTGAAAAGTGCGGCTTTGTTCCGCTGCCCGAGGATCAGCTGCCGCTGACCCTGCCCGAGGTTGATTCCTACGAGCCGACCGAGAACGGCGAGTCCCCGCTGGCTAAGATGACCGATTGGGTCAACACCACCTGCCCGTGCTGCGGCGGTCCGGCAAAGCGCGAGACCGACACAATGCCCCAGTGGGCTGGTTCGTCCTGGTACTTCCTGCGCTACATGGACCCGCACAACGACAAGGAGCTGTGCTCCAAGGAAGCACTGGAGTATTGGAGCCCGGTAGACTGGTACAACGGCGGTATGGAGCACACCACGCTGCACCTGCTGTACAGCCGTTTCTGGCATAAGTTCCTGTACGACATCGGCGTTGTGCCCACCAAGGAGCCCTACGCAAAGCGTACCTCGCACGGCATGATTCTGGGCGAGAACGGCGAGAAGATGTCCAAGTCCCGCGGCAACGTCGTAAACCCCGACGAGATCGTTGAGACCTACGGCGCAGATACCATGCGTCTGTATGAGATGTTCATCGGTGACTTTGAGAAGGCTGCACCGTGGTCGTCTACCTCGATCAAGGGCTGCCGCCGCTTCGTCGAGCGTATCTGGAACCTGTACGAGCAGGTCAAGGACGGCGACGCTTACACCGAGGAGAACGAGACCATCATCCACAAGACCATCAAGAAGGTCGGCGAGGATATCGAGAACCTCAAGAATAACACCGCAATCGCAGCGCTGATGAGCTTGGTCAACCAGTTCTACGATAAGGGCGTCAATCGTGCAGAGTACGAGACCCTGCTCAAGCTGGCAAATCCCTTTGCACCGCACGTCACCGAAGAGCTGTGGCAGATGCTGGGTCACGACACCGTGCTGTCGCTCGAGAGCTGGCCGGTATTCGACGAGTCCAAGACCGTCGAGTCCTCCATCGAGATCGGCGTACAGGTAAACGGCAAGCTCAAGTCGACCGTAAAGCTGCCTGTGGACTGCGAGCAGCAGCTGGCAATCGATACCGCACTGGCAGACGAGAAGGTCAAGAATGCCGTTGCCGGCAAGAATATCGTCAAAACCATCGTCGTTAAGAATAAGATCATCAATCTGGTCGTAAAATAAAATTTTGCAAGATCGGATTTCTTTGAAATTTACTCTTGACAGAACACCGGCGATTCAGTATAATAATCTTACGGTTTTATTGGGATGGGTTTGCCCGTTTCAAAGCAAACGGAACCGCCTAATAGAAGCGCAAGCGTTCTGGATATAACCGAACGCGCGGAGGGAGGGAAAACGATGTCGGAAGTCCATATCAAGGAAAACGAGTCTCTGGACAGCGCTCTGAGAAGATTCAAGCGTTCCTGTGCCAAGGCTGGTGTGCTTTCCGAGCTCCGCAAGCGTGAGCATTATGAGAGCCCGAGCGTAAAGCGCCGTAAGAAGTCTGAGGCTGCTCGCGCTAAGAAGCGTAAGTTCAGATAAGAAAGCTTTCTTGACAACACCGAAGTACATTTCGTACTTCGGTGTTTTGCTTTTTTCCGTTCATAAAATCTTCATAGAACGTTAAAAAATCTGTCATAATTCCGACAAGATTCCGACACAATATTAAGATACAATAGAGACAGTCAAGAACAAGAGATTTCCCCCATCTTTTCGTTCCTGGCTGATTATCCCAATCCCCCTACTTTTTTCTTACCCCTTCAAAATTGCCCTTCGGCCGTGCATTTCCCCCTGTACGGCCGGAGCAAGGCAATGCCAACCCCAGGAGTGACCTACTCCTTTCATGATACCTTTTTCTTTCTATCCCCCTTCTTTTTTCATCCTTACTTTTTGAGTTCAGCGCCCGAGCCGCAAGGTTCGGGCGTTGAACTTTTTTTACGCCCTCGCATACTGTGCGGCAGGGCAGGGAAGGAATATTAGAAAGGTGCAGGATTTGATAGAACGTACGGCAAGGAAGGGCAAAAAAGTACATTCCATTTGACAAAAATGGCTGAGATGGCATATAATAGAACCAATTGTGAATCAAAAACAGGAGTAGTGTCATATTATGGCCAAAGCAAAAAACCAATACGGCAACGACAGCATTTCCTCCCTCAAGGGCGCCGACCGCGTGCGCAAGCGTCCGGGCGTTATTTTCGGCTCGGATGGCCTAGAGGGCTGCGAACATTCTGTCTTTGAAATTTTATCCAACTCCATTGACGAGGCACGTGAGGGCTACGGCCACAAGATCACGGTCACAAGATACGCCGACGGCTCGATCGAGGTCGAGGACATGGGACGCGGTATCCCGATCGAGTGGAACCCCAACGAGGAGCGCTATAACTGGGAACTGGTTTTCTGCGAGCTGTACGCAGGCGGCAAGTACAAGAACAATCAGGGACAGAACTATGAGTTCTCGCTGGGCTTAAACGGTCTAGGCACCTGTGCGACCCAGTATTCGTCCGAGTATATGGACGCGACCGTGTGGCGCGATGGATTTGAGTATAAGCTGCACTTTGAGAAGGGCGAGAACAAGACCGGCACGCCTGAGGGCTTCATCAAGACCCCGTGCAGCAGCAAAAAGACCGGTACACGCACCCACTGGCGACCCGACCTCGAGGTCTTTACCGATATCAACATTCCGCTCGACTACTATACCGATGTGCTCAAGCGTCAGGCCGTGGTCAATGCCGGTCTGATTTTTGTCCTGCGCGACCAGAGCGGCAGCAAGTTCGAGACGACCGAGTTCTGCTATCAGAATGGTATCGTGGACTATGTCTCCGAGCTGGCAGGTGAGCAGGCGCTGACCTCGGTGCAGTTCTATCAGGCCGAGCGTCAGGGACGCGACCGCGCGGACAAGGAAGAATACCGCGTCAAGCTGTCGTGTGCGTTCTGCTTCTCGCGGGCAGGCGCGCGCACCGAGTATTACCATAACTCGTCGTGGCTGGAATACGGCGGCGCACCCGATAAGGCCGTGCGCTCGGCCTTTGTTTCGGCCATCGACGCTTATCTCAAGCAGAACAATAAATACCAGAAGAACGAGAGCCGTGTGACCTTCCAGGATATCGCGGACGCACTCATTCTGGTCACGAACTGCTTCTCCACGCAGACTTCTTACGAGAACCAGACCAAGAAGGCCATCACCAACCGCTTTGTGCAGGAGGCGACGACCGAGTTTTTGAAGGAAAATCTGGAGATTTACTTCATCGAGAACAAGGACGAGGCCGATAAGATTGCCGAGCAGGTGCTCATCAACAAGCGCAGCCGTGAGCAGGCCGAGCGTGCTCGTCTGAACATCAAGAAGAAGCTGTCGGGCAGTCTGGACGTGGCCAACCGCGTGCAGAAGTTCGTCGACTGCCGTACCAAGGACACCGCACGCCGTGAGTTGTACATCGTCGAGGGTGATTCGGCACTCGGCTCGTGTAAGCAGGGACGTGACTCGGAATTTCAGGCAATCATGCCCGTGCGCGGTAAGATTTTGAACTGCCTCAAGGCTGATTTTGATAAGATCTTTAAGAATGATATCATCACCGACCTCATCCGTGTACTGGGCTGCGGTGTCGAAGTGCGCACCAAGGCCAACAAAGACCTGTCTGCCTTCGATCTGGCTGGTCTGCGCTGGAACAAGGTCATCATCTGTACCGATGCCGACGTGGACGGTTTCCAGATCCGCACACTCATTCTGACCATGATCTACCGCCTCATGCCGACGCTCATCGAGCAGGGCTTCGTCGACATTGCAGAGTCGCTCCTCTACGAGATTACCTGCATGGACAAGACCTATTT
>CAUEJN010000081.1 GCA_959018045.1 uncultured Butyricicoccus sp. | reverse complement strand
GCCCGCTGACGGACAGGGCCGTGCAGAGGATGATGGAGAGATTGGAGGTGCTGAAAGATGGCAATGTGGAATAGATGTGCAATTTGCGGAAAGTCCATCCCGGTTGGAGAACTGTGCTATGGGGTTAAAAACTGGCGCGGTGACCCAATCGGTGGCGATACGATATGCAGGGATTGCCTTGTGCCAGAAAACGCGCCCATCCTCACCCCGCCGAACGAGTGGGTGAACGTGGAGGAGAGGCTGCCTACGGATGAGCGCCCTGTCCTCGTTTTCGTAGGATATGCTGACACCATGACAGGGTTTATCACCACATCATCATATTTTTGTTTTGACACAAATCCGCATTGGCAATGGGATGGATTGGTCAAAGACGAGCAAAGGACTCTTTTCTGGATGCCCCTGCCCGCACCGCCTGACCGTCGCCCGCCGGAGGGAGAGGAGGACAGTAATGTCTGAGTTTTTACGATGCCGGGACTGTAAGCACGACAAAGGGAAGTGCGTCGGTTCATCCAGACGGGGTGGTCATAAAAACTGTTTTGAACCGCGAGAGATGACCAACGCTGACCGCATCCGACGAATGACCGATAAGGAGCTGGCGGAATTTATCGAGAAGTGCGAAGACGCCGGGTATAACGATTCGAGCATCGCGCGGGATAAAAATAACCAGCTCATGGACATGCTGGACTGGCTCCAACAGCCAGCAGAGGAGGAGACACTATGAAAAGTGACTACGACTGCTGTACGCACTACCGCGAAAAGGGATACAATGACGGCTACATCATGCTGCCGATCTTTCGCGTAAAGGTCTGCCGCAACTGCGGCGAGTGCCACGCGGTGTGGGGCGCAGCGGCGAACATCCTCTTTATGGGGCTGTTCCGGTGGTTCTGGGATGGAAAGGTGCATATCAACGAGTAGGCACCTTTGGTTTGACAAACCTGAAAATCTCGGATATTCTATGTAACTATCAAACGGGCGGGAGGCTGCGGCCTCCCTGTGCCCGTTTCGGTGTCCGATTTGAACACAGGAGGTAGTGATGGCAAAACGACGGAAAACAGTCGTAGCAGGACGCTTGGTATTTGAAACTGCATATCCGGCAGCGCTGCCATCGGATGCTGAGCATGTGCGGCAGGCAAAAACGAAAATGTCCAGCGCCGCGCGCCGCAGGCTGAATCTGAAAGCCGCATGCCGACAGCTCGAGCTGCTGATCGCCGCAAACTTTGACCGGCGCGATTTGGTCGTGACACTGACATACGATGACGAGCACTTGCCGCAGAGCAGGGCGGAGGCCGTGAAGAATCTGAAGAAGTTCTTCCGGGCGCTGCGGGGAGTGCGGCGACGGCAAGGGCTGCCGGAACTCAAATACATATATGTCACGGAGGGCAAGCACGAGCACGGACGCTGGCACCATCATTTGATCCTCAACGGGACGGGCAACGACATGGAGACGATCCGCTCCCTGTGGGCATACGGGGAACAGGTGAACATTGAGCCGCTGGACGATACGCAGTACCGGGCGCTGGCCGAGTACCTTGCAAAGGAGCCGCGTGAAGCTGGCAGCTCAAATGGTAAGCGGATGTGGACGCCGTCCCGAGGATTGAAGCGGCCGGAAATCACTTCGGACTGGATCGACGACCGGGCGACCTTGGAGCCGCCGCCGGGTGCGACCGTGCTGGAGTCCGTCACCGAGCGGAACGAGTGGGGCGAATATGTGTATCTGAAATACCTGCTGCCGGACCCGAAGCCGCGGCGATGTCGCCCGAGCCGGCGAAGGAAAAGAGAATAGCCTTTATCTTTTTCTCGAAACCCATGTATATATAATGAACAGGCGCATAGAAAAAGCCCAAACCGTCTCGACAAACCCGAAAAACAGCGTATAATAAGAGACAAGGAGTTGCCAATGATTAAGAACGGTTGGTACTGCTGCCCGAAGTGCGGGCGCAAGCTGTTCCCGGTCAGCGACAAGACGCTGATCCGCAATCTGGAATACCAGTGCAAGCACTGCAAAGAAAAATTCAACATCGAAATCGAGCCACGAGCCTTGGAGCCAGGAGCCTAACACGACACGGATTGACCGGTCGACGTTAGGCTCTTTTATTTTTGCCCGGAAGGAGGGCGCAGCATGAAAACCACAGCCGAGATCGCGGACGAGTATGAACGCAATCTCGTTCCGCTGCGCCAGCGACGCGATGAGCTGAAGGCCCAGGCCAAAGCCGAGCCGGACGCGGATAAGCGCATGTGTCTGTGGCGGCGCGCCTGCATACTGGACGGCATGATCACGGACAGTGCCGTGGCAATGTATCTCATGCGGGGCGGTCGTCATGGCAAGTAAGCCCCTGCGCCCCTGCCTGCATCCAGGCTGCACGGCGCTGGTGCGCGGCGGCTACTGCGAGCAGCACCAGCCGAAGCGTGTGGAGCGGCGCAGCGCAGAGAGCCGGGCGTGGCGGCGCTGGTACAGCCTGCCGGTTTGGACGGACGATTTGCGGCCGACGCAGCTGCTGAATGAGCCGTGGTGCCGCGAGTGCGCCCGGCACGGCCTGCGGGTACGGGCGACCGACGTTGACCACATCGTCCCGTTCGAGGGCGACTGGCAGAAGTTCACCGACCCAGCCAACCTGCAAAGCCTGTGCCACTCGTGCCACGGACGCAAAACCGCCGCCGAAAGCCGGGCGAAGATGCGCGGCAAAAGGCTCTGACCGGCTGGACGCTCGGACAGGCGCGGCGCGGGCGCACAGTGCGCGAACTCTGGCGGGAAATCCGTGGATTTCCCGGACATCCCCCCGCCCGAAAAAAGTTTCGGGGCAGGGGGCGGAAGACCGCAGGCCCCCCTCCGCGCAAGATTTTTTCCCAATGGAAGGAGAAACGCAAATGGCAAAACAGAAAACGCCCGGCACCGCTGGCCCGGGCGACCTGGAACAGACAGCGGATCCGACGTGGTTTATGCCGGAGCAGCTGGAGCGCCGCCCCATCTCTGAGCTGGTGCCGTATGCGCGGAACGCCAGGACGCACAGCGATGCGCAGATCGCGCAGCTCAGGGCGAGCATCCGAGAGTTTGGTTTCATCAACCCGGTGCTGATCGACGCGGCCGGAAATATCATCGCGGGGCATGGACGCGTGCTGGCGGCGCAGGCCGAGGGCATGACCGAGGTGCCGTGCGTGCTGGTGGAACACCTGTCGGACGCCCAGCGGCGCGCGTACATCCTGGCAGACAACCGCCTCGCGGAGATGAGCGGCTGGGATCTGGACATGGTCGCGCTCGAGCTGGGCGACATCCGGGACGCGGGGCTTGATCTGACGCTCACCGGCTTTACCGAGGCAGACCTTGAGCTGGAACCGCCTGCGGATGCAGACAGGGCATTCGCCGAGGGGATGCGCAGCGCGGAGCACGCCGCGGAAGATGAGGAATACAGGGAGTTCGTTGACAAATTCAAGCCGAAGAAAACGACGGATGATTGCTATACACCGGAACCTGTTTACAACACCGTGCGGGACTGGGCAATAACCCGCTACGGGTTGGAGGGCAGGCAGATCATACGACCGTTTTACCCCGGCGGGGATTATGCGCATGCGTCCTACCCGGATGGCTGTGTCGTGATCGACAACCCGCCGTTTTCCATCCTTGCGGAGATCGTGGACTTTTACCAGAGCAGGCATATCCCGTTTTTCCTGTTTGCGCCTGGGCTGACTGTGTTGAACTGGACGACCCGGGATGGCGTGTGTGCGGTGATTGCACACGCGGCTGTCGTGTATGAAAACGGAGCAAGCGTGAACACATCCTTTTTGACCAATTTGGATGAGAACAAGATCGTAGTGTCGCCAGAACTCCACGAACAAGTTGAGACTGCGAGCGATCAGGCGCAGGCAGAGCGGAATGGCGCGGCCGAGCTGCCCAAGTACGACTATCCCATCGAGGTTGCGACGGCTTCGCGTCTGGGCTGGCTGGCAGAACACGGCGAAGCAATGGAAATCCGTCCGGAATCATGCGCACATATCCGCAGTCTGGACATGCAGAAAGAGCAGGGGAAATCAATTTTCGGCAGTGGTTTCCTCCTCAGCCAACGTGCCGCCGCAGAACGTGCCGCCGCAGAACGCGCCGCCGCAGAACGCGCCGCCGCGACAGTATGGACATTATCCGACCGGGAGCGGCAAATCATCGAAAATCTGAAATGAGGTGAGAGCGATGCCGGCAAAAATGCCGCTTCCGCGGGAGGCGGACGGGACGGTGGACATCAAGGCCGCGCGCAAGCGCATGAAGGGGCACCGCACCAATGCGGAGATCGAGGAGCGCATCAAGACCGAGATCACGACAGAGATGCCCAAGCGGATTATCCCGCCTGCGTATCTGCCGGAAAGCATGCGGGATGAATTCAAGCGGATCGCCAGGCAGCTCGGCGCGCTACATATCTTCTGCCCGCTGGACTACGACATGCTGGCACGCTACCTGATCGCCCGCGCGGCATGGCTGAAAAGCCAGGCACAGGCGAACCATGCGCTCGCCGCAGGCGACCTGTCCGAAAGCCTCGGCTGGGGCAAGTCGGCAAATATGTATTTCGGACAGTGCCACGCCTGCGCCCAGGCGCTTGGGCTTTCGATCACGAGCCGGTGCCGCCTAGTCATCCCGCAGCCGCCGAAAGACGAGGCGGAAGACGACCCCATGACCAAGATGCTGCGCGAGCGGGCGGAAAGGCGGCGTAAGGCGTGAAGAAAATTATCTGTCCGCTCATGTGTCCGATGCTCAACCAGTACGGCTTTTGTGAAAGCGCGATGCGGCGCGTCGAGCGGGTGCAGGAGTGCCCGCATGATAAGCTGCGGGCGGTGTCCAAATTGAACACGGAGGTAAACCATGATGAACACAATCAGCGAGATGATTCTGGTAAAAGCCAAGAAGGCGTTTACAATTTACAGGCTTTCCGGTGAGGAGCTGGCGGAAGTTTTGGAAGGCATGATTTATGTTGGCGTCCTCAACCGGGAAACCGATGAATACTTCGCCAAAGATGGGCAAGGGAGAGAATTTCTGGTCGGCGAACTCGACAAACACGACGAGTTGAAGCTGGAGCCGGAGTTTGAACTATTCCCGGTATGACAAATTGTGATCCGGCGCTGTGACGGGCGGTTTTGCGCACCGTCCGAGAATTCATGTTTTTGTCCTTTCGGCGGGCAGGCGGGGCACGGAACCCCCGCCCGTCCGTCAGAGCGCCGGAGCGGAGAGGAGGTGCGCCGGATGTTTGACGCCGAGCAGGCGTCGTTTGTATGTGATTTTATCGAGTGCCTGACGTGCTCTAACGGCGCGCCGTTCAAGCTCATGGACTGGCAGCGGGACGCGGTCACCGAGTTCTACGGCCAGCTGATGCAGGACGAGGCAGACCCCGCGGGGCTGTACATCCGGCGGTACCAGTACCTGTATATCGAGATCGCGAAGAAAAACGGCAAATCTGAGCTTGCCGCCGCGCTCGGTGTGTACCACCTGTACGCGGACGGTGAAATCAACGGCGAGGTTTACGTCGTTG
>CAUEJN010000080.1 GCA_959018045.1 uncultured Butyricicoccus sp. | reverse complement strand
ACTGAAGTGAGGTAAATGTTGTTATGATGCGCAGAACAAAAATTATCTGTACGCTCGGCCCTGCAACCGATGACAAGCAGGTACTCAAGGATATGATGCTGGCGGGTATGAACGTTGCCCGTATGAACTTCAGCCACGGTTCGCACGAAGAGCACAAGCAGAGAATGAATCTGGTCAAGGAGTGCCGCGCAGAGCTGGGTCTGCCCATCGGTATCATGCTCGACACCAAGGGCCCCGAGATCCGTACCAAGACTTACAAGAACGGCAAGATCGAGATTCAGGACGGTCAGATTTTTACCCTGACCACCCGTGAGGTTGAGGGTGACGAGAGCATCGTTTCCATCACCTACGAGGGTCTGCCGAGAGACGTACAGCCCGGCACCCGCATCCTGATCGACGACGGTCTGATCGCGTTCGAGGTTCAGGAGATCAAGGACGGCACCGACATCGTCTGCAAGGCGCTCAACGGCGGCCCGCTCTCCAACCGTAAGTCCATCAATGTTCCGGGCATCAAGCTGAACATGCCTTTCGTATCCGACAAGGATCGCGCAGACATCATCTTCGGTCTGCAGCAGGGCATTGACTTCATCGCAGCTTCCTTCACCCGTTCCAAGCAGGACATCCTTGACATCAAGGCAATCCTGAAGGAGTACGGTCAGGAGGATATCCAGATCATCGCGAAGATCGAGAACATGGAAGGCGTCAACAACATCCGTGAGATCCTGTCCGAGTGTGCAGGTCTGATGGTTGCCCGCGGCGACCTGGGTGTTGAGGTACCGTTCTACGAGCTGCCTGAGATTCAGAAGCACCTGATTAAGACCGCGATTGCAAACGGCAAGCGCGTTGTCACCGCAACCCAGATGCTCGATTCCATGTCCAAGAACCCGCGTGCAACCCGCGCCGAGGTTTCCGATGTTGCAAACGCAGTATTCGACGGCACTTCGGCTATCATGCTGTCCGGTGAGACCTCTGTCGGTAAGTATCCGGTTGAGACCGTTCGCACCATGTCCCTGATCGCGTCCAACGCTGAGGCGACCATCCACTATGACCGCCGCCGTGTTACCCGTGACGAGTTCAAGGAAATGAACATGAAGGGCGAGCGCAAGACCAATGCCATCGCACACGCAACCTGCACCACCTCCGCTGACCTGGGCGCAAAGTGCATCGTTGCTGTTACCCAGTCCGGTTCCACTGCTTACGCAGTTTCTTCCTTCCGTCCGGGCACCAGCATCGTTGGTGCAACCTACAGCGAGAAGACCTTCCACCGCATGACCATGTCCTGGGGCGTTACCCCGGTGCTGATCAAGCAGGTCAACTCCGGTACCGAGCTGTACACCCAGGCTGTTCGCGCAGCTGTTGAGGCTTGCAAGGTACAGCAGGGCGATATCATCACCGTTACCGCTGGTATGCCGGTTGGTCACGTTCACTACACCAATACGCTGCGTCTGATCGAGATCACTCAGGCCTACATCGACATGGCTTTCGAGGATCAGTAAGATGAGTACGCGGCGGCTGTTCCGGATGATACGCCGCTGGCTGACCCTGATTGTTGTGGCTGTCCTGCTGGTTTTCGGCGTGCGGACAGGCTTTGGGCTCATCACCGGCATTCAGTATAACCGGGACACCGAGTCGCTGCGGGGCGCTGACCTTGCAGTGGGTGACAAGGGCGACAGCAGCGTGACCAATATTGCGCTGTTCGGTGTCGACGCGGATAACGATGGCACCAGACGGTCGGACTGCATGATGGTTCTGTCACTGGACAGCAGCCGCGGCAAGGCCAAGATTACCTCGCTCATGCGCGACTCTAAGGTTGAAATCGACGGACACGGAGAGGCTAAGCTCAACCACTCGTACAGCTACGGTGGGCCTGCGCTGGCCATCCGCACGATCAACCAGAACTTTGATTTGGATATTGAGCACTTTGTGCAGGTAGACTTCTCGCAGATGGCCAACCTCATCGGCGCACTGGGCGGCGTTGAGATCGACGTCAAGGAGAACGAGATCAAGGAGCTCAATAAGTTTATCGGCGAGTATTGCCGTGCAGCCGGTGCGCCCGAATGCCCGGTCGAGAAGTCCGGCAAGCAGCTGCTCAACGGCATTCAGGCGATGAGCTACGGTCGTATCCGCAAGGGCGGTACGGGCGATGACTGGGGGCGTGTTGAGCGTCAGGGCATCGTACTGGAAGCCATGTTTGATCGCGTGCGCAGCCTGTCTATCCCCGAGCTTATCAAACTTGCCCCCAAAATGATCAAATATGTGACCTCAGATCTGTCGCTGACCCAGATTACCGGCCTCGCAGTCGGTATGCTCAAGCACGGTATGCCGACCATCGAACATGGACGCATCCCGGTTGATGGCGCATGGAGTTATGGCGGCAATCAGGGACAGTACATTGTCTTTGACGTGGAACAGGCTGCTCAGCAGCTGAATGATTATATCTATAACGATGTTCCGCTGACGAGCAAATAAGGATAACACTCGGGTTCAGGCCTGCGGTCCGGCGCGATCCAGCCGCCCAAAGCGTAGGTCACTATCCTCATTCCCGCGCTGTGCGCGGATAAAATGAGTGTATGGCGAAGTCCCCGGTTGATTCCCGGTGTCCAACCCGGGAATCAACTAAAATATTGTTTTTCAGACCCGACCGTAAGGCTCGGGTCTTTTGATGGATTCCCCCCACCACAAAAACAGAACGCCGCACCAATCGGTGCGGCGTTTTTGTGTTCAGTCGTGTTCGCGGGATTCGCGCAGCCAGCGGTAGAAGGTGGACACCGAGACATGCAGTCTTTGGGCAGATTCTTCGGCTGAAATCTGATGCGATTCGTACAGATCACGAATTTTGGAAAAGCGCTTGTCCGAGCACTTCTTGCTGGGGCGCCCCAGATTTACCCCTTGTTTCTGAGCCGCGATGCGCCCAGCACGCTGGCGGTTATACAAATCGCGCTGCGCAGCGTCCGTTGCCTCTGTGAGAATGTCTGCAATGAGATCGCAAACGAGCTGATGCAGCGTAACCCCATCCGGGGATGGGGGGGGGGTACTACTATCAGAAACAGGAGCATCGAGTGCCTCAGCCGGAATCCCCAAAGCTTCCAGACGCGCTGCGAGCATATGCTCGATCTTGTCGTGGTCAACTGTTTCATATCCTGGAATCATTGATTGTCCTCCCTTTTCGCCTCCATCAAATACGCCTGCTCGTGCGAGTCTTGAAACTTATCTTATTTTATAACAAAAACTTCCAGGAGACAAGTGGTTCTGGCGAAAATTCGCAGAAAAAACGAAATTCAGTTGTCTTTTGCCGAAGCAATGAGGTAGCGATAGATCTGCGGTTTGAATTGGTCATACAGACCAAGTCCGGTGTAAAGTGCGCGATAATACTCAAAAAGATTGAGTTTGGTGGTCAAGGTGCGTCCGATTGTGAGGGCGCCGGTCAAACTGCCGCCGCGCTTGCGATAGTAGTAGATGGGCGTTTGCAGGGCGCAGAAGGTCTGGGCATAGCGAATATACTCCAGATTGAACTGGAAGTCCTCACTCCACTGCAAAGCCTCGTTGCAGCGGATGTCGTGCTCCAAAATGAGGTTACGCCGATAGAGCTTGTTCCACATGACGCCATAGTAAAAGCTGGCCGGTTCGTCGAGCAGATGGCGGGCAAACAGACGCTGATCCATGACGCGGGTGGACTGTAAAAATCCGTAGACCGAGATTTTATCATCGACCACCCGGCAGAAGTGGGAGATCACGAGGTCTGCGCCGGTTTCCTCGGCGCGCTCGACGAGCAGGCGGGTGGCGTTTGCGTCCAGCCAGTCGTCGCTGTCGACGAATTGCAGGTACTTGCCGCGCGCGCGTTCAATGGCCAGATTGCGCGTTGCCGAAACGCCGCTGTTTTCTTTGTCAATCACGCAGAATCTGGGGTCACGCTGGGCGTACATGCGGCAGATTTGCAGGCTCGCGTCGCTTGAGCCGTCGTTGACCAGCAGCACCTCAATATTCTGGTAGCGCTGGCGGCGCACACTCTCAATGCAGGTAGCGAGGTCGGACGCGGCGTTATAGACCGGGATAATAATGCTGACAAGCGGTGTATCGGTATTCAGGGGAATACATCTCCTTTATCTAAAATAGGATTGAAAACTTTGTGGTACATTTGTGGTATATTTTTATTATAACATACGAAGTGATACAAAAGGCATGGTTTTTTGTAAAATTTTATCGCAGCTGGGGCGGAGAAATTGCCTGTCAGCATTGACGGAACGGCAAACAGGCAGTACAATAAGAATACCCCCTAACCTTCGGGGACAGATTCTGAAAGAGAGGTATCAGGAATATGAAGGAGTTTGATTACACGATTCAGGACGCACTGGGCATCCACGCTCGTCCGGCGGGCCAGCTGGTAAAGGTTGTTAAGGGCTTTTCGAGCAAGGTCACCCTGCACAAGGACGGCAAGGCTGTTGACGCAACCCGTCTGATGAGCCTGATGGGTATGGGTGTAAAGCAGGGCGACGCACTGCACATCACTGTTGAGGGTGCAGACGAGGCAGAGGCTTGCGAGGCACTGCACAAGTTCTTCACCGAGAACCTGTAATCTTACAACATTACAAAATAAAAAGACAGCCAAAGGGCTGTCTTTTTTTACGCTGCGAAAACCGGCGATTGAGAAATAGAGACGCTCCGGCCATGAAACCGGAGCCAGGCCGGTTATCAGGTGATATCTGCCTTTTGCCAAAAATAATCCGCGCAGATACGCCGGACTTCGGGTCTGCTCCGGATGGAGATGGGGACAGATGCTCCGCCGTCGGTGATCAGCGCGTCCTTTTCAACCGAAGAGACATGGTCGAGGTTGACCAGAAAGCTGCGGTTGCAGCGGATGAACTGTCCGGAAGGGAGACGGTTTTGGATATCCTTGAGCGGCATGTTGGTTTCATGCTGTACGCCTGCGTTGCAATGCACAATACATTTCCAGTCAAAGACCTCGATAAAGTGGATCTCGGAGACCGGGATCTCCAGTCGGGCACGCTTGGAAATGATGCGCAGGTGGGGGGGTAGGTTTTCGTTGCTCGGGAGCATATATCCTCACCGCCTTTCTTGTAGGGACAGGAGAAAAAATCCCGACCCTCTCCTTCTGAGGAGTGATATGCTCAGAATATTTTATTATAACTCTATTCTATCATGTCTGGTACAATAAAGCTAATCTTGCAGGCCATTTTTTTGCTCTGTACCCCTGTTATTTACAAGAAGTATTATCTCTCGCCGTTCAAAATCTGGTGTATTTCCACAAAACCGGTTTTATGATTTGCGCCCCGCCGCTTGACAGAGGCTTATCAAACAGGTATACTAAAGAAAATATAAGTTTGGTTGTC
Source organism: uncultured Butyricicoccus sp. (assembly GCA_959018045.1). Lineage (GTDB taxonomy): Bacteria > Bacillota > Clostridia > Oscillospirales > Butyricicoccaceae > Butyricicoccus. The sequence continues at coordinate 260 of CAUEJN010000080.1, read as the reverse complement.
TGACCAAAAATATAGCGCGCAGGGAGACTGAGGCCTATGACAGAAGGCAAATACACCCGTGAAGAAAACACCGAAGAACGCATACTGGATGCAGCGTTCGACGTCGTGTATGAAAAAACAATCAGCGGCACACGCATGGCGCTCATTGCCGAGCGAGCCGGGATGTTCCAATCCAACATCCATTATTATTCTAAATCCAAGCACGAGCTGATGCGCGCTGTGCAGAAGAAGGTTTTTGACCGCTGCGCGGAGTTCCCCCC
>CAUEJN010000079.1 GCA_959018045.1 uncultured Butyricicoccus sp. | reverse complement strand
TAATCATTGGCAACTCCTTGTCTCTTATTATACGCTGTTTTTCGGGTTTGTCGAGGTGGTTTTGGCTTTTTCTCCATGCCCGTGTGGGATGTTACAGGCCATTCCAAGTCAGCAACTACGCGCGTGCGTGCGCGTAGTTTTTTATTGTTTTTTGGCTTCGGCAGCATGTACTTGATGTACCGGCAGGATGCGTATTCATTCCGCTTTATGCCGCTGTCGTCTATCACCTGTACGCCGGGCGGCGGGTCAATCATGGCACCATCGTCCACCCATTCATAGGTAACGGACGGCCGCTTCAGGTTTCGCGACCCGACATACTGCTTCTTCCCATTAAGACTGGCTTCCCGACGCTCTTTGGTAAAATACCCCGCCCAAACATCATAGCCACGGTCGCCAATCAGCTTCATGTCCACATTATCGCCCCAGATCCAGAGCGACTTGACCAGCTCGAGGTCATTCCCGACAGCGTTCATGACGATGTGCACATGCGGCCGGTGGTCTCCGTGCCGCCCCTCCAACACATAGATGTATTTCAGTTCCGGCAGGCCGCGCGCCTTTCGATACGCGCGGATCTGCGCGAACAGCTTGGTGAGCCGCCGCCGCGTTACGTCAGGGCTGGCCGGGAGATCTTCGTCCCGATATGTCGCCGTGAACACAAGATCATCCGGTTCAAAATTCGTTGCCATCAGCATCTCCAGCTTACGCTGGGCGGTGTTGCAGTTAGTCTGCGCGACCTGCTCGGCAGTCACCGCACGGATGCGTTTGCGCTCGTGCTGGCTGGCATTCGGACGCGGCACCGTATAGATCACATCCCATACCAGCCGCCCCGCGCGGATTGTCTTTCGTCGTTTCATTTGCCCTCCTGTGTTCAATTCGGACACCGAAACGGGCACAGGGAGGCCGCAGCCTCCCGCCCGTTTGATAGTTTTATAGAATATCCGAGATTTTCAGGTTTGTCAAACCAAATGCGTCCGGTCTTTGATATGCACCTTTCCATTCCAGAACCACCGGAACAGCCCCATAAAGAGGACATTCGCCGCCGCGCTCCACACCGCATGACACTCGCCGCAGTTGCGGCAGACCTTGACGCGGAAGATCGGCAGCATGATGTAGCCGTCATCGTATCCCTTTTCGCGGTAGTGGGTGCAGCAGTTGTAGTCACTTTTCATAATGTCTCCTCCTCCGCTGGCTGCTTGAGCCAGTCCAACATGTCCATGAGCTGGTTATTTTCATCTCGCGCGATGCTTGAATCGTTATATCCGGCCGCTTCGCACTTGTCGATAAACCCCGCCAGCTCCTCGTCGCTCATAGAGCGGATGCGGTCGGCGTTGGTCATCTCTCGCGGTTCAAAACAGTTTTTATGACCGCCCCGCCTGGATGAACCGACGCACTTCCCTTTGTCGTGCTTACAGTCCCGGCATCGTAAAAACTCAGACATTACTGTCCTCCTCTCCCTCCGGCGGGCTATATAAAAGTGTAGATTTCGGCCTCCAGTTATCACGCCCATAGAGATCACCTATCAACTCATAGCCCATATTCTGCATGGCCTCCCTGCTGGTCTCCCCAGCGGTCAGAATTGAGGCAAGCTCTGGCTTCCCATGTCCACAGCAGGACGCGACTGTGTGTACTCCAACAGATTTCAGGTATAGCAGCTCGTCCTCCAGACATAAATCACAACAGAACCCAAACCGTGTTATTACGGAACAACGGTGTTCCCCCATTTTGCTCGTTTGGCAAAATTTTTTTGCCAATTCCTCGGTTGGTGCCTTAATTTTTCCCATCTCAAAGAGGGCCTGAACGTTTTCGTTCATGCTTCTCCCTCCTCTCCCTCCGGCGGGCGGCGGTCAGGCGGCGCGGTCAAAAATTCGCCTGACAGCTCATATACCGCTTGGGCAAACAGCGCCGCCGTCGCTTCACCGTCATGATACGGGCCGCCCTCGACAAAGCCCACGGCGGCGTTGTTGATCGCCTGCATGGCCGTCATCAGCGCGCCGTTTTTGGCAAGCAATATGCCGCATTGCCCGTCCAGAAAATTATTTAAGTTTTCAATCCGATCTGCGGCTTCTCTTATCAACCGGCACCCATTGATGCCGCAGTTATGCTCATAGCCGCAGCCGAAGCAGGCAATACTGCCGGTCTGGATTTTCAGCGATCGTAATTTAGATATCAGATCTTTGGTTGGCATATTCATTTCATCTTCACTCCCATCAGCTTCCGCCATTTTCGATCTGCCGCTCTCGCCTCCGCTAAGGCGGCGTCTGCCTCCTCCAGCACAGCCATCGGGACAGCCGTGATCGGCTTGCCCTCATAGGCTCGTAGTATCTCGATATACCGGTTGGTTGCAGCGCGCTGGATTTCTAACTGCTGCTGCGCTTTGCCAGTCTGCTCCCACTCTTTGTAATATTCCAAGTCGCGCAAGGCGGTACGCAGCTCCCGATCGGATAGATTGAGCTGGCACATGCGCTTAATGACCCATATCAGGTCGGCCTTTGTGCAGTCGGTCAGCTTCATTCGCCGCTCACACTTCCTGTCGGTGCCAGCTCCGCCGACCACCAGCGCACATCCGGCGTAACCAGACCATCCTCCGGCAGCTCCGGGAGATACCAGCCGCCCGCGCGGAAGATGTATGCAGCGTAGTTGTCCCGGTTGTATTTGCTATGGCTTAGCGCCAGCACCGTCTGCCCCTCGTCCGGCTTTTCCGCCGGGTACGGGTGCCAGACTTTATTCACTGTGATACGCTCCTTCGGCAGGAAACCGCACCGAAGGTTGCAATCCTCATTGCATTGCGAGCAGCAGGAATACGGCTTGTCGCAATAGTGCGCCGCGCCACAATGGCCGCTCGGACTAAACCCGGTACAGCAGGCATGATTCAACGGTGATTCGCTTACCGCCTTCTGCATACCGTCGGCAAACTCCTGCACGGCCTGTTCCTCGGGCGTAGGTTCCGGCTCTGGCGCGGTGTACGCCTCGTCATTCGGGTGGAGTGTCCAGCGGACGACCTCGTCCCATGATACAACCGAATCATCGAGCTCACCGCCGAGGAATTGCCCATCATCGCAAAACCCGTCCTCATCCTGCACAATGATGCGCGCACCGTCCGGCGGCCGGACATCAGACGTGAACCACGCCGCGCATGGCAGGCGGGTCTCCTTGCCCGCTGCGATAATCTTATCGAGCATCTTAAAATCCTTTTCCGGGATGGATGGTGCTGCGGGCTGCGAATCCTGCACGGCCTCCTGTATACCTTCGGCGAATTCCTGCACGGCCTGCTCCTCGGGCGTTGGTTCCGGCTCCTCGCCGGGTACGATCTTCCCGTCCCGCACCATATCGCGCAAGCGGCTGACGATCTGCGACCAGGACAGCACCGCACGGAACGGCTTACTGATACGGATTTCTTTGCCGTCTATATCATATTTAACATCATCGCCCCAGTGCCCGGAACTGCCCCAAAAGTGCAGCGCCTGCTTTACCGGGTGTACCAGCATAATAGCTGGATCATTGTTGTCGTGAAGCACGCGGTACAGCTCGGCATCATTGCCGCGCACGATATGCTCCAGCAGGAACGCATCCAGCGTCGCATCATCCACCGACGGTTTATCCCGCAACTTTTTTACGTCCTGCGCGCGGAATGTCTCGCCGCGCGCCAGCTGCTGCTCGAACTCCGTCTGTACTGACTCCGGACTGTTTGCCAGCTCATAGGCGACCGACTCGTTGATTTTCTCCTGCCGAAGCCCCTCCAGCAGCTCCGGCGACAGGTGCTTGTAGATGTACGTCATGCGGTGGACGGCGGACGCGCTTTCGCCCGACTTTTCCGCGAGGTGGTCGCGCAGCCGGCCCGGCAGCTCCACGCCGTTTTCCTTCATCCGGCGCAGCGCTTCCTCCAGCCGCACCACAGCGAGCATTTTCTCGTAGTAGGTCAGCTCGCGCGCGGTCAGGTTGGACTGGATCAGCGCGACCTCCTCGCTGTCCGCGTCCGCATAGGTCTTGATAATGCACGGCGCGCTGGTCTTGCCGATCTGCTCCAATGCCTTGCGGCGGCGGTGCCCGGCGACAATGCGGTAATAGCCGTTTTCTGCCTCGCACACGGTCAGCGGGTTCTCCAGCCCGCGCATTGCGATGTCGTCCGCCAGCTCCTGCACATCTTCGACCCTGAAAAAGTTCCCCTCATTGTCGAGCAGCTTGTCCAGTTGGATTTCAACAATTTGCATGGATGGCGTGTTCAAGTTGGACACGGATGCGCTCAAAATCTTACCGACATTAAGAGTTTTCGCCATCGAGCACACCTCCTAAGTATTCGCGCACCCACGCGCGGTAGTCCCGCGCCGCGCCCGAGGTCGGCGACCACTCGCAAACCGGCTCATGTGCCATCACTGCGCGCCCCATCGGCTTGGACCAGCGGATCTGCTTGTCGAACACCGGCACCGGGCTGTGCTCCCGCAGCCAGCGGATCACCTCGTCCACCATCTCATCGCGGTAGGTCATCGTGCAAAGGATGCCCGCGATCCGCACCGCGGGGTTTGTCCGGCGCACGCCGTCGATCTGCTGGATCAGCTCGGCCATGCCGTCGATCTCAAACTGCCCCGGCATGAGCGGGATCACGATGTCCGTGCTCGCCGCGATCGCACTGATGGACGCGATGGAAAACGCAGGCGGGCAGTCGATGACGATAAAATCATAGGCGTCATCCTCGATCACTGCGTCGCGCAGGTCGGTGAGCGCCCGCAGCGCGCGGTCGCGCGGCAGGCCGCCGTGCACATCCTCCGGCAGCTGGCCGTCCAGCTCGAGCGCCGCCAGCGACATGTCTGCTGGGATCACGTCCAGCCCGCGGTAGATCGTCGGCTGGACAATATCCGTGTAGCACATCACCGTGCCCTCAAACAGGTCGGCGAGGCTCCCCGGCTCGGCAGGGATGCGGTAAAACTTGGAGCTGTTGCCCTGATGGTCCGCGTCGATCAGCAGCACACGCTGCGCGTACTCGGTCGCGAGGATCGCCGCGAGGTTGACGGCGGTCACGGTCTTGCCGACGCCGCCCTTCAGGTTGACGATGCTGATGGTTTTCATGGCTCGTCCTCCCCATACTTCCGGTCATACTCCTCCGGCGGGATCAGTCGGCAGTCTGCGGCGGTATAAAGCCCGTCAAGCATAGAGGCCTTCAGCACCGCTTCAACGCTGACCTGTTCCATCAGCTCTGCATATTCTGCCGCTGTCGGCTCCGGGTCGGTATCCTCGCCGAGTGTCAGGCACAAGCCGCCGGGGCACGGATTTCCGTTTTCGTCCTCGACAAGGCCTTGGATTTCAATGCAGATGCGAATTTTCTTATTCATTTCATTTGTCCTTTCTTCGGTGCGTCCCCGCGAACTTCTCGACGATCGACGCTGCGATGCCGAGCGCGCGGGCGGTGCGCTCATAGTCTTTCGCGAATACCGGGTCGCACCCCGGCTCATCGCCAGCACGCGGCGGCGCTCAAAGCGCAGCGTTCGCACAACTTCACGTAGGTTCATCGTCGTCCTCCTCGTCCAGCACGGCCTCCGCGCAGATCCAGTTGATTACCTTGCCGCAGTACGGGCAGCAGGCAAATCCGTTTTCCACCGGGCCGTCTGCCTCGAAGCGGT
>CAUEJN010000078.1 GCA_959018045.1 uncultured Butyricicoccus sp. | reverse complement strand
CTCGCTCCAATCTCCATAGCACGGACAAAGGATCAAGACGGCTTTATCCACCTGACCCTGCCGCATCTCATGCAGCAGCAGCGGCAATGTATGGCTGGTTTTTTCGTTGATCGCCGGCAGCACATCTGGCGCAATACCGTCTCCCGCATCGATCCGGCCATATCCCTCGCCATGGGTATGGCCTTTTGGGCCATACCCATTAACGTTTGGGAAAATATGAACATGCGCGTCAATCAGCATAGCTTTTCCCGCTCAGTTCATGCTGCCCTTTACGCCCTGAACCAGCTGATCGATCACGTTGATTTCTTCGATCGTCGGTCTGTATCCGTCCTCAAACATGACCGAACCGTCCTGCGCATAGATCGGGCCCTCAAACACGGCAATCTCCTTGTTAATCAACTGCTCGCGCACTTCACCAAGCTTTGCTACGATCTTATCAGAGACTGTGTCGCCAAATGTTGCCTGCTTGATCAGGTTCAGTTCCATGCCGCCGCTGATGTTCACCGGTTCATATTCTCCGTCAATCGCCTGCTTCAGATACGGAATATAGCCGCTCCAATCCGTAATGCATGCAGACAGCCACGTCTGGGGATCCAGCTCATACGCATCAGAGTTACAGCCGAAGCAGTGCACGCCACGGCTGCGGCAGATTTCCATCATCGTCTTGATGGAATCCTGGAACGGCGCAATGACATCACAACCGTTGTCGATCAACTGGTTCACAGATGTGGTCTGCAGGCCAGTATCCGCCCACGACCCGGTAAAGACCGCGGTAATATCAATCTCAGGCTTGATCGACTGCGCGCCAAGTGCAAACGCGTCGATGGCAACAATGACATCCGGGATCGGCAGAGAGCCAATGAAGCCGATCTTGTCCGTTGTCGAATACATGGCGGCCAGGACACCATTCAGATACCAGACATCCTGCACTTCTCCATGGATGATGGAAAAGTTTCCGCCGGCGTAATCCGTGATCGGGAGCGAATAGAACGCTACCTCAGGATGACGCAGCGCGACATTGTGCGAGTATTCGAGGAATCCAAACTGCGAGGGGAACAGAATGGTGCACCCCTGTGCAATCAGTTCCTCCATGACACCTTCGCTGTCAGAGGTTGTAGGGACGTTTTCCTTGATCACGACTTCAATGCCAAGCTCTTTCTCAGCAAGTTCACCAAGTTGCACGAAATTCAGGTTGAAGCCATAGTCGTCTTTTGTTCCGCTCAGGATAATGCCAAGCTTCTTTGCCCCCGCACCGGGCTTGACGTCGCCCGTCTGTTCCGTTTGCGTCTGGGTGGTGTCTGCCTGTTCCTGCGATGCAGCCGGCTTTGCGCATGCCACCAGTGTTGCCGCGAGCAGAACCAGCACCAACATCATTGCAACTACTTTTTTCATTGTTTTTCCCTCCGTCCTTTTTCTTTAAGTAATAATTTTCAGTTGTTCCGGCATCGACGGCTTTTTGGACGTCGAAATAATCGCCAGAGCGACCAATGTAAACAGGTAGGGCATCATCAATGTCACATACATGGAAATGGGCACTTCGTGGATCTGGAAGAATATCTGCAGCGACTGTGCCAGGCCGAACAGATACGCCGCAAGGTATGCTCGCTGCGGCTTCCACGAGCAGAGGATCACCAGAGATGAGGCAATAATTCCCCGTCCGTTGATCATGTTGTTCGCCCAACTCATCGCATAGATCACGCTCAAATGTGCCCCGCCGATTCCAGCCAGAACACCTGCAAAAATAACCGCTCCGTATTGCAGAACCACCGGGTTATACCCGTACGCTCTTGTGACATCAGGCCGTTCCCCCACAGAACAGAGCACCAGCCCCGTTCTTGTTTTTGTCAGGAACCACCAAGCCAACACCGGAAGTACATAAGCGATATACGTCAGAATATCCTGCTGAAAAAAGGCCGGCCCAACCACCGGAATCTTGCTCAGAACCGGAATGGCGAGGGAAACCGACTTTCCAAGGCTGACGCCGAGCTGCGATCTTCCAAAAAAGGTGGTCAGGCCCTGCGCAAAGAAAATCAGGATAAACCCGGTCGCCATCATGTTGCTTTTTCTGGAGATGGAAAGGAACGCCTGGATCAGCCCAATCAAGCCGCCTGCAATCGCTGCGCACAAAACAGCCAAAAACAGGCTTCCGCTTCCGGCTGCTACGGCAAAGCCTACACATGCGCCACAAAGCATGCTTCCTTCTACGCTCAGGCTGGCGATGCCGGTTCGTTGGCCAATCAAATCTCCAAGCAGCGCGTAAATGATGGGAGTTCCTGCGCTGACCATGCAAATGAGAATCGTTGTCAATTCGTTCATGCCTTTTTCTTTCCTCCCACCGTTATAATTGTCAGCAAAACGAGCATGATCAAAATCTGCATTGTCGCCGCCGGAAGCCCGGTGTTGATCTCCATGCCGTTACCGGCGACGGTCAAACCGCCGATCAGTAAGGCGGACAGGATCAGCAAAAGTGGGTTGTTTCCTGCCATTCCTGCAGCAAGGAAGCCCATAAAGCCCATGGTCTCGCCCGCACTGATCCGCATACGGCCCTCGACGCCGACGACCATGACCGCGCCGGCAAGGCCGGCAAGTGCACCCGCGAACAAGAACATCCAGGTCTGTATTTTTCTCACCTGTATGCCTGCGTAACGTGCAGCCATCTGGTTTCCGCCGATCGTACGTACCGCAAACCCCACTTTTGTATGATAGATGATATACCAGGTCAAGCCTGCCATGGCAATCGCGACAAAGATACCTGCGTTCATTCTTGTTCCAAAATAGGTGTGAAAACGCAGCTGGGGCGCAATTTCCACCGTCTGCGGGTAATTCCAGCCATTTGGATCGCGAAGGCTGCCAAACAGCATGGCCGAGATCAGGTAGGTTGCAATGTAGTTCATAAGGATCGTCGTCAGGATCTCGCTCATTGCCAGCTTCTGCTTCAGAAAAACACCGACGCCTGCATACAAAGCTCCGCAGATCATACCAACCAGCAGCATCAGCGGGATTCCGACAACACCGGGCAGGTTTGCCAGAATCGTACTTCCGGCAACAGCTGTTCCGAGGGCAGCTACAGCCATCTGACCTTCTCCGCCTGCGTTAGCCAGGCCAACCCGCGCCGGAATACTTGCCGCAAGACCCGTCAGGATCAGATAAGCCGCGCGGACGATCACTTCACCAAAGCCATAAGCCGAGCCAAAAATAGATGTGAGAATGGTCTGATACGCCACAAGCGGCGATTTGCCCTGCGACAGGAGCAGCACGGCAAACGCGATCAGAGGAAACAGGACGCAGATCAGGATCCGAACTGCCAAGCTGTCTTGAAGTTGCAGCGGCTTCTTTTGTGCCTCATTCATGTGCGTTCTCTCCTTGAAGCATAATTTTTCCGATCTCATTCGGCGTACACGCGTTTACACAGTACGGTCCAAACGCAGTGTGAGAAGACAGGACCAGGATCCGGTCGCACATCGTGAACAGCTCCGAGATATCTTCGGAAATCAGGATCGTACCCACGCCCTGTTTTTTCAGCCGGAACAGTGTCTGGTGGACTGCGTGTACTGTGGCGATGTCCAGTCCCCGGCTTGGATAACTGGCAATTAACAGGCGCAGTCTGGAGATAACGGCACGGGCAAACGCCATTCGCTGCAGATTGCCACCAGAAAGTGTCCCGGCAATTCTTTCTGCCTGTGGGACCCGGAGGGTCTTGACCGCAGAATGTGTCTGCAGCTGACTGCGCATTGCCTGCCAGTCCATATCACCATGGCAGTAAATCGGATCTAGGCCGACCAGCGCCATGTTTTCCAGAATCGAAAACGTCGGAACAACGTTGTCGCGAATGGGATCCTCAGTCACCATTCGCATCCCCAACTGGATTCTATGCGCAATATCCGTTGAGGAGATATCCTCTTCATTTGCGCTCAGGATACCGCTCTGCAGCTTCCGCGCTCCGTATATGGCCTCCGCCAGTTCTCTCTGCCCATTTCCGGATATGCCGGCAATGCCCAGGATCTCTGCTTTGTGCATTTCAAAGCTGACATCATGCAGAATCAACTGATCGTGGTCATCCTTTATGCTGACTCTGGAAAGCGACAGCTGCAGTGCCGCTGCTTCGTTTTCCTCACTGCATTCCGGGCGTTCCAGCTCAAAGTTGACCGGAACATTCCCCATCATTGCCGAGATGATCTGCTGCTGGCTGAAGCCATCTCTGCGTTCGAAGGTACAGACATGTTCGCCCTGACGCAGAATCGTGATCCGGTCCGACACGGCAAGGATCTCATCAATTTTATGTGTGATCAGGAATATCCCATAGCCCTTATTGCGGAATCCGCTCAGCATCTGCAGAAAAGCCTGCACTTCGTGCGGTGCCAGCACGCTTGTGGGCTCATCGAAAATCATCACACGGGTCTGCGGATCCAGCAGAATCTTCAGGATCTCCACATGCTGCCGCTGTCCGAGGTCAAGCTTCCAGACCTCTGTATCAGGGTTCACAGAAAGATGGTATTCTGCTGCGATCCGATTAATTTCAGCGCGAAGCTTCTTTTTATTGATCTTCCATCCGGCAGAATGGAGGGAAAGAAATACATTTTCCAGAATGGTAAAGGCCGGGACAAGCCTGAAATCCTGAAACACCATTCCGATGCCCTTCTCCCGGGCAATCGTCGGATTCCAGCGCTCCATTTTTTCTCCGTCAATATACAGATTTCCAGCAGTCGGCTGATAGACACCATAGAGCATCTTCATCAGCGTACTTTTTCCCGCGCCGTTCTCGCCTGCTATCGCATGGATTTCACCGGCGTGGATTTCGATGTCAATCTCCCGGTTTGCCGTCAATTCTCCGAATCGTTTCGTGAGTTTTTCCGCCCGTAAAATCGGTTCCACTTGCCGTTCCTCCTGTTTTATCACCTTTGCTCACTATAGATCACAACATGATTTCCATGCGGATCAAGCAGGGTAAACGCCCGCGTTCCGTCCTTGTAGCCACAGGGTCCCTGCAAAACCTGAACCAGCGGCACTGCCTTTTTCATGATTGCCTCAAAGCAACTGTCTGCATCCTGTGCTTCAAACATCAGCGTCTCGTTCCCCTGCGGCATCGGATCCTTTCTGCAAAGTACCTCCAGCGTTCCGTCCCCGGATCCGATTACAAATTTATGCCCCCGGTCCTTTGTTCCGTAGTCCCAGGTATAGCATGCACGGAGCCTGAGAATATCCCGGTAGAATGCCAGGCTCTGTTCATAGTCCGCCACATCTACATACGCCACTGCGCGGTATTCACCACGGAACATCCCCGGAACTGTCGGCTGCCAACCATGCTGGTACTCCATCACATCACGACTCCAAGAGAAGATCACAATCACGTTTTCATCTGGATCGAGCAGCTGGAACAGCCGGATTCCATACGGGCGGTCCGCGATATGTTCATAAACATGCAGCCCCGGTTTTCTTGCCAACCGCGAATAGCAGTCATCAACATTGTCCGCCTCCAGCATAATCGTCGTCGGCCCCTGCGGAAGATCGGCGCCGGCCGGACGCAGCTCTACTGCACCGCCTGCTGCAGCAAAGCGGCAGCCCTCCATTCCGCCGTCCCAGACCGGAACCAGTTCCAATGTCTGCTGATAGAAGTTCCGGCTCCGCTCCAAGTCTCTGA
>CAUEJN010000077.1 GCA_959018045.1 uncultured Butyricicoccus sp. | reverse complement strand
GTGCGACCTGTTCGGCATATTCCTGATGGAGCTTGTTGAATGCGATGCCGACCAGTACGAGAAATAGCACGATCGGAACGACTTCGCCTTCTGCCCAGTGCGCCGCCAGGTTTTTGGGGAACAGGCCGATGAGGGTGTCCAGAATGGACGGGACTTCGGCAGCTTCATAGTCGGTGGCCAGCTCGTAGACGAATCCGGAGCCGATACCGGTTGCGGTGGATGCAATCAGCGTGATGATGCTTGCGAGCAACGTGTTGAGCAACAGGAAGAGTACAGTTTTAAGTCCGATGCTCTTGAGACGGATGGATGAGCCTAAGTTTGTGATACTGGAAACGATGCTGAACAGCAGCAGGGGAATGACCAGTGCCGAGATGACGCGGGTGTAAATGGAACCGAAGGCCGCAACGTAGGTGTAGTGACCGGGGAAAACCAGTCCGACGACGACACCCAGGGCGGTGGCCAGCAGGGTGCGGACGCCGAAATCCCACTGGCGCTTAACATCGAGGTAGTACAGCAGGGCGAAAAATACCAGGGTCAGCAGCAGTGCGCCCCACTCCAAAGGTTCAAAATTCATGTTCGTATATCCTTTCTATCTGGGTGAATGTATCGCAGAGTGTCAGCCGCGACATCGTCCAAATCGAAAGTTTTGTCGTACCAGTCCCTGAAATAAGTGGTACATGTCGTATCACATCCTTACTGTGTTTGTCTGCGCAGAGCGCTTACGCGCTGCGCCGTTTGTCGACCTTTTTGCAGATGATATGGAAAACGGTCTGCATGATTTCGACCAAAATGATTAACAAAATGACCGTTACCAATAGAATGTCAAATTGATAGCGATTATAGCCATAGCGGATGGCGATATCTCCCAAACCACCAGCACCGACCGCTCCGGCGATGGCGGTGTAGGCCAGAACGGTGATCAGACTGATGGAAGCACCGCGAAGCAGAGAGGGCAGCGATTCGGGAAGATAAAACCGGGTGATGATCTGTAAACGGCTGGCACCCATCGCGCGCGCGGCCTCGATGACACCGGCATTCAGCTCGGCAAGGGAAGACTCGACCATGCGGGCGACGAACGGTGCGGCAGCGATGACCAGTGGGAAGATCGCACCCCGGACACCCAACTTGGTACCCATGACGGCCTTGGTCACAGGCATGACGAGTACCATCAGGATAATAAACGGTAGGCTACGACCGATGTTGACTATCCAGCTGAGCACTCGGTAGAGCATCGGATGTTCCCAAATACCGTTTTTCTTGGTGATCTGTAAGACCGTGCCGATGGGCAGACCGATGAGATAGGCGAAGAATGTTGCACACAGGGTCATGATCAGCGTGTCCAGCGTACCTTGACAGAGCATCTGCCCATAGCGCTCAAAAAATGTACCGATTGTCTCAAACATGCCAGGAAACCCTCCCTAAAAGTTGTTTGGTGATTTGTGCATGCGGATCTTGGAAAATCGTCTGCACGTCACCCTGCTCAGCGATGGCGGCGTGGTCAATGACCGCCATGCGGTTGCAGATTTTTTGTACGACCTCAATCTGGTGGGTGATGATGACGATGGTGACATCCAGTTTTTCATGGATATCTTTGAGCAAATGCAGCACCGAACTGGTGGTCAGGGGATCGAGTGCCGAGGTCGGTTCATCACATAACAGGACTTTGGGATCGTTGGCCAGTGCGCGAGCGATGGAGACGCGCTGTTGTTGTCCGCCGGACAGCTGAGCCGGGTACTTGTCTTTTTGCTCGAGCAGCCCGACCAGTTCCAAAAGTTCCAGCGCCTTTGTACGCTGGTTTACCCTGGGAACCCCTGCAATCTGCATGGGCAGCATGACGTTTTCCAGGATTGTCAGCTGCATAAGCAGATGGAATTGCTGAAATACCATGCCGATGTTTCGGCGCAGCGTGCGCAGCTGCCGCTCGGAATACTGGGTGATATCTTTGCCGTCAATCAGGATTTTGCCCGCTTCCGGTCGCTCTAAGAGGTTAATACAGCGAATGAGTGTCGACTTTCCAGCACCGCTGATTCCGATGATGCCGAAGATATCGCCGTCCTCTATGGAAAGACTGACCTGATCGAGTGCATGGAATGTTCCTTTCGGCGTTTCGAAACGCTTGGTCAAATTTTGTAGTTCAATCACGGCTTCCAAACCCTCCTGTCCAAATTTGGGTATAAAAAACCCGGGAGCATGCAGATACTCCCGGGTAAAGAACAATGTTGTTGTGCGTAAATTTTATGGTTTCATCGCAAAAGAAAGCGGAGCAGCACCAAATAACGTCACAACCGTATCGTTTACCCGGGCGTGGCGCATTCGACAGCATTTTACAGATGCAAAATTCTGGTTTTTCATGGTGTTTCCTCCTTTCCTGTGTGTCAAAAAGTGATGTATGGATTATAAACCTATAAACCTACTATGTCAATAGGTTTATAGAAATTTAGTAAATATTCCTATCCTGGCTTGGGTGAGAAGGAGTTTTTTGTGTATCCTGCCGGACAGAAGCGGGAGAACGATTGAATTTGTAATAAATCCTGTGATATAATAGGCAAAACAGCCTGTGGAAGTGAAAAAATGATTGTTTCGACCAAGGGACGCTATGCGCTGCGCGTGATGATCGATCTGGCAGAGCATCGCGACAAAGAATATATACCGCTTAAAGAAATCGCTGAGCGGCAGCAGATTTCCGAAAAATATCTGGAAGCCATTTTGAAGATTCTGGTACAGAATGGCATGTTAATTGGCGTGCGTGGAAAGGGAGGCGGCTACAAACTGAGCAAAGATCCCGAACAGTACACGGTCGGCAGCGTCATTCGCCTGACCGAAGGGGATTTTGCACCGGTTTCCTGCCTGGGACGCGACGCTGCACCCTGTCCGCGCGCGGCCGATTGCCGGACGCTGCCCATGTGGCAGGCGTTTGACACGCTGGTCAATGAATTTTTCGATGGATATACCATCGCTGATTTGATGAAATAAACGTCAATTTGCGACTGAATGAAAAAAGAAACAGTCCACGTCTGAAGTGAAGTGACCCCAAAAAGTTAGACAATATTAGAAAGCAAAAATTGTTTAAGTAGCGGAAAGGGCTTGTTGTCTGTGAATTGCAGGCGGCAAGCCCTTTAGCTTTACCTTGATGCGGTGGTTGTTGTAGTAATCCAGATAGGCAGTTAGCTCCAGCTTGAAGTGTTCCATGGATTCAAATTCTTGCAGATACAGCAACTCACTTTTGAGTAAGCCAAAGAAATTTTCCATGACAGCATTGTCCAGACAGTTACCTTTGCGGCTCATACTCTGCCGAATACCTTTCTCATGAAGCATACGCTGGTACTGTTTATGCTGGTACTGCCAACCTTGGTCGGAGTGGAGGATCAACCCTGTTCCATCCGGTATTGTTTCAAAAGCCTTGTCGAGCATGGTAGTAACCATGCTCAGAATCGGTCGGTCAGAGATCGTATAACTAACCAGGTAACCGCTGTGCAAATCCAGGATTGGAGAGAGATAAATCTTCTCTCCGAACAGACTGAATTCTGTCACATCGGTGACCCACTTCTGATTTGGCTTTTTTGCATGGAAATTCCGGTTCAGCAGATTGGGGGCAATTTTGCCCACTTCTCCCTTGTAAGAACGATATTTTTTGGCTCTTACACAGCAAAACAGCCCCATCTGCTTCATAAGCCGCTGCACAGTCTTGTGATTAATACAAAACCCTCTGCTACGAAGTGCGATGGTAATACGTCGATAGCCATATCTACCTTTGTTTTCGTGGTAGATGGCATTTATTGCTGCTTGTACATCTGCGTATTTATCAGGCTTCTGCATCTTTTTTATGTAATAGTAGAAGGTTGCACGGGGCAGCTGAGCGATTTCAAGCAGAAGGCACAAGGAATGTTTCTGCCTTAGTTTTTGGACTACCTGGGCTTTTTCCCTTGGCGTCGCTCTCTCTCCAAAACCAAGGCTTGTAAGTTTTTTAAGTATTCATTCTCCGCTCGAAGTCTCTGAACTTCTGCCAGCAGATCTTCTTCTACTTTTTTCGGCAGTCGTCTGGGTCTGCCTTTACTTCCACGGCCACGCCGCTCCACCTCAAAGCCTTCCGGCCCCTCAGTCAGGTAAATTCGCTCCCAACTTTGAATTCGATTGTGATTGCATACTTCAAATCGTCGGGCTGTCTCGCTATAACTTAGCTTTTCTTCCAGCATTGTCTCGATTACCATTTTCTTAAATGCAGGAGTATATCTCTTATTTGGTATTCCTTTTGGCATAATAAAGCACCCCACTTGTTATCTAGTATATCATACTGTCTAACAAATGGGGTGCAGTTCAAAGATTCGGACGCGGGCTGTTTTTCTATGCACTTACAATAAGCGCGGCGCGATACATAGGAGCGTGAGATACCCAACGCGGCAGCGACTTCGCGCTGGGGCAGCGGGTCGTGACCATTCAGACCATAGCGTAAGGTCAAAATATGCTTTTCCCGGGGAGAAAGATTGCGGGACAGACAATCATACATGATTTGGTAACGGTCACTCATCTCGACCAGATGTAAGCGTTCGTCTTCCACGCTGATCGTTCCGAGCAGGGCAAGTGAATTGCTCTCACCATCACTGTCGGGCGACTCATCCAGCGAGACATCATTTTGACTCTTGCGTCCCGCGCGGAAATACATGAGGATTTCGTTTTCAATACAGCGTGCCGCGTAGGTCGCCAGCCGCACGCCTTTGTCCGGCTGATAGGTACTAACCGCCTTGATGAGTCCGATCGTGCCGATCGAGATCAGATCATCCTGTTCTGTGGGGTCGGCGTAATATTTTTTGACGATGTGCGCAACCAGTCGAAGATTATGCTCGATCAGCTGATCGCGCGCCGCGGTGTCACCCTGCGCCATGCGGGCGAGACAGTCCTGTTCCTCACTGGTGCGCAATGGTGGCGGAAAAGAACCGCCCGCACCCTGAACACGGAGCATGAAAAACAGTGCGTGCATCCAAAACAGCATAAAAAACGCTCCTTTCTGTGATAGAGCTACTGTATGAATGCGTGAGGTCGTCCCATGACCGAAACAAGAGAGGCACGGTCCCAAAAGACCTGATATCCGAAGATATCAGGTCCGAAAATGGGCGATTTATTTGAGCTGCTTGCCGTCTTGGAAGGCATTTCCAACCTTGCCACCCAGTTTGCGATAGGTGTTGTGGATGGGGTCAAAAGTGATGGGCTCCAGCAGGTCAGGATCGATGCTGCCGTTTGCGTCCAAAATGCGCTCGTCCGCGCTGACGTTTACGATCTCACCTACTAGCCGGCAGGTTTCGGGATCGTAGCTGATGAGATGGCATTCCAGTGTCATGGGCAGCTCGTCAATGATCGGGGCATCGACGAAGGTTGAGCGAGAGGTGTGGAATCCGGCCTTTTCCAGCTTGTCCGGCGTGTCGTTCGCCGAAACAATACCGACATAGTCGCATGCAACCACGTGCGCGGCATCTGCCATACTAACCGTAAATGCCTTGCGGGCCAGAATGTTTTTTGTGGTCTTGTGGCCTTCGCTGATGCAGATCGAAAGCTCGTTGGCCTCACTGATGCCGCCCCAAGCTGCATTCATGGCATCCGGGGTACCGTCTTCTGCATAGGATGCGAGAATCAGGACGGGCTGGGGATAAGTCCAGGGCTTTGCACCAAAATTTTTGCGCATGATATTTATTCCTCC
>CAUEJN010000076.1 GCA_959018045.1 uncultured Butyricicoccus sp. | reverse complement strand
CTGGAGTTCAGACGTGTGCTCTTCCGATCTGAGCAGACGTGTGCTCTTCCGATCTAAAGAAGTCGGTTGCGGTCGAGCCGGTACAGCAGCCTATGCATCTTAATGTGACTGTCATTTGCACGCCGGAAATGGCGCAGGAGATGATGCGGGCGCTGCTGGGAAAACAAGATGAAAATGAGAATGTGATCGATGTGGACTGGGAGGTGTGTGAAGATGGCGAAGCGCAAGAATGAGCAGTGGCGTTTGTCGGTGAATGGAATGCCGACGGCCAACTGCATTCCGCAAATTCAGGTGGCTTATTGGGACGCCTTGGGTAAGCAAACGGACCCGGTTTGTTATAAGCTGCGGCTGAACTTCGAAGATCGATATCGCGAGATTACGGTCGACTCGTTGACGGTACAGGGGATTCGCAAACAGGTCAAGCAGGTTGTGCTGCATCCGAGAGGTGGAAAAGAGCGTTTTGAAGCCTTTTTGGAGTGCCTGACCGAAGAACCCCAAAAATACATCAACGGATGGTATTTCTCGGCTTTTGGCGCACATATTCTGCCTGACGGTACCTGTGTGTATGTGCTGGGGGAGAAAATTTTGGGTCAGATACGAGCTCCGTTTGAGATCGCACCTGAGATACAGCGTATGCAGCTCAACGTGCCCAAACAGAACGACAGACGCGACGTTGTGGGACTGCCGCAGATGATGGATGCGCTGAACGAAGCCGACCCGAAAGTCATGTTGCTGTTTGTATTCAATGCTTTTGCCGCAATTCGATCGCAACTGGAGCGTGTTGGCATTACATTTCAGGGTGTAGTTGATATTGTGGGGCCGCAAAACTGCGGCAAAACCACATTGGCGAAATGTGCATGCAGCTGGCTGGTTCATACCGAATGCGGAGCCCTCATCTTTGATCTGGCGAGCTCGAGAGCAGCAATGACCCGTTTGCTGGAGGTATATCGAGACTGCGTGATATTCGCTGACGATCAGTGTAAATCAGAAATCAGCAGTATTCAAAGACAGCGCGCTGAAGTTGTAGCCGCTCTGTTTCGTATCGCGACCAGCGACAGCAACATCGCGGCGATGCAGTCCAGAACGACCATCCAGATGCTAAAACGCAGCGCGAGCCTGCTGCTCACGGGCGAGATTAATTTCCAGAATCCGTCGGAGGTTACGCGAAGCATTTTTGTACCGCTGAGCAGAAAAATTGACCTGCAAAAGGTGCCGGCTCCGGCTATTTGGGCGTGGGCGATGGAGAGCTTTCTGAGATGGTTTGTGCAGAATATTGACCGATTGGATGGTTTGGTTGCCGGTCAGAACTATAAAAAAATGCTGCCGACCAGCATAAAATTGCCGATGCGTACACGCGCAAATTATGATGCACTGAGTCTCGCTTTTGAGTTGATTTGTCTGGCTGCGTTGGATCAAGGAGCGCAGGATGATGATGTAACGCGGGGGTGGGAGCACTATGTCGATGCGGTTGCTGAGTCTCTGGCGTACCAAAATCATGTCCTGGAGCTTGCGGCAGCGCACACTAAGCGGGGTAATGCTGCATACGTGCTGCTCGAGGGGATAACGGAGGGCGCATTTACTGTATGCAAAAAGAGAAAACAATTTGACGTGTGCGATGGGTTGTGGTGGAATGGCAAACTCGCGCTCAAGCCTCAAGCTTTGGAAACGTACTTTTCCAAACAGCCGGGGTATCAACAGTGCAAAATCAACAGCATTTCGAAAGAATTGCGCAACTGTAAAGCACTGGTGATCAATGAGGCCAATACCCTGCAGACCAAAATTTCAAAAATTGAGCAGCGTGTATATTTGATTGACGTGGAAATGTTGAAAGAAAGCGCGGAAGCGTTTACATCTTAAGGAGGTTATTGATATGGAAAAGCATGCAGAGATCAAAATGGTACAAGATGAGATTACCAGTTATGATCAGCTCCCGCTCGTACTGACTGTGCAGGACGTTGCGCGTGTCCTCAAGTTAGGCGTGGGTATGGTCTATGAACTGCTGCGATCGGGAGAGTTGCCCAGCCGCCGGATCGGTGCGCGAGGTCAGTTCCGTGTGACGCGCTCGGATCTTATTCGGTACATCGAAGGCGAGAGCTTCGCTGGATAAAGGCATAGGCCCATCCGAAAGGATGGGCTTTCCTTATGTTGAAACTAAAAAAGGAAACAGTATAGCTATTATTATCATAGCACGGGACGGTGGCGTTGTATACACAAACTTTAGAGGAGATATGATCGAGAAAAGATGTGAAAAAATAAAACCTGACGTACACAAACGTCAGGTTTTATGGGGGGGGGGGTAGCTTTTAAATTGGTCTGAAATTATGGAATATCATGCGTCTGATCGAGCACAGAGGCAACGCGCGACACTACATTTTCGTGCGTGCCGTCCAGAATATGGGTGTAAATCGAAGAAGTCGTTGCAACGGTACTGTGTCCCAGGGCTTTGCTGATGTCGTATAGGGTTGCACCTGACTGGTTGGCCAGTGTGGCGAATGTATGGCGCAACCCGTGCAGCGTTAGCGGTGGCAGGTTGTGCTCCTGCACGAACTTGGTGAACAATTCCGATAGGTAGTTAGGTTTGTACGGGTGTCCATCACTCCAGACCAGCACCAGATCGGTATCGTGATACTCCTCGCCGAGAAAGGCGCGATTATCTTGCTGTCGTTCGTATTCTCTGCGCAAGGCATCTTCCAATGGTGCCGGCATATGCAGCGAGCGGGTGGAAGATACCGTTTTGGTTTCCTTTTCGATGATTTTGCTGCCGGCAGTGGTGCGAGCACCGCGAATGTGAAGCACGTGGTGTGCAAAGTCCACATCTGACCAGTGCAGACCGCAGTACTCCTCGCGGCGCAGGCCGAGGTAGGCTGCGAGCTTGATGACCAGCTCCAAGCGATGCCCTTCGGCGCACTGCAGCAGATGTGCCAGATCCTGGGGTGAGTAGAAGTGCCGCTCCGGGGTCTTGGTTTTGGGAGCTTCGACGCGATCGGCCGGATTGGTTGCGATCATTTGCTGACGGACAGCGACATCCAAAGCAGTGCGCAGCAAATCGTGGTGCTTGCGTACAGTATTGGACGACAGCGTGGTTTTGGTCAGCAAATCGGTGTAGTAGCGCTGAATTTTTTGTGGTGTGAGGGCTTGAAGCTGGATTTTGCCCAGACGTGGTACCAGATAATTTTCGATCATGTTGCGGTATCCATAGACCGTAGTCTCGGCGCGATAGGGACGCACGATATTTTCCAGCCAGTAGCGCAGCCAGTCAGCGACTGTGGTTTGCCGGGGCTGTACGACTTCGCCGCGGTCCTTTTTCACCTCATGCGCACGCAGTGCTTTGCGTGCTTCGGTGATCGTGGAAAAGGTCTGTGTTTTCTTGATCTGCTTGCCGTTCGTACCAAAGCCGAAGTCCAGATTGACATAGAATTTCTTGCGGACATCGTCATAGGAGATGTTTCGCTCCACGCGCTTTCGAGCCACTTGTACCTCACCATCCTGTGTTTTTTCGGTACTTTTATTGTATCATAGTGCAGATTCGATATCTACCAGCCACATCTACCAAAAATAAATCCGCAACTTTTCTGCGCGTAAAACCACGAGATAACAAAAAATCCCACCTGAAACCAGGCGGGATTTTTCGTGTAAATGGTGGAGACGAGGGGAATTGAACCCCTGTCCGAAAGCACATCCACAGGGATTTCTCCGGGCGCAGTTTGTCAACTAACATTCCTGCCACAGTGCGCCGGCAAACAGGCTCACTGCTTTCGTAGAGTCATTTTACATGACGGGCGCAACTCTTAACCCGTACACGTTCACCGCTAATCGACGCCATGCACCCGAGCCGCGGTACTCTCGGGGATGACGGGCCAGCCGTAATTAGGCAGCCAGAAGAGTAGTATTGTTGTTGTTTAATTTATAAACAAGTTGAGGCTTTTAAGGCAGCGTCCTCACTGCCGCCCGCTATCCCGGCTTCAGCACCCCCGTCGAAGCCTTTACGTCCCCGTATCGGCTTGGCAGAGCGGCGATTTACCGGTTTCTGCTTTTCATCACGCGATCGATTTCGCGGTTTGCATCACGTTTTGCGATGCTGTCGCGCTTGTCGTGCAGTTTTTTACCGCGGCACAGACCGATTTCGACCTTGGCGCGGGAATTGCGGAAGTAGACACTCAAGGGAATGAGCGTGTAGCCGTCCTGCTTGGTTTTGCCGAAGAGGGAGAGGATTTCCTTCTTGTGCATGAGCAGACGACGCTTGCGCATGGGATCTTTATTAAAGATGTTTCCCTTTTCGTAGGGGCTGATATGCATGCCGACGACGAATAATTCGCCATCCTTGAACGAACAGTAGGCATCCTTGAGGTTGATCTGACCGAGACGGATGGATTTGACCTCAGTGCCGTGAAGTTCGATGCCGGCCTCATACTTTTCGTCTACAAAGTAGTCGTGCCATGCCTTTTTGTTGGAGGTCACTTGTTTGATACCCTTTTGAATTGCCATGACAGACTCCTTTCGCGTGGTGTGATACTATGGTAACACAAGAGGGGAACGGTGTAAAGAGTCATTTGTGTTACAGTTTTCGAGGAAAGAGGAGAAAAAGCGCCGCAGATTGCCTGCGGCGCTCGGTTTATTCGGGGAAAAATGGCATCATCGCACCATATAGGATGGGCTGATGAAGCAGATAAATTGCCAGGCTGTGCTGCCCCATCCATGCGAGCGGGCGGCAGTGGGATTTGCACATCCAGTCGGGAAGTTGGAATTTTCCGAGGAAGTAGCCCGCGAGGAACAGAAATAGGTAGGGGAAAATCGGAAAATAGTCGGCTGAGTAGAAGTCGGGTGACAGCAGACCGATCAGGGACAGCCAGTAGGAGAGATACCATTCGGACGGCAGCGGAATCTGGAAGGAACCCAAGCCCAGATAGTGCTGAGGCACGTGGTAGGTAAAGATAAATAAGAGTATGGTAACGATCAGACCGGGAACGGCAGGGATTTTCTGGAGCAATGGTCGCAATACGACATAGCAGAGGAAGCAGAGCGTCATACAGTGCAGGATACCGAAGACGATTAACGTCTGTGATCCCGCAAACCAGGTCACGACCGTAATGAACAGTGAGCTGGCAGCCAATGTCAGAATATGGCGGGACAGGTGGCGGGTATAATGGATACATAGTCCGGCAAGCAGCAAAAACGAGCCGCAGATATAGAGCTGCCAGGCACGCGCGCCAAACGTGTGATACCAGGGAAGCGGGATATCCAGAAGCGAATCAATATTCCAGAAAAGGTGGAAGAAGATCATATTCAAAATTGCCAGACCGCGCATCTCATCCAAGAAGAGATAGCGGGTTGAGAGCTTTGGAATGCCGTGTGTATAAGGAAAGAGAATTTGCGTATGTGTATCCAGTTGTGGTGTGAACAAAATGAATCACCTCGTGAGGTTCAAGGAATACCTATATTATAACGCGCGCGTGCGTGCGCGTAAACAACAGCATGTCGAAGAAAAATTGTCGATAAAAAGTAGAAAATTTTTGTTGACAACTCAATCAGACAGTGGTATCCTATACAAGCTGTCTCTGAGAGACGGCCTCCACAATGAAAGAAGCGTCACGACGATTTGAAACTTTTTGAGTAATCAATCAACAAAGAGGAAAAAAATTGTTCACACAGGATTCTGACTGCGGTATTATAAATAAGCTGACAACACGGGAAGCAAAA
>CAUEJN010000075.1 GCA_959018045.1 uncultured Butyricicoccus sp. | reverse complement strand
AGCCCAAGCTGCTCATCCTGACGCAGGAACACGGTACGCTGTGTCATCAGATGTTGGAAAGCCCGCGGCTTGCCGAATATTATCAGACCGAATGTGCCCTGCTTCAGGATTACCAATGTGCGCTCGAGTCGTATGAGGCGGTCATTCTGTTCGGATTGGACCTGGAACTGATGGGTCGACTGAGCGGCGGCCTGTGTGAGACACCGGCTTTCCGATTGGCACAGAAGGCGCTGCTCCTGAGCAAGAAGGTATTCGTGCCGCAGGAGACCGTAGAGCTTTTAAAGTATGCGGACAGCGCACCGGCAGCCCCGGCGGCATCGGGTGACTGTGCAGGCTTGATAAGCGCATCGTAACCGAGCGCGATGTCAACGCGGTGTACAAGCGCGGCATGACGACCGTATATGTATGCCAAAAGGCGATCATCACCGATCTGGCGCGTGAATATGCACAGGCGCGTGGTGTTGAGATCGTACGAGACTGACGAATAGGTCGAATTGACATGAAAGTTGCAAAGGTGATCGGCACTATCTGGTCGACCCGTAAAGATGAAAAACCCAGAAGCTATAAGCTGCTGGTCGTCCAACCCATCAATTTGCTGACAGGTGCAAAGGAAGCAGCGCCGATCATCGCAGCCGATACCATCGGCGCCGGCGTGGGCGAGACCGTCATTTATGTTGGCGGCAGCTCGGCGCGCAGTGCAGCGGGTGATATGAGCGTGCCGGTCGATGCAACTGTGGTCGGCATCGTCGACGACCAGGAGCTCCACCCGGAAGTATTGGAGTAAGGTGGTGAAGGATCAATGAATCTGCTGGATGCGATCCGGGAGGCAGGTATTGTCGGTGCCGGCGGCGCGGGATTTCCCACGCATGTCAAACTGAAGGCAAAAGCCGAGTGGTTTATCGTAAACGCGGCCGAATGTGAGCCGCTGATCGAGACCGACAAATATCTCTGCCGTACATACGCCGACCGCATTGTCGCGGCGGCTGTGATCGTAGCCGGACATTTGCAGGCCGAACATACGGTGATTGCGCTCAAGAAGAAGTACCGTGCCGAGATCGATGCGCTGCGTGCAGCCATCGACAAGGCCGGTGCGGCGATTGAAATTTGCGAGATGGGTGTATTTTACCCGGCAGGCGACGAACAGACCATGGTGCAGTTCGTAACCGGTAAAACCGTACCCGAACGCGGCTTACCGCTCGATGTGGGTGCGGTGGTGGATAACGTTGGCACCCTGCTGGGCATCTACGATGCCATGACAGAGGGCAAGAGCGTTTCGTCCAAGTACCTGTCGGTTGTCGGTGAGGTACGGGAGGCGATCATGATCCATACCCCGATCGGTACCCCAATCACCCAGTGTATCGAGGCGGCAAAGCCGCACTTGACCGATTATGCAGTCATTGTCGGTGGACCGATGATGGGTCGGGTATTGTCCGACCGAGGGGCCATCCGCAATGCAGTCGTGACCAAGACGACGGGCAACCTGATTGTACTGCCGCGCGATCATTATCTGATCACCTGTGCAGGCCGTCCCATAGAGCGCATTCGCGCACAGGCGCGGACGGCGTGCATTCAGTGCCGGATGTGTACCGATCTGTGCCCGCGTTATCAAATCGGACATCAGATTCGTCCGCACATGGTCATGCGCAACCTGTATCGTGAACAGACGATTTCGTCGAACGAAGAATTTCTCCGCGCCTTTGGCGATGCGGCAAACTGCTGCAGCTGCGGCGTGTGCGAGATGTTTGCCTGCCCGATGGGATTGTCGCCGCGTAAGGTCAACGAGTACATGAAGGGCGCGCAGCGCGAACGCGGTTTGCAGCCCGAGCGAAACATGAAACCCGAGGCGCGTCCCGAGCTGGATATGCGCCGCATCCCGACCGAGCGATTGATTGCACGACTGGGATTGAGTGCATACAGCGGTCTGCACACGCATACCTGTATCGAACTGTCTCCGGACGAAGTATTCGTGCCGTTTGCACAGCACATCGGCAAGCCGGCGCAGCCGGTCTGCAAGGCAGGCGATGCGGTAAACAAGGGCGATTTGATCGCACAGGCGGCGGAAGGAGCACTTTCTGCCAACATACACGCCGGTATTACAGGCGTAATCACTGAAGTAAGCGCTGCCGGAGCACGGATTTCCGGCAGGAAGGAGGGGTAAACGGTGGCAACTGCGATTGGTATGGTCGAGCTGACCAGCATTGCCCGCGGTATTGAGACCTGTGACTATATGGTCAAGGCGGCGCAGGTAGATCTGCTGCGTTCGAGCACTGTTTGCCCGGGCAAGTACATGATTATTGTCGGCGGCGAGACCGGCGACGTACGTGCGGCGATGGCGGAGGGAATCAAGCGCGGCGGTGAGCTCGTAGTAGACACGCTGATGCTTCCCAACGTGCACGAACAGCTGATCCCGGCGATCAGCATGACCAATCAGGTCGATGTGCGCGGCGCGGTCGGCGTACTGGAATTTTACTCGATTGCTTCGGCAATCATCGCGGCGGATGTAGCAGCCAAGGCAGCCAACATCACGCTCATTGAGGTGCGTACCGGATACGCAATAGAGGGAAAGGGTTTTGTAACCCTGACTGGCGATGTCGGAGCGGTACGTGAAGCAGGGGAAGCGGCGCGAAAGGATGCAGAATTGCTTGTTGAGCCCGCGGTCATCCCGCGGCCGGACAAGAAGCTGTTCGACGCGCTGCTGTAACAGATGTGCAGTCCCAGAAAAAGGATTTGGACGTACTATGAATATCAGTGAATCCTTAATCCGCGACATTGTCGAGCGCGTGCTGCGCGAGGCAGTCGAATCGGAAAAGGCTCCGTTTGAAAAGCATGTCGACCCGAGCGGCATCATCGGCATCAAGACGTCTACGGTCAAGTGCGAACCGTTCGAGCAGGACGGCGTTGCACTGAAGGATCTGGTGACGCTCGAAGAGGCACCGCGTATGGGCGCAGGTGTGATGGAGCTTGACCACACGAGCTTTGAGTGGACTCTGACTTATGATGAGTACGATATGGTCATCGAAGGCGAGCTGGAGATCGAGATTGACGGACGTATTGTCCGCGGCGGCCTTGGCGATATCATTTATATTCCCAAGGGAAGCCACATCCACTTCCAGACCCCGACCTTTACCCGCTATGCGTACTTTGTCTATCCTGCAAACTGGCAGGGGCTGATCTGAGTTCTAAGGGACTTGTAAGTAAGATGGACCTCCTTGTACTTTTTGTACAGGGAGGTCTTTTTTTGCTGTAAAAATGAGCAAATCAGACAGGAAAAGATACAGATAAACGAGAGAGTAAAAAATACACAGTAAAAGTTGGGCAGAATACCCGGAGATATTTTACTAAAATATATTGCTTTTTTAGTAAAGGGTTTATATAATAAAAATAACAGTGGTTGTATTCATTGGAAGAACATGTGTTGAAGAGGAGACGAGAATTATGAAAAGCCCAATCGCCCTGCAGCAGGATCTGCAAAACGGAGCAATCAATGCACGGCTTCAGTCTCTGTGCGGTCTGGACGGCACCGAACTGGAGGAAAAGCGTCAGCGACTGCTGCATTTAATCCAAGCATACAGTGAAAAATTCGGAACAGACGGGGAAGTATCCCTGTTTTCCAGCCCTGGACGCACCGAGATGGGCGGCAATCACACCGACCACCAGCATGGCTGCGTACTGGCAGGCCCGGTTAATCTGGATATGATGGCATGTGCCGGTGCAAACGGCACAATGACCGCCGTCATCCACTCGGCAGGCTATCCGGCAATCGAAGTTGACCTGTCGGTTCTGACCCCGCAGGAGGATGAGCTCGGCTCGTCTGCTGCACTGGTACGCGGTATCGCAAGCCGTCTGCACGATATGGGTTACCAGATCGGCGGCTTTAATGCCTGCGTAGATTCCACCGTTCTGGGTGGTTCCGGTCTGTCCTCGTCTGCGGCTTACGAGGTGCTGATTGGCATTATCATGAACCATCTGTTCTGCGAGGATGCCATCGACGCGGTTGCCATCGCACAGATCGGCCAGTACGCAGAAAATAAGTTCTTTGGCAAGCCCTGCGGCCTGATGGATCAGCTGGCTTGTGCAGTCGGCGGTATCATTTCGATCGACTTCAACGATCCCGCCGTTCCGATCGTCAATAAGATCAACTATGACCTGCGCTCGTCCGGTCATGTCCTGTGCATCATCGACTCGGGTGCAGACCATGCCGACCTGACCGATGAATACGCAGCCGTTTCGTCCGAAATGAAGGCTGTTGCGGCACATTTCGGCAAGCAGGTACTGCGTGAGGTCGACGAAAAGGAATTCTGGAGCAATCTGGCAGAGGTGCGCAAGCAGGCTGGCGATCGTGCGGTTCTGCGTGCGATGCACTTCTTCTCGGATAACCAGCTGGCACTCAAGGAAGCACGTGCGCTCGAACAGGATGACTTCCAGTATTTCCTGTCGCTGGTCGATCAGTCTGGACGCTCGTCCGCAATGCTGCTGCAGAACCTGTTCTGCACCGCACGCCCGCAGGAGCAGGCTGTACCGCTCACCATCGCACTGGCACAGCATCTGCTGGGAGGCGAGGGTGCTGTCCGCGTACACGGCGGCGGTTTTGCAGGTACCATTCAGGCTTACGTACCGGTTTCCATGAAGGATGCATTCCGTGCCGGCATGGTGGCTGTTCTGGGCGAGGGCTGCTGCCACTTCCTGGGCATTCGCCTGGAGGGCGGCGTCGTCATCGTGTAAGTAACATATAGGGTTTTGTTGGTTTGATCGTTTTTTTAGGGGAGGTTTTCTATCATGTCTATTTTGGTTTTAGGCGGTGCTGGTTACATCGGTTCGCATACCGCACGCGCATTGGTTGATGCAGGTCATGACGTTGTCGTTGCCGACAATCTGGAGACTGGTTTCCGCGCAGCCGTTCCTGTAAAGGCACGTTTCTATGAGGGTGATATCCGCGACCGCGCTTTTGTCGATCATGTATTTGACAGCGAGAAGATCGACGGCGTCATCCACTTCGCAGCAAACTCGCAGGTTGGCGAGAGCATGCGCGACCCGCTCAAGTACTATGACAACAACCTGAGCGGCACCAAGACCCTGCTCGAGAGCATGGTTGCACACAATGTGCTCAAGATCGTCTTCTCGTCCACCGCAGCGACCTACGGTGAGCCCGAGCGCGTGCCGATTTTGGAGACTGACCGCACCGAGCCGACCAACTGCTACGGTGAGACCAAGCTGTCGATGGAAAAGATGATGAAGTGGGTATCTGTCGCACACGGCCTGCGCTTTGTCGCACTGCGTTACTTTAACGCCTGCGGCGCACATCCGGACGGCACGATCGGTGAGGCACACAACCCGGAAACCCATCTGATTCCGCTCATCCTGCAGGTTCCGAACGGTCAGCGTGAAGCAATCTCGATCTTCGGCAATGACTATCCGACGCCCGACGGCACTTGCATCCGTGACTATATCCATGTCTGCGACCTGGCACAGGCGCACATCCTGGCGCTGGAATACCTGATGAACGGCGGCGAGAATAACGTATTCAACCTTGGCAACGGTGTTGGCTTCTCGGTTAAGGAAGTCATCGACGAGGCACGCCGCGTGACCGGTCATCCCATCCCGGCCAAGGAAGAGGCACGCCGCGCAGGCGACCCGGCACAGCTGATCGCATCGAGCGAAAAGGCCAAGACCGTGCTGGGCTGGAAGCCGGACTATGATGATCTGAACCCCATAATCAAGACCGCTTGGGATTGGCACAGCAAGCATCCCCACGGATATGCGGCCTGAGAGGGGGGCCCACGGCCATGATTGATACCGCATAGCCCC
>CAUEJN010000074.1 GCA_959018045.1 uncultured Butyricicoccus sp. | reverse complement strand
GGAGGAGAGATTTCTCAAATGGCTAAGGAAAAATTTGAACGTAATAAGCCGCATCTTAACATTGGTACCATCGGTCACGTCGACCACGGTAAGACCACTCTGACTGCGGCAATCACCAAGGTTCTGGCAATGGCTGGCGATGCTGAGTATCAGGCATACGACGCAATCGACAAGGCTCCCGAGGAGAAGGAGCGCGGCATTACCATTAATACCGCTCACGTTGAGTATCAGACCGCTAAGCGTCACTACGCTCACGTTGACTGCCCGGGCCATGCTGACTACGTTAAGAACATGATCACCGGTGCTGCTCAGATGGACGGCGCTATCCTGGTTGTTTCCTCTGCTGACGGCCCGATGCCCCAGACCCGTGAGCACATCCTGCTCGCTCGTCAGGTAGGCGTTCCCTACATTGTTGTATTCATGAACAAGGTTGACCAGGTTGACGATCCCGAGCTGCTCGACCTCGTTGAGATGGAGATCCGTGAGCTGCTGTCCACCTACGAGTTCCCGGGCGACGACGTTCCGGTAATCCGTGGTTCGGCTCTGAACGTTCTGACCTGCGAGTCCAACGATCCCAACGCTCCCGAGTATGCTTGCATCCGTGAGCTGATGGACGCTGTTGACTCCTATATCCCGGATCCGGTTCGTAACGACGAGCTGCCCTTCCTGATGCCTGTCGAGGACGTATTCTCCATCACCGGTCGTGGTACCGTTGCTACCGGCCGTGTAGAGCGTGGTATCCTGAAGCTGTCCGAGGAAGTTGAGATCGTAGGCCTGATGGACGCTCCCCGCAAGACCGTTGTTACCGGTATCGAGATGTTCCGCAAGCTGCTCGACTACGCTGAGGCTGGCGACAACATCGGTGCTCTGCTCCGTGGTATCCAGAAGACCGATATCGAGCGTGGCCAGGTTCTGGCTAAGCCCGGTACCATTCATCCGCACACCAAGTTCAAGGGTCAGGTTTACGTTCTGAAGAAGGAAGAGGGCGGCCGTCATACTCCTTTCTTCAACAACTACCGTCCCCAGTTCTACTTCCGTACCACCGACGTAACCGGTGTGATCGCTCTGCCGGAAGGCACCGAGATGTGCATGCCTGGCGATAACGTCGAGATGGACGTTGAGCTGATCACCCCGATCGCTATCGAGGAAGGCCTGCGTTTCGCTATCCGTGAGGGTGGCCGTACCGTAGGTTCCGGCGTTGTTGTTAAGGTTAACGAGTAATTTTCGTTTCCTTGTCTCACAACGACAAGATACAAAGCCCCCTGCCAAAAGGCAGGGGCTTTTTTTATCCTTTCACGCACTGTACCCAAGGCGCATAGGATGCGGTAAGGAGGTGCGGGCGCATGGGATTTTTTGCACAGTGCGCAGTGGGCATGCTGGCGGCAGCCGGCTTGATTTGCATTTTGAAAACAGTCTATGATATAATCTTTCATAGTACAGTGTGTGTGCGCGGTAAAGCTGAGCTGTATCTCTACCTCGATCCCGACAGCGCCGAGGCCGAACAGCTTTTGCGCCAGATCGATCAGGCCAAACGGACATTTCTGCCCGGCCTGACCGTCATCTGGGTGGATACCGGCACCACATACGAGGATTTCTCCTGTTCCGGAACGCAGTCCGAACAGGATTGGAAAGGAAACCGACAACGTGCAGGAACAGCAAACAATTTATGGCACGGTCACACAGATCGTGTTTCAAAATACTGAAAACGGCTATGTCGTCCTGCGCCTGCTCGCCCGGGACGGCGAGGAGGTCACGGTGACAGGCATCATCCCCAATCTCGGACTGGGCGAGGAGCTGATCTGTAACGGCACCTGGATCACCCATCCCTCTTACGGCGAGCAGTTTCAGGCAAACAGCTTCGAGCGCCGCCTGCCCGAGTCCACCCGCGGCGTGGCAGAGTATCTCGGATCGGGACTCATCCGCGGCATCGGCCCCAAGCTCGCCATGCGCATCGCGGAGACTTTTGGCGCGGAGGCCTTCGACGTGCTGCAAAACGAACCTGAGCGCCTGACCGAGATTCGCGGCATCACCGCACGCAAGGCGCGGGATATCGGCAAACAGTTCACCGAGATGAGCGAAATGCGCCTGCTGATGGACTTTTTGACCGAAAACGGTCTGCCGGTCTCGCTCACGCCGCTGCTCTATAAGCGTCTGGGCGTGGCAGCAGTCGATGCGCTGAGCGAAAACCCGTATATGCTGTGTGATGAATATTACGGCATCGAGTTTTATATGGCCGACCAGCTGGCCGCCCATCTGGATATTCCCAGACTGTCCCCCGAGCGGTGCGACGCAGGTATTTTGTATACCATGCGCTTCAATCTGGACAACGGACACACCTTTATTCCGGTAGAAAAGCTGGTCAAGGCGGCAGCCGATCTGCTGAGCGATGACGATGTCGTCATGGAGCCCGAGCGCGTCGAGGAGGGCATCCTGCGGCTGGAGAGCAATGGCCAGCTCGTGCGTGAGTTCATCTGCAACCGCGACGCGGTCTATCTGCGCGTCATGCACGAGGCCGAGGATTATCTGGCGAACAGCCTGCGTGTGATGGCTGAGCGCGAATACCAGTACGACTTCGATCTCGAGGACCTGCTGGCCTCGCTGGAAGCTGACTCTGACATTGACTATGCACCGCTCCAGCGCAAAGCCATCGTGGCAGCGGCCAAGTATGGCGTAACTATCCTGACTGGTGGACCGGGTACCGGTAAGACCACCACCGTGCGCGGCATGCTGGATTTGTACGAGGCATTGGGACTAACCGTCCTGCTCGCTGCACCGACCGGACGTGCGGCCAAGCGTTTGAGCGAGCTGTGCGGCATGGAGGCCAAGACCATCCATCGCCTGCTCGAAGCCGGGTACGCCAACGGCGGCAGACTGGCGTTCCAGCGCTGTGCGACCAATCCGCTCGAATGTGACGTGGTCGTACTCGACGAGGTATCCATGGTCGATGTGGTGCTCATGCAGGCGCTCATCGAGGCCATGCCGCAGGGCGCACGTCTGGTACTGGTAGGCGACGCCGACCAGCTCCCGCCCGTCGGACCGGGTAACTTCCTGCGTGACTTGATCGGCTCGGGCTGCGTGCCGGTCATCGCCTTGACCGAAATTTTCCGTCAGGCACAGCAGAGCGATATCGTCATGAACGCGCACGCTATCAACCTCGGACAGATGCCCGCACCGTCGCGCAAGGACGGTGACTTTTTCGTGATGAAAAAGGACAATGCGGCCGATATCATGGCAACTGTAGTCTCGCTGTGCAAGGAACGCCTGCCGCGCTACTACGGACTGACCCCCAGCCAGATTCCGGTACTGTCCCCGGCCAGACGGCAGGGCGCGGGAACCATTCCGCTCAACCGCATGCTCCAGGAAGCACTCAACCCACCCGCAGCCGGCAAGCCGGAAAAGCGGTTCGGTGATACCATCTTCCGCGAGGGGGATCGGGTCATGCAGGTGCGCAATAACTATGACATCGTGTGGGAGAGTCTGGACGGCTCGGAGACCGGTACGGGCATGTTTAACGGCGACGTGGGCGAGATCACGCAGATCTATCCGGCACAGGAATGCCTGATCGTGCGCTTTGATGACAAATTTGCCACTTATACCTATGATATGCTGGGTGAACTCGAGCTTGCTTACGCCATGACCGTACATAAGGCGCAGGGCAGTGAGTTCGAGGCGGTGGTCGTGGCTGTGTCGAACGGTATGTCCCGGCGTCTGCTCACGCGCTCTATTCTGTATACCGCGATTACCCGCGCAAAGCGTCTGCTCGTGCTGGTGGGCAACGCCGATGCCATCGAGTACATGGTCAAGACCAACGCGCGCAACAAGCGCTATTCGGCGCTGCGCACCCGTCTGCGCATGATCGACCCCGAACAAGTATGAAGCTGTTTGACTTATTCTTCCCACCGCGCTGTGTACTCTGTCACACCGGACTAACTGGAAGCGGTCTTTTGTGCCCAGCGTGTGCACAGGAGATGCGCGAGCGATACCGCGCTGGACAGGGAAAGCCGGTCGAGGGCGCATCCGACAGCGCGGCCGCGCTCCTGTATCTGGACAAGGTGCGCCGCGTGCTCATCGACTGCAAGTACCACGACAAACCAGCACTCGGAAAGTGGGGCGGTGGCTTGGTCGCGGCCAGCCTGCTGCGCAGACTGCCAGACTGGCAGCCCGATCTCATCACCTACGCGCCCACTACACTCGGACACTGGTGGAAGCGCGGGTTTAATCTGGCACATGTGCTGGCAAAGCACGCCGCTGCGCGCAGCGGTCTGCCCTGTGTGCGCACCATGCGCCGGTCGTGGTTCGGCAAGTCTCAGCTGCGCATGAAGGACGCAGCGGCTCGCCGGCAAAATGCCAATCGTACCTATGCGCCTATCCGGGGCTGTGACCTGACCGGTAAGCGCGTGGTGTTGGTCGATGACGTGCTGGCGACCGGTTCGACCGCCGCCTCCTGCGTGGATATCCTGCGGCAGATGGGCGCGTCCGAGGTGTTTTTCCTTTGTCTGGCACAAACGCCCACATCTGCAAAAAAGTGACGAAAAATGTAGGAAAACAGCGCGCAGAATCGTGAATAATTCGTGAAAATTTCGGTCGAGTCTTGCATTTGCCCAAAATGCAGTTATAATATAAATAGCTGAGAATATATTGCTTCAGAGGCCGGGCGTTTGCCCGCAGAATGTGAAAAGGCTGGTTGTCACCGTATGATTTTTTCAAGCGATATTGGTATTGATTTGGGCACGGCTTCCGTGCTTGTTTATGTAAAGGGAAAGGGTGTCGTGTTAAACGAGCCCTCTGTTGTCGCGGTCGATAAGCAGACCGGCAAGATCCTGTCGGTCGGTGAGAGCGCGCAGAAAATGCTCGGACGTACCCCGGGCAATATTGTTGCCATCCGTCCCATGCGTGAGGGTGTCATCTCGGACTACGAGATGACCGAGCGCATGATCAAGGAATTTATCCGCAAGGTGATGGGCTTCCGCCTGTTTAAACCCAATGTTGTCATGTGCGTTCCGTCCATCATCACCGAGGTTGAGGAACGCGCGGTCATCGACGCAGGCACCCAGGCCGGTGCAAAGCGCGTGTTCCTGGTTGAGGAGCCGCTTGCAGCCGCCATCGGTGCGGGCATTGACATTGCCCAGCCCAACGGCAACATGATCGTCGATATCGGCGGCGGTACGACCGACATTGCGGTTATCTCGCTGGGCGGTATTGTCGAGTCCACGTCCATCAAGATTGCAGGCGATAAGTTCGACGAGGCCATCATCAAGTTTATTCGCCGCAAGCACAATGTACTCATCGGTGAGCGCACGGCAGAAGAGATCAAGATGCAGATCGGCTGTGTCTATCCGCGTCCTGAGGAGGTCTCCATGGAGATCAAGGGCCGCTGCCTGATGACCGGCCTGCCGCGCACCTTTACCGTCACCTCGACCGAGGTGCTCGAGGCATTCGAGGAGGTCACGACTTCCATCGTTGAGGCGGTACATACCGTACTCGAGCGCACGCCTCCCGAGCTGACCGGCGATATCTCGACCAATGGTATCGTTATGACCGGCGGCGGTTCGCTGATTTGGGGCTTTGACAAGCTCATCGCGGCCAAGACCGGTATCCCGACCCACGTGGCAGAGGAAGCCATCTCGTGCGTCGCTTACGGCACCGGTAAGTGCCTGGATCAGCTGGCATCCATGCAGGATGGCACCATGAATCTGTCCCGCCGCCGTCAGATAATGGGCTGATTTCTATACAAATCAAGAATTTTTGACCGCTTTGGCACCCGAAAAGGGCGTGCAGGCGGATATGGCGAGAGAAGCGCCCTTCTCG
>CAUEJN010000073.1 GCA_959018045.1 uncultured Butyricicoccus sp. | reverse complement strand
TGGGATGTGTGGGACTACTCCGACATGCCCGGCAACCTCTGGGGGCAGGTGTGCCTACCGTTTGCGGTCGCGTGGTTTTTCCTCTCGGCGCTGTCCGTGTGGCTGGAAAACGCGTTGCACCGGCTGGCGGCGCGGCTGATGCACCGGCAGGGGAGGTGATCTTTTGCAGGGTTGACCAAAGGACGACAAAAAGCGCCGTTTGGCGCGGACAGGTAAAAGGCCGCTGCGGCCGGAAAGGAACAGAGATTGAACATCCATGAATGGATCATCGGCGGGGGAGGGCTGCTGGCAGTGCTGCTGACGCTCGTGCAGATCGCCCCGATCAAGGTCAATCCGTGGAGCGCGATTGCAAAGGCCATCGGCCGGGCAGTCAATGCGGATGTGCTCCGCGAGCTGGACACGGTAACGCAAAAGCTGGACACGCATATCCGCGTGGACGATGAGCGCAACGCAGATTCGTACCGCACCCGCATTTTGCAATTTAATAACGAGCTGCTCAGGGAGATCATGCACACGCGGGAGGATTTCATAGAGATCCTCGCCGTGATCGATGATTATGAGAGCTATTGCCGCGACCACGAGGACTATAAAAACAACCGCGCCACGTGCGCGATCGAGAATATCAAGCGCGTCTACATGGAGCGGCTGCAAAAACACGATTTTCTATAATAGGAAGGAGCTACATATTATGAATTGGAAGGTTCGCATCAAAAACCCGGTTTTCTGGGTGCAGATCATTCTGGGCGCTGTCGCGACCGCACTGGCCTATGCTGGCCTGACGGCCGCCGATATGACCAGCTGGCCTGCCCTGTGGGAAGTGGTGAAAAGCACTTTCACCAACCCGTACTGCCTGTTCCTGATCGCGTCCAACATCTGGTCGGCGCTCAACGACCCGACCACCAGCGGCCTGACCGACAGCGACCGTGCAAAATCCTACGAGAGTCCCTTGCAGAAATAACAAAAGCCGCCCGAGGGCGGCAAATATAGACAAAGTGCGGCGCACGATGGTATAATAAGTCGGGCGCTGTCGTTCCCAGCGGCGGGCGGCTGTCCACTCCTTGCGAAAGGGGTGGTGCGTATGAACATGAAATTCATAAGGATTTCAATATGTGCAGCAATTTTGTTACACATTTTTGTTACATATGCAAAGTAGCCGCCCCTCCGACCAAGAGTTAGCGGCTACTTTGTAGCAATTACCTCGGGTCAGCCGTCTGCCGACAGCGCCCCTTTGTGTTTATATTATACCATGTGCTTCGCCGAAGTCAAGGCGGGGCATTTTGTTTGCCCCGGAAAGGAGCGAAAATGAAGATTTTACTGATTGCAGGCCACGGCGGCACGCCGTATGATCCGGGCGCGGTGGGCTGCGGCTACACGGAAGCGGTGGAGACCAGGCGCATGGCGAACGCGGTCGCGCCGCTGCTGCGGGCGTACGGCTTCGAGGTTGCACTGTACGACCAGAGCAAGGATGCATACAAGGTGGTGACGCAAGGCGGCAGCCTGCCGCTCTCCGGCGTCTCCTATGTGCTCGAGTTTCATCTCAATTCTGCGGCGAATGATCCCAATGGCAACGGTCGTACGACTGGCACGGAGATCTTCGTGCACACGAACGAACAGGGCGTGACGGTCGAGCAGGCGATCCTGCGGCGTGCATGTGCATTAGGCTTCAAAAACAGGGGAGTCAAGCGCAGCTCGGGGCTGGCCGTGCTCAAGCATGTGTTCAAGCGCGGCGTGAGCCATGCGCTGGTGGAGACCTGCTTTATTGATGATCGGGATGATATGGACCTGTACGGCAGGGAGTTCGACGCCGTCGCCCGCGCGATCGCGGACGGCGTGGCCGAGGGCTTCGGCAAGAGCGTGCAGGATGATAAGGAGGACGACACTGTGACTCAGGCAGAATTTGAAGCGATGTACAACAAGGTGAACCCGCTGTATAAGACCATCAATGATGTGCCGGATTACTGGAAGGCGGAGGTGCGCGAGATGCTGGACTGCGGCGCGATCAACGGCGGCACGGAAGCAGCGAAGAACCCGGATGACGTGAATATGCGCCACGAGGCGCTGCAGGCCGCGATCGTCGCGTACCGCGCAGCGTAGCAGTGAATAAATAAGGTGTTCAATTTGGACACGGGAAAGCCCGAGGGATTACTCCTCGGGCTTTTTAATAGGCTTCATTCCCAGATCGGCGCGGGCTTTGTCTCGGGCGGCAATGGCGGCGCTAAGATCGTGATATGTGCCGATCGTATAGATGCGGCCTTTACTGGAAAGCTGCACCTGGTAGGAATGCTCATTTATAATCCTTATGTTCCTATGAGCGTTGCTCGCTTTCGTCTTCCGTTTGTATGGGCCTTTCAGATCGGAGAGGCGATTCCCCTCGTCCTCCCATGCATCAATTTCAGGAGAAAAATACTTTTCCTCTCCATGTTTGCGTGCCTGAGCGGCTTCCTCAACTGTATCGTACAGGCCGAGGCTAATCTGCCTTCCGCGAAGAACAATGTATGCACGGTATTTCCCGGTTTGCTTATGGAGGCATACTCCTTTTATGCCCGTAGAATTGTTTTTATTAAGGATTCTATCAGGCTTTATATACGGGATTGAAGTGCCGTCGCGCTCCATCGAACGTAAGAATGTCCGTCCACGCTTTAGCCCTTGGGTGCTTAAGCATCCGCAGGATTTATATAATGCCAGCTTTGACTGCGGGATTTGGCAGAGAGCGCCGCATGATTTGCATCTGCACTCCCATACCGTATTTCCGCCTTGTGGGGCACTGATCCGGCGCAGGACGGTGAAAGCTGGGTATTCGTATCCCGTCAGGTCACGGTCGGGCATCCTCATTCCGCCCACCAGATTTCCAGTGGGTGGCCGTCCTTTCCAGTAAGTACGATTG
Source organism: uncultured Butyricicoccus sp. (assembly GCA_959018045.1). Classification (GTDB taxonomy): domain Bacteria; phylum Bacillota; class Clostridia; order Oscillospirales; family Butyricicoccaceae; genus Butyricicoccus. Next base: position 2,942 of record CAUEJN010000073.1, on the reverse strand, counting down.
CATCTTCGGGCAAATTGTGGATCGTGCCCTCATAGGGGCAATCCATCATGCCCTGCATGGCGTCCTCGTCCTCGGCGGCGTTGAGCAGGTAGGCGACTACGTCGCCCTCCCAGCCGATGCTATAAGGAGCCTCGGACGATTCCGCCCAGGCATATTCACCGTTTGTGCCGGTGGGGGTTAGGTGCGCATAATAAATCTTTTTCATATTCTTCACCTCTGGGAGCAAGTCATGTGGGTCAACATCGCAGGCGTCGCACAAGGCGATGAAGTTGCGCGCCGAGACATTCTCAATTTTGATTATGCCGCCTTCGATTTTCTCTATTCGCTTTTTGGCTACGCCGGAGAGGTCGGCGAGCTGCTGCTGGGTATATCCAGCAGCATTACGGGCTTCTTTGAGTGTCATCACATTTTCCTCCTTACTTTACCCATTCGATAATCTCGACATCTTCCACGTGCAGCGGGATGATTTCCTCGAAGTTACCGTTGTGCAGGCGGAGAAAATCAACGCCATCGTTTTCGAGGCACTCGCGGACAGCGTCCGCCCCGTCGCGCTCGATCCACGCTACGAAATCATCATAGGTGGAATCGAAATTTTCGGAGCCGTAAAGCTCGCACTTTGCGAGGTGTTCACCGAAGTCATCGCCGTACAGCTCAACCAGAGTGTCGAGGGCGTCCTCTTCAACAAAGCAGAAGCCAAACGCGCTGATGCTTTCCATTTCATCGCTGACGCAGCGCTCTGCGCTGGCTGTGCCGAGCTTGGAGGCGTCGAACTCGTCAAACTGAGCATTGGTGAAGTGGTAGATCGTCATGGCGTTTATCTCCTTTCCTTTTCTGTATCTATATTATACCCCCAATAATGGGGGTAGTCAATAAGTAACCCCCAAAAATGGGGGCATAGAATTGCCAAAAATAAAAGATGATATTTGTGTAATATGTCATACTACAGACGCAGATATTGTGAAGCAATGGGTTCGATCATAGTGTTGCAAAATCATTGCAAATTTAGAATATATAATATGATATTGCCCTGGGTATGTCTATATAAAATGCAATAATTAGTGCCACTTCTCACACGCGAGAGGTCGTGGGTTCGAGCCCCGCCAACCCCACCAAAACGAAAGCCGTCACTTTGTGACGGCTTTTTGCTGTTTCTGCGCACTTTTGCGGCGAATAAGAATTTTCGATGCCGAAAATCTGCAAGTTTGAAATTTCATACAATACAGATAGGGCGGATAGCTCACGACAAAAGTGCTGAAATGTGTTTCAAAATCGTTGCAAAAAATCAGGCGTTTTCGTCATTTGCAACACTTCGCTGAAGGCTGGCAATATCCTCTTCATCGACATGGTTGTAAATATTTGCGGTAGTGGTGATGCTCGCGTGCCCCATCAGGTACTGCGCGGTTTTCAGGTCGTACCCCTGCCGCCGAAGGTTGGTGCAGTAGGTATGCCGCAGGTAGTGCGGCGTGATCGCCGGGTCAAAGGCATGCTCGACGACTTTGTTGCGGTATAGCTTCGCGCCAGCCTCTCGATCACAGGCACGGTGGAAGCTGTCCCACATCCGGCGCAGATGGGTAAGCGTGAGCATTTTCCCATTCCTTCCATGAAAGAAATAGCGGCCGGATCGGTCGAGCCGGGCGAGGAGTTCCGGCGGGACAGGCAAAAACCGATCGCCTGCTGCGGTTTTCGTTTCTTTTTGCTTCGCCTGGTTGCCTTCGGCGTAGGTGACTGAGCTGGTGATGTGCAGCAGGCCGTCGCGAGTCAGGTCGGCCTTGCCGATCGGCACAGTCTCCGCACGGCGCAGGCCGCAGTCCAGCATGAGCAGCACCCACGGCCCAGCCCAGTGCCGGGCGGCGACTTTGCGAACGAGTGCTTCTTCTTCCCGCGTGAGCGCCCGCCGGGTGGATTTTTTCTTAGCCGGATTTTCGATGCGGCGGAAGGGCGTGACCTCGATTAAACCGTTGATCTCGGCCTGCTCAAACATCTGCCGCATGGTGTAGAGGATCTGCCGCATGGTGCCCTGGGCGAGCGGTTCGCCGTCATCCCGGCGCGCATCGTTGACGAGCTGCTGGAGATGGTAAGGACGCACGGCAGTCACCGACATAAAGCCGATCACCGGCAGGATGTGCCGCTTGAGGTTGGTCTCGTAGTTGATGCGCTGGCTCGCGCCGATCTTCGGCTCCTTGTAAGTGTGGTACCATTGCCACGCCCACTGTTCGACGGTCAGCGTCTTGCCGATGATCTGCACGCCCTTGGCATTCAGGTTCTGGTAGTAGCGCACCTTCTGCTCGAAGATTGCCTTGTTGTTTTCGCGGATGTATTTGCGGATCGGCTTGCCGTCCGGCTTGTGCCCGACGGTGATCGCCTTGACGTATTTGTAGGTGTAGGTTTTCTTGGTGGTAGTGGGCACAGGTTTTGCCTCCTTTGGATAAAATTAGAACATTTGTTCGATTTATAGGGGTGTAAAAATGCAGACCACAAGGAACGGTGTTCGGTTGTGGTCTGCATGATAATTAGTAGCCTGCGGCCGTTACACCATATTCGGCCTGTGCCTGTGTAAAGCCCTCGTATACAAGCTGGTCAATCAGTCCTTGGCGCGAGAACGAGGAAAACTCCAGATAATTTTGTGCGGATTTTGCCGCCTGCTCGTTCCAATCTGCACCGCAGTTTGCAGCGGCTGCCGTGGCGTCCTCATCAGAGAACCCCTCGAATACGAGCTGATCAATTAAGCCCTGCTGCGAAAATGCGGAGAATTCCAAATAGGATTGTGCAGACTTTTCGGCCTGTTCTGCCCAATCAGCGCCACATTTGTCAACAGCGAAGGTTGCATCCTCGGTTGAGTATCCCTCAAACTCGAGCTGTTCAATCAGACCGCTGCGGCTGAATGCCGAAAAATCAAGATATGACAGCGCGGATTTGTAGGCATTCGCCTGTGACATGGTCAT
>CAUEJN010000072.1 GCA_959018045.1 uncultured Butyricicoccus sp. | reverse complement strand
AGGGGATTCCGGACTCTGCGGAGTCCGGCTCAGGGCTCTGCCCTGAGAACCCGCAAGCCTTTCGAGAAAGGCTTGAGCGAAAGCTTCATTTCGCCCACGGGGCGGGATTGGTTCAGCGCTTAGTCCTGAAATGCCCGATCGAAGCGCTTACGCACCTCAATATAAGCCAAAATCGCCTCTACGGTGCCCTCAAAGCCTAGTTTCGCGCTATTGAGCGAAAGGTCGTAGTTCTTCGCGTCCTTCCACTCCTTACCGGTATAGTACTTATAATACCGTGCGCGGTAATCGTCGGTCTTGGCAATCAGCTTTTCTACTTCGCGCTCGGGCAGGCTATTGACCTTCATTGCCTCCTGCAAGCAGAAATCAGCCGGTGCGTGAACAAACACACTCACGACACCCAGTGTATCGCGCAGAATATGATCGGCGCAGCGGCCAATCAGCACGCACGAGCCCTCGTCTGCCAGCTTATGAATGATCTTGGCCTGATAGTTGAACAGATTATCGTCCTTGGTAAAGCCCGCACTCTCGGGCGAGAGCAGCTTACTGCCCTGATAACCGCCGCCAAGCAGAGCGCGCAGGCTGTGCAGCTTTTTCTCATCCTGGAACAGTACGGCATTGATACCGCTGTCCTCTGCGGCCATCTCGATGATCTCGCGGTCATAGTACGGAATGCCCAGACGCTTGGCCAGCATCTTACCGACCGTGCGGCCGCCGCTGCCATACTGACGCGCAATGGTGATGATCGTTTTTTCCATAGAGATAACGCCCCCTTTGGTTTATCCTACCCTTTATTGTAACAGGGTCAAAGCCCAGGTGCAAGGCGGATTACTCGCCCAGATATGCCTTTCTGATGGATTCATCGTCCAGCAGGTCGCGCGCATTGCCTTCCTTGACGACCTTACCGGTCTCAAGGACATAAGCGCGGTTTGCAATGGACAGCGCCTTCTTTGCGTTCTGCTCGACCAGCAGCACGGTCACGCCCTGCTTGTTGATCTCCTCGATGATCTTGAAGATCTCGCTGACAAACAGCGGGGACAGACCCATAGACGGCTCATCCATCAGGATAATCTTGGGATGTGCCATGAGTGCACGACCCATTGCCAGCATCTGCTGTTCGCCGCCCGACAGGGTACCGGCCAGCTGGCGGGTACGCTCCTTGAGGCGCGGGAAACGGGTATAAACCATCTCCAGCGTGTCTGCAATCTCCTTCTTGTCCTTGCGGGTGTACGCACCCATCTTGAGGTTCTCGTAAACCGACAGACCGGCGAACACGCGGCGGCCTTCGGGCACGTGAGACATGCCCAGGCTGACGATCTGGTGACCCGGGGTCTTGATGATCTCCTTGCCCTCGAACTTGACCGAGCCAGACTTCGCCGGCAGCATACCGCTGACCGTGTGCAGGGTGGTGGTCTTGCCCGCGCCGTTGGCACCGATCAGGGCGACGATCTCACCCTGATTGACCTCAAACGACACGTCCTTGAGCGCGTGGATCATGCCGTAATATACGTTTAAGTTTTCTACCGTAAGCATTGCCATGCGTAAAAGCCCTCCTTTAGTCGCCCAGATAGGCCTTGATGACCGCCGGGTCGCTCAGTACCTCTTTGGGCGTACCCTCGGCGAGCAGCTTGCCGAAGTTCAGGACGTACAGATACTCACAGATACCCTGAACCAGCTTCATATCGTGTTCGATCAGCAGGATGGTCACGCCGTACTTCTCTCGTACCAGGCGGATGGTGTCCATCAGCTCACCGGTCTCGTTGGGGTTCATGCCCGCTGCCGGCTCGTCGAGCAGCAGCAGCTTGGGATCGGTCGCCAGTGCGCGCGCGATCTCCAGCTTACGCTGTTTGCCGTACGGCAGGTTGGCCGCCAGATTGCCCGCCTCGCGGTCGAGGTCAAACACCTTCAAAATCTCCAGTGCGCGGCGGTCCATCTCCTGTTCCTTCTTGCGGTAGCTTCCCAAATGCAGCATGCTCTCGACCAGGTTGTAGGTGACCTGATTGTGCAGGCCGACCTTGACGTTATCGAGTACGGTCAGCTTGGGGAACAGACGGATGTTCTGGAAGGTACGGGCAACGCCCATCTTACAGATCTCGTGCGGCTTCCTGCCGACAAGGTTCTGACCGTCCAGACGGATACCGCCGTCAGTCGGACGGTACACGCCGGTCAGCATATTGAACGCCGTGGTCTTGCCCGCGCCGTTCGGGCCGATCAGGCCGACCAATCCACCCTTTTCAATCTTCATGGACAGCTCATCAACAGCACGCAGGCCGCCGAACGAGATGCCCAGCTTGGTTACTTCGAGCATTGCCATATCAGAGCCCCTCCTTACTTACCTGCTTTGCTGCGCGGCGTGCCGCACGCTTTTCCATCAGACGTTCCTTCACACCCGAGTTGTTGAAGATCATCATGACAATCAGCAGGATTGCGTAGATGAGCATACGGTAGTCGTTCACCGCACGCAGCAGCTCAGGCAGGACGGTGAGCAGGGCTGCCGCGATGATCGAACCCCAGATATTGCCCAGGCCGCCCAGCACGACAAAGACCAGAATGAGGATCGAGGTGTTAAAGTCGAACTTTGCCGCGGTGACGGTCGAGAAGTTCATGGCGTACAGCGTACCTGCCATACCGGCAAATGCTGCCGAGATGGCGAAGGCCAGCAGCTTATAGCGGGTGACCGAGATACCGATGCTCTCGGCTGCGATCTTGTTGTCGCGTACCGACATGATGGCACGGCCGGTGCGGCTATGTACCAGATTGAGGATGATAAAGAGCGTGATGAGGATGAGCACAAAGCCTGCGGTGAACGAAGAAATCTTGGTGACGCCGCTGACACCCATGGGGCCGTTAATAATCATCTTGCCGCCCTCAGCCAGCTCGAACTTCTGCTCAATGAGGCTAAAGTGCAGGCCGCTGCTGTCGCGGCCGATGTACAGAACGCCGACAATATTCTTGATAATCTCACCGAATGCCAGGGTAACGATGGCGAGGTAGTCGCCCTTGAGGCGCAGAACCGGCACGCCGACGATGACACCCGCGATGGCGGCGCAGACAGCACCGATAATCATAGCAACGGCTAGGCGCAGGGGTGCAAAGGGAATGGTCTCGGCCAGGCTGGTCGTGGCAACGATGCCCGCGAACGCGCCGACCGACATAAATCCCGCGTGGCCGAGCGACAGCTCACCCAGAATACCGACGGTCAGGTTGAGCGAGACCGCCATGACGACATAGGCACAGATCGGTACCAGCTGACCCTTAAGCGACGACGAGATGTTGCCGGTCAGGATCATGATTTGAACAACAATGAAGGCGACAATGACGATACCGAACGAGATCAGGGTATCGCGCTTGCCTGCCAGCAGATTTTTGGATTGTTTCATCTGGCTCACCTCACACTTTCTCACTCACGCGCTTGCCCAGCAGGCCGTCAGGCTTGACGAGCAGGACGACGATCAGGACGGCGAAGACCACAGCGTCCGACAGCTGAGTGGAGATATACGCCTTGGCGAAGATCTCGATGATACCCAGCAGGATGCCGCCGATCATCGCGCCCGGGATGGAGCCGATACCGCCGAAAACGGCTGCGGTAAATGCCTTGATACCGGGCATGGAGCCGGTGGTCGGCATGAGCATCGGGTAAGCCGAGCACAGCAGAACGCCTGCGATGGCGGCCAGGCCAGAGCCGATGGCGAAGGTCAGCGAGATGGTAGAGTTGACACTGATGCCCATGAGCTGGGCTGCGCCCTTGTCCTCGGACACCGCACGCATGGCGGTACCGAGCTTGGTCTTGGTGGTAAACAGGGTCAGTGCGGCCATGATGACGATACAAGCCAGAACGGTGACGATGGTGACACCGGTAATGGTCAGCTGATCGTTAAAGAGCTTGATCGACCAGTCACCGACAACCGACGAGAAGGTCTTGGAGCTCGAACCCCAGATGAGCAGTGCTGCATTCTGGAGGAAGTACGACACACCGATTGCGGTAATCAGGACGGCCAGCGCGGGTGCCTGACGCAGCGGTTTGTAGGCCAGACGCTCGATGACGATGCCCAGAACCGTACAGACCACGATGGCCAGCAGGACGGATACGAGCGGCGACAGGCCGAGATAGCTCGTCGTACAGAAGGATATGTATGCGCCTACCATGATGACGTCGCCGTGCGCGAAGTTCAGCATCTTTGCGATGCCGTAAACCATCGTGTACCCCAGCGCGATGATTGCGTAGACGCTGCCCAAACTGATACCGCTGATCAGATAGGATAAGAAGGTCATGCGATACACCTCATTCTTTCTCTAGTGGATGGCCGATGATGCAGGGCGGAGGTTCGAGCGTGCGAGCCGTCGCCCCGCACCATAGGCGGAACAACAAAGCGCAGGGGAGCGCCGGGCGCTGATGCTGCCGGCTGCCTCCCCTGCGGATTTCGTACATTCTTACTTTCTGGCTTTACATACCGACATAAGCGCCGTTTTGGATGACCATGCCCTTGGGGCTCTTGGAGACCGCACCGGTCGAATCCCAGGTCACGCCCTCACCGGTCAGACCGTCAAAGGTCAGGGTCGGGAAGGTCTGAATCATCAGGTCGCACAGCTCCTCGGCCGACATGTCAGGCGTTGCGCCCGATGCCTCGATGGCTGCCTTGTATGCGTAGACGCAGTCATATGCGTCTGCTGCGAACTGGTTCGGTACATCGCCGAACTGTTCCTTGTACTTGGTAACGAAAGACTGGGTCTTCTCGTCCTCTGCGTCCGCATTAAACGGAGTCAGCAGCATAACGCCCTCTGCCAGAGCGGTATCAAAGCCCTCAAGCGTCAGGATACCGTCCATGCCGTCTACGCCGAAGAACTTGGGCGCATAACCCATGCTCTTCGCCTGCTGCAGGATGAGAGATGCGGGCTGGTAGTAGATCGGCAGGAACAGCAGGTCTGCACCAGCTGCCTTAGCCTCGCCCAGCTGTACCGAGAAGTCGGTTGCACTGGAAGACGTGAAGGTGGTGGTCGAAACGATGTTCAGGCCCTTGGTCTCAGCCTCTGCCTTGAACTTCTCGTAGATACCCGAGGAGTAAACATCGTCGTTCTTGTAGATGATTGCAATCTTTGTGCCCATCTGGTTGTCGGCAATGTACTCTGCCGATGCAGTACCCTGGTTGGGGTCAGAGAAGCACATCTGAAATACGTTGTCCTTGCCCTCGGTAACAGCCGGAGCCGATGCTGACGGGGTCAGAGCGAAAATACGGTCTGCGAAGTTCTCGGTTGCGGTCGCCTCGCCCGGCTTACTGGTAACCGAACCCAGGGACAGCTGTACGCCCCAGTCCTTGAGTGCGTTGTATGCGGAAACGGCCTTTTCCGGATCGTTCTCATCGTCTTCCATCTTGAGCTCGAACTGTACGCCGCCCTCTGCGTTGATCTCATCAACTGCCAGCTGTGCGCCGTTCTTAACTGCGTTGCCGTAAATTGCAGCGTCGCCGGTCAGCGGGCCGGTGCCGCCAATCTTGAATGCTGCCGCAGTGCTGTCGCCGGAATCACTCGTGTTTGCGTCGTTCGTGTCTGCACCGCCGCCGCAGCCAGTCAGCATGCCAGCGCACATTGCAGCCGCGAGGAACAGACTCAGTGCCTTTTTCATCATAGTATCCTCCCTCATTAGGTGATGCGTTCAGCTGTCCCCAGCAGAAATACATCTGTCCTTATGGAACAACTTTCTTGTATTATACACCTCTTTTCTATAAATGTATAATATTTTTTCTCCTTTTTTATACTTTCGTCGCTTTCACAATTTTACGCACTAAAACGTTAGCACTTTTCGTCATTCTGACATTGAAACAGAGTACACCTTTCGGGTAATTTACAATCACCACAATTTTTTTGGTTATTTCTGCTATGGCAAAAAATATTTCCTTGC
>CAUEJN010000071.1 GCA_959018045.1 uncultured Butyricicoccus sp. | reverse complement strand
CAGCCCGGACCCTTCCATTCGGATCAGCCGTACCACGCCTACACTGGTACGCAGCATCTGTTCGATTCGCATGCATAGCAGCCCAAGCGCCAGCCCACGCACCCAGCTTACGCAACCTATCAGGAGTGGATGCACCAGGAAGACAAGCGCGTTGCCAAGCACGCCCGCAAGATTGCCCGTGCAGAGCGCCGCAAGAACCGCAAGTTTGGCCGCAAGCCCGTTCTGATCGCTGGCTCGATCGCCGCAGCCTGCGTCCTGCTGGTCGGCGGTATCGCCATCGGCAGCTCGATGAGCGGCGGTGCGGACAACAATTCTTCCTCGGTTTCGGCTACTTCGGTCAACTCCAACCTGCCATCGGTCAACATCTCCAGCCCGTCTGCAACCTCTACCTCTGCAAATGACGGCCTGTCCGGCGAGGAGATTTACGCCAAGGTTTCCCCCTCGGTCGTCTCCATTCAGGCGGTCAATCTGACGAGTGGTGAGGGCGGCACCGGTTCGGGCGTCATTATGAGCGCTGACGGCTACATCATCACCAACAACCACGTCGTTGTCGACGAGAACACCGGCGTACAGCAGGACAAGATCACCGTTTACATGTCGGACGGTACTTCCTTCCCGGCTGAGGTTATCGGTCTCGACGAGCAGACCGACCTCGCAGTCCTCAAGATCGGCCCGGCAGGCACCACCCTGACTCCGGCAGAGTTCGGCGACTCGAATTCTTTGCTGGTTGGTGAGGAAGTCTACGCCATCGGCTCCCCCGGTGGTCTGGATCTCGCCAACACCATCACCGGCGGCCATATCTCTGCCCTCAACCGTGACATCACCATCGATGACCGCGTGATGAGCCTCATCCAGACCGATGCTGCCATCAACCCCGGCAACTCGGGCGGTGCACTCATCAACAAGTACGGTCAGGTCATCGGCATCACCTCGGCAAAGCTGGGCATCAGCTACTATGAAGGCCTTGGCTTCGCAATCCCGATGGACACCGTGAAGCCCATCGTTGACGAACTCATCCAAAACGGCTACATCGCCGGTCGTCCGCAGATCGGTATTTCCGGTCAGAACGTTTCCGAGCAGCAGTCGGCAGCCTATGGCATCCCGCAGGGCGTGCGCGTCATCAATGTCGACTCCCGCTCCAACGCAGCCGCAGCCGGCGTACAGGCAAACGACATCATTACCGGCATCAACGGCACCGAGGTCACTGATATGGACGGCGTCAACGCGGTCAAAGATAAGCTGTCCGCAGGCGACAAGATCACCCTGACACTGTACCGCATGTCTACCGGCAAGACCCTCACGGTTTCCTTTGCACTGAACGATCAGCACGACCTGCAGGGCAATGACCCGGCACTGGCGGAGGAAAGTGAGCAGAGCCAGTACAGCCAGGGTCAGGACGGCCAGCAGTACCACAACCAGAACCCCTTCAACTATTTCTTTGGCTGGTAAACCGCTCTGAACCATATAAACAGAAAAACCGCTCCCCAAATGGGAGCGGTTTTCTTTGGTCTGATTACAGTTTTCGGCATTTGATGCCGTAGTTTCCCCGACTGCCCGGCTCGTATCCCCGGTAAATCTCATGCGGAACACCGTCGATCTCTACGGTATCATCATCTAAAAAACGGCAGGTGTGACCGTTTTCCCGGCAATACCGCTCGATCGCCTGCTGTGCGTCCGCGACCGTCGGATAAGTGGATTTGTCGCAGGTCACCCAGAACGATGGATGCAGCCATTTCATAAAAAATTCCTCCTTATAGCTCGGTGAATTTCAGGAACCATCCGGGCACGTAGCCGTAATAGACACCCAGCTCGACCCGGTGCTTGACGCCGTTCATCAAAATGATGGCCGGTTTGTCGCGCTCAACAAACTGATAATCGATGTGATTTTTGATGCAATAGCGCTCGATCTCGATGCAGAAGGCTTCCGTACCCTTGGGGCAATCGTCCAGATCGACAATCAGGCTGGTCGGCATGACCGTAGGGCTGCGCGTTCCCAGTGCACCGTTGAGCGCCTTTGTCATGCGCCGCGCCATGCTGTACTCGATTGTCCACAGGGCGGCGAGCAAGATGAGGTTAAACAGCAGGCAGCGTTCCAGCACGTCAAAACTGGTCAGGTCGAAGAGCAACCACCATAAAAACGCCGGAAGTACCCAGATATACCACGCATTGAGACCGGACAGGTACGGCGTTGCCGGTCGCCGGCGCGGCGGACGGCGATGCCACGCCATCAGCAGCACGCCTGCCAGCACGTAGAGTACGGTAAGGCTAGGCAGCAGGTTCATCCAACGAGCAGAAATCGCGCTATCCCCGAAGCTGTACACGGCAAAGAGCGCGGACACCATCAGGGCAAGCCCCAGGCTGATGCCGGACAGCAACTGACTGCGGCACAGCTGCAAAAATTCCTTCATAACGTCCCCTCCTTCAGTCTCTCGCGCAACTCTCTGGCATATTTGCGGGAGATATAGACATATTCTTGATTTGCCAGTCTGGCACGGATGAGGCCATTGGGCAGGGGTTCAAAACACTCGATGCGGTCTAAATTGACCAGTACCCCGCGTGCAGCCTGCACAAAGCTTTGCGGCAGCAGCCGCTGCACCTGATAGAGCCGTTCGGGCAGCGTCAGCATGTCATCCATCGTGCGCACGCGCAGCATTTCGCCCTCGGTCTCAATGCAGCAGACGTTCTCGCAATCCACCGGCACGGTCTGATCGCCCTTGCGGCACAGCAACCGCACCGTGCGGAAATATTCCTGTTCCAAGTACCGCACCAGCCGGTCGGTCGCTGCATCCTGCGCATGCAGGTGCAGGACGGCATACTCCTCGGCCTCGGCCGGGATGCGTTTTTGCAAGACCTTCATGTGCACATTCCCCCTGTTCTGGTTTCAGTATACAGTCTGGCGCTCCAACGCGCAAGCCCTGCGCGGTAAGCGGTCATACAGCGCCGGTAAGTGGTCAAAGTGTTGAGGGAAAACTTGGTTTCCGTGCAGTTTTTTCGCAGTTCGACAAAAACCAAAAATTTTTTTAGACTTTCGGAACTTTTTCCCACAACTGCGCGTCTTAATATTAGATAGAATTCGATGAAAGGAGCTGATCGGGTATGAACCGTGCCCCCATTATCCTGGGCATCGCGCTGATCATTGCAGCGATTGCACCCGGACGTACACAAACGACAGCAACCGCAGCACCCACGGAACAAAACGCGGTCGTGCAGCAAATTCCGCTTGATGCGGCACAGCAATCCACCTCTTCCCTCAAAACCGCCGATGGTTTGATGGAAGGTTTTACCTACTCCCTGACTTTTTCCCAGCCTGACGGGCTGACCGGCGAGCTGACCAGCGTGCAGAGCTATCCCAACCAGTGGGGCGGCGCCGAAGTGGACCGGCTGAGCACGGCGCAGGCGATCGAGATGACCGGCAAATGGGACAGCGTGCCCCAGGCCACCAATCTCACCCTGGAAACACCCGGCAAGGACATCGAACGGGTGGAAGTTGAGTTTGATCCCAATACCGCCTACGACCCGAAAACCGGTCTGCCGATGACCGAGTTGTCCAACTACTCGGTGCAGAGCGTCAGCATGATTCCCTCGGAGGACGGTGAAGTGACCGCCTGCTCGTTCCCGGTCTCGTTTGTCTCTCCCGGTAGTCAGCAGGACTATGACCAGGTTTTCTGCATTCTCCACATCACCTTCCGCGACGGCGACAGCTGCGACATCGGCTGTGCGCTGACCCGAAAGGCTTAAATTCCACACTGCCGATCTTCTCCTCGCCCGGGGTATGCGATTTCTTTCGTGTGCTCCGGGCTTCTTTTTGCCTTTTGGAGCTGAATTGGAAGCAGATACTTGCCCTGCGCATCAAAACGCGGTACACTAAGCAAAATAAGAACGTTTCACGGGAGGGTTCCGAATGAATAGTTATGAACGTATTTATGCCGTCGTGCGCCGCATCCCGCGCGGAACGGTTGCAACCTATGGTCAGGTTGCCCGTCTGGCAGGCAATCCCCGCTGGGCGCGCGTGGTCGGCTATGCACTGCATGTCAATCCCGACCCGGAAGGCATTCCCTGTTACCGGGTGGTCGACCGCAACGGCTGCACGTCCAGCGCCTTCGCCTTCGGCGGCAGCGATGTCCAGCGGATCCTGCTTGAGGCCGACGGCATCCCCTTCCTGCCCGATGGCCGGGTCGACCTCGCCGCCTGCCAATGGAACCCAGATCAGGAAATCTTATAATCCGTGCAGGAAATGGGGTAAAAAACTTGTAAAAATATGTCGCGCCGTCTATAATGATTAAACGGATAGAAAATAGTTTAGAAAATTACAAGTAAGGTGAAATAAACATGCGCGCAACAATTTTTGCGGCTCTGCCTACGATTATCGCACTCGCGCTTGCTTTGATCACCAAAGCGTTTTACTCCTCAATGCTGACTGGTATTTTCGCAGGTGCATTGTTATTTTGTGGCGGCAACCCGCTGCACGCGACCGAGACCACGTTCTCGATCATGGGCAGCAAAATCAGCGACAATATTGGCATCCTGATCTTCCTGGTCATGCTGGGCATCCTGGTATCCCTCGTGACCAAGTCGGGCGCGTCCCGCGCCTACGGCGAATGGGCATCCCACGTCATCAAGAGCCGCCGCGGCTCGCTGCTGGCGACCTCGTTCCTCGGCATGTTCATCTTCGTCGACGACTACTTCAACTGCCTGACCGTCGGTACGGTTATGCGTCCGGTTACCGATAAGTACAAGGTTACCCGCGCAAAGCTGGCCTACATCATCGACGCGACCGCAGCTCCCGTGTGCATCATCGCACCGATCTCCAGCTGGGCAGCTGCCGTCACCTCCTCTCTGCCCGAGGACGCAGGCATCAATGGCTTTACCCTGTTTCTGAGCACCATCCCCTTCAACCTCTACGCGCTGCTGACGCTGGCATTCATTCTCTGGCTGATGATCGCAGACGTTGACTTTATGGCGATGGGCAAGTACAACAAGAAGATTCTGGAGAGCGGCAAGATCGATTCGACTGGCGAGGAATCCACCGTCATCTGTGGTTCGGGTTCGGTTAAGGACCTCATCATCCCCATCCTGTTCCTGATCGTTGCCTGCATCTCGGCTATGATCTACTCGGGCGGCGGTATCCACGAGCTGTCCTTCGAGGCGATTTCCAACGCATTCGCAAACTGCTCGTCCTCCGACGCACTGGTTCTCGGCTCCTTTGCCGCACTGGTCTTCACCTTCCTGATGTACGTTCCCCGCGGCATCCTGACCTTCAACCAGTTCTGTGAGTCCTTCACCGCTGGCTTCAAGGCAATGGTTCCCGCAATCTTCATTCTGACCCTTGCATGGACGCTGTCCGGCGTCTGCTCGGATGATTACCTCAACCTGCGCGGTTTCGTTGCTGGTTTTGTGAATCCTGAGTCGGCCATCGGTCTGTTCATGCCCGCACTGTTCTTCCTCATTGCACTTGGTCTCGCATTTGCAACCGGTACTTCCTGGGGTACGTTCAGCATTCTGATTCCGATTGCTGTCAGCATTTTCGGTGCAAATGAGATGCTCACCATCACGGTTGCAGCCTGCCTTGCAGGTGCAGTCTGCGGCGACCACATCTCGCCCATCTCGGATACCACCATTCTGGCTTCCGCTGGTGCACAGTGCCATCACATTGACCACGTTTCCACCCAGATTCCTTATGCACTGTCCATTGCAGCGATCAGCTTTGTCGGCTATCTGGTTGCCGGTCTGTCGCAGAACGGCTGGGCTGGTCTGGCAGTCGGCGCAGTTCTCATGGTGATCTACGCTACTGTAATGACTCGCATGGCGAAAAAGGAAGCGCAGAAGTAATATTGGAGCTTTCGCGCAAGCCTTTCTCGAAAGGCTTGCGGAGTCTTGAGGCAGAGCCTCAAGTCGCGATC
>CAUEJN010000070.1 GCA_959018045.1 uncultured Butyricicoccus sp. | reverse complement strand
GACGGGTGCGGGCTTCATCACCCCGAACCTTCGGTTGACGCTGCCTGGCGGGCATCTGAAAAACTAAATAACGTACAGCTTTCTCAAACCTGCGAATTGGACCATGTTGAGGATGGTTCCTCACAGATCACTTTTGGAGGTGAAGAAACTTGGTACACATTACAGCTCATTCTGGCTGCGACGGCACACCGGATAATTCACTCGAATTCGTTCACCATGCTTTGCAGACGAATGCGGATGCGCTGGAAGTTGATGTACGGAAAACAAAAGACGGCATCCTTGCAATTTCCCACGACGCGCTAGAGGACGGTCGGGACGCACCTGCGCTGGACGCGGTGTTTGCACTGGTCGCACAGACTGACAAGTGGATTAACTGCGATTTGAAGGAGCCCGATTTGGAGAATGCTGTGATAGACCTTGCAAGGGGGCATGGTTTGTTACAGCGTCTTATTTTTTCTGGAACTGTCAGCTTAGAGCGTGTCCGTGTGGACGAAACTCTGAGGAGGGAGGTACTCATTTACATCAATATCGAAGAGCTCATGCCGGGATTGTATGATCGGCTGCAGGACGGCGAAGTGCTGACCGAACAGGACATGCAGAAAGCTGCCGACCTGTGCCGCGAGTACGGACTCCGCGTGATTAACGTACATGAAAGACTTTGCACGCCGGAATTTATGCAGGTCATGGACAAGAACGACATTGTCG
This sequence comes from uncultured Butyricicoccus sp., assembly GCA_959018045.1. Taxonomy (GTDB): domain Bacteria; phylum Bacillota; class Clostridia; order Oscillospirales; family Butyricicoccaceae; genus Butyricicoccus. Next base: position 5,275 of record CAUEJN010000070.1, on the reverse strand, counting down.
TTTCGGCCTGGACGATCAACGATCCGGAGCGGGCAGCAGAAATTGCCCGGGCAAAGTGCATCGAAAACATCACAAGCCGTGCACCGGAACTTGTGCGCGGTGCGATTGACGGCTGAACCCGGCAGGTTTCCGGGAAAAAGAATCCGCTGTCACCGGCGGACGCAGAGAAAGAGAACAAGAAGAGTAGGTGATCGAAAAGTATGTTCAAGTATTTAAATCCCAAACGCTTCTACTTCGCGGTCGGCAAAAAGAAATTCTGGGAGTTCATCGTTCTGGCGGTGTTTATCCTGTTTTTCTACGGCCCGCTGCTCAACATGATTATGATGGCGTTCGCAAATGAATACGAACCGCCGCACCTGTTGGCAACCGAGTGGGGTACTTATTGGTGGGATTTCATCTTCCAGCAGAATAGTCTGAAATCTTCTATAGTACAGTCCTTCCTCGTAGCAATCATCACAACGATTTGCTCGATGGTTATCTGTATCCCGGCAGCATTCTCCCTGGCGCGCTTTAAGTATCCGGGCAGAAAGCTGTTCATGCTGTCCTTCCTGCTGACCAACGCCTTCCCGAAGATCGGTATCTTCATTTCGATCGGCGTTCTGTTTTACAAGTATAACCTGATGGGTACCCTCGCAGGCGTCGTCATCATCCACATGATTACGACCATGATGTTCATGGTATGGCTGCCGTCGAGCGCATTCCGCACCGTTCACCCGCAGCAGGAAGAAGCAGCGCGTGACGTTGGCGCAGGCCCCATCCGTACCTTCTTCAAGGTCACCCTGCCGATGGCAATGCCCGGTATCGCGGTTGCAACGCTCTACACCTTCCTCGGCTCCATGGAGGAGGCACAGGGCACCCTGCTCGTCGGTATGGGACGCATCACCACCATGCCGGTCGAGATGTACGGCATCATCATGGACTATCCCGGACAGGCGGGCGCTGTATTCGGCGTACTGCTGATGATCCCGTCGGCCGTCATGATTTTCCTGATGCGCAAGTATATCGGCCCCGATGCCATCGCGGGCGGCTTCAAGATGAAATAATCTGAGATATGTTGGAGGATTAGACGCATATGAGCGAGAGAAAAATCAAGCTGAAGCTAAAAGATATGACCAAAAAGTACGACAACGGTGACGGTGTCGAACATATCAATCTGGATATCTACGAGGGCGAGATCGTTTCCTTCCTTGGCCCCTCCGGCTGCGGTAAAACCACCATCCTGCGTGCAATCGGCGGCTTCCACGACATAACCAGCGGCGACATCACCATTGACGGTCAGAGCATCGTCGGTCTGCCGCCTGAGAAGCGTCCGACCGCAATGGTATTCCAGAGCTATAACCTGTGGCCTCACATGACCATTTACGAGAACCTTGCATTCGGCCTCAAGCTGCGCAAGATTCCCAAGGCACAGATCGATGAGGATATCAAGAACATCTTAAAGCTGGTTTCCATGTCCGGCTGTGAGAAGAAGTATCCGAGCCAGCTGTCTGGCGGCCAGCAGCAGCGTATCGCAATCGCACGTTCGCTGCTCCTCAAGCCCTCCATGCTGCTGCTCGACGAGCCCTTCTCGGCACTTGACGCGAAGATTCGTCAGCAGATGCGTGAGGAGCTCAAGAAGATCCAGTCCGATCTGGGCATCACGGTCGTATTCGTAACCCACGACCAGGAGGAGGCGATGGCGCTTTCTCACAGAATTGTTGTCATGAACAAGGGCAAGTTCGAGCAGGTCGGCTCGCCCACCGAGATCTATGACAACCCCAATTCCAAGTACGTTGCATCCTTCATCGGCGAGATGAACTTCATCAAGGATGGAGACAAGACCATCGCAGTCCGACCGGAGAATGTTAATGTAGTAGTAGGCGGCAGCGGCATGGTTAACGGCAAGGTGAGAACCATCATGGTCCTCGGACACTATGTATCTGTTAACGTGCAGTGCGGTGACGACATCATTAAGTGTTTCGTCAACCGTGAAATTTCTGATCAGCTGGAAGTAGGCGATCTGGTCGGTCTGAATTTCGAAAAGTATCATACCTTTACCGAATAAGAGGAAAGAGAGGAAGAGATCTATGAATACTAAGAGATTGTTTGCGATTCTGACGGCTTCTGCCCTGCTCGTCGGCACGCTGGCAGGCTGCGGCGGCAGCAAGGATGCAAGTACGGGCGAGAGCGGCGGCGAGGCCGGTACCGTTAAGGACGTACAGGTCTGGGCAACCGGTTCGGATAACGTTCGTCAGACTTTTGAGAAGCTGGTTGACGACTTCAACGCAAATTCCGAATATGCAGGCACTTACGAAGCAAAGCTGAACTTCATCCTGTCCGGTACCGGCGGCGGCACCCTGGCTGACCAGCTGGTTGCAGCATACAAGGCAGGCCAGACCGACACCGAGTTCGATGTTGTTGACTTGGGCGACGATGACCTGACCAAGATCCTGTCCCTGACCGACGAGAGCATTCTGGACGATCTGGACATGAGCAAGATCCCGAACGCTGAAGGCGTAACCGCAGAGCCGGTTGCAGCTAAGGGCAAGATTCAGCCGTACCGCGGCACCACCGTTATCCTGGCGTACAACTCCGAGACCGTTCCGGAAGACGAAGTACCGACCACGATGGACGAGCTGGTTGAGTGGATCAAGGCACATCCGGGCCGCTTCGCATACAACACTCCGGGTACCGGCGGCGCTGGTGACTCTTTCGTTCGTACCTCTATCTATAACTTCATCGACGATGACAGCGCACTCATGAGCTCTGATCCCAAGTGGATGGAGCAGTGGGATGAGGGCTTCGCATTCCTCAAGGAGCTGCATCCGTACATGTACAAGTCGGGCGATACCGTTGTTTACCCGAACAAGAACCAGGGTGCGCTGGATCTGCTGACCCAGGGCGAGATCGACATGTGCCCGAACTGGGCAGACATGGTTCTGTCTCAGCGTAAGGCTGGCACCGTTCCCGAGAAGATCAAGATTACCACCATCGAGCCCTCTTTCACCGGTTCTGTACAGGGTATCGCAGTTCCCTCTTACAGCGGCAACAAGGAAGGCGGCTTCGCATTCATCAACTACCTGCTCTCGCCTGAAGCACAGACCATCTCGGTACAGGATATGGCAGCAATCCCGCTGGTAACCGAAGGTGTTGACCTGACTGGCGCAGAAGAACTGATGAGCATGGACGTTTCCAACTTCCGTACGCAGGCTCTGGGCGATCTGGTTACCGACCTGAACGCACGTTGGGATGAGGAGATCGGTACACTCGGTTAACGCCTACAAATCTTGTGTCCGAGGTAATTGATTATGAATAAAACAAATTCTAGAAAGAGAACGCTCATCGGGTACGCTCTGGTATTGCCGGCGTTCCTGGTGGTCATGCTGACCGTTGCCTACCCCATTTTGTCGTCTGTCATCATGAGCTTTCAGGATGGAAAAACGGGCGAATTTACACTGAAAAACTACAAGTATTTCTTTGTAACTGAATCGCAGCTGAAGAACATCGGCTTTACGCTGTATGTCGTTGTTGTAACGGTTGTACTGGCGATCGTCATTGCGTATCTGCTGGCGCTGTACCTGCGCTTTGTCAAGTCTCCGATCTCCCGAGCCATCGGCACGCTCTACCTGCTGCCGCGTTTCATCCCCGGTCTGGTTGCGGTCTACGCAATGATTACCATTATCCGTGATACCGGCGTCATCAACCGTATTGCACAGCTCCTGTTCAACTACGACTTTAAACCGGCCATGATGTATCACGCCAGCGGCCTGATCATCATGAACCTGTGGTTCAACATCCCGTTCGCGGCATTGATGATCACAGCTGGTTTGGGCGCGATCCCGGATTCGGTCATCGAGTCCGCGCGTGACGTCGGCGCGAGCCGGATGCGTGTATTCCGCACGATGATTCTGCCGCTGTCGATGAAGGACGTTGTCGTAGCCGGCACCTTCGTGTTCATGACCAACGTCGGTTCGTTCACCACCCCGTACCTCATCGGCGGCAATAGCCCGAAGATGCTCGGCATCGCCCTGTACGACCAGTTTAACCGCTATCTGGATTACAACCGGTCGGCAGCGTTGTCGGTTATCATGTTCTTGATCTGCTCGGTTTCGGCTGGTATCTATATTTATACCAACCTCAAGGAGAACGAGTGGGAATAACACATACGTGATGGAGGAGAGGAGCCTTTATGGCTCCTCTCTTTTTTGGCTGTTTGAAGAGCAGAGAGACAAAAATGGGGTATATTTTTCGCCCGTTTGAGGTTAAATGACTCTTCACCTGTGCCGGTACACGGTGTATGATTAAGAGTAAGAAAATAGAACGATATCACTTGCAAAGAGGAGAATTCCCAGATGGAAATTTTGCTGCAAAAAGAATTTGTCTTCCATCCCGAAGATGACCGTACCAATCGTATTATTTCGTTCGAGACCGAACGCGACTACGATCACCTGGAGTTTGTATGCGAATATAGCCCCAAGACCATTTCCGATCCCGATCTGGTTGCCCGTGAGGTGCAGAAGGGCATGGATAAGAACGGCTGGACCGGACGCAAGCTGTTCCCGGCTGACATGGACGAGTGCAAGGTGCTGATGAACTTTGTCACCTTCTCGCTCGACCACGAGGGCGAGTATGTGGGCTGTGCCCATCGCCATGACCCGGAGCAGGTGATTGTGATTTCCAAACGGGGCTCGTCGCGCGGATTTTTTGCACATAAGGCAGCAAAGGGTAACTGGCGCATCGTGCTCAACGTGCAGGCAGCTATCCCGGAACATGAACTGACTTATCACCTGACCGTTATCGGCTGTGACAAACCGGCTTATACCTATCGTCCCTTTGAGATGCACTGTCATACGCTGCACTCGGACGGACGGTTCACGGTGCACGATCTGGCACATGCGGTGAAGGATTATGGTTATGTTGGTTTTGCACTGACCGATCACAACACCGAGGCTGGGCAGGCTGAGCTGACCCCGGAACTTGCCGCCGAGACCGTCCCGGCCATCCGCGGCATTGAGTGGACGACCTTCTTTGGTCACATGCTGGTGCTGGGCTGTGAGCACTACGTAGACTGGCGCTTTGCCCTGCCTGAGGATATCGATACTTACACCGCACAGATTCGCGAGGCGGGCGGTATCGCGGGCATTGCGCATCCGTTCAACATCGGTGCGCCCATGTGTGCGGGCTGCCGGTGGGATTTTCAGGTTAAGAACTGGGATGACATCACCTATATTGAGGGCTGGTCGCAGGAAGACCCGATGGTGCGGACCAAGAACATCATGGCGATTGAGTGGTGGAC
>CAUEJN010000069.1 GCA_959018045.1 uncultured Butyricicoccus sp. | reverse complement strand
CGATAAACTTCTTGGGGTCTTTGAGGAACTCGACGATCTCCTGAAGCTCTGCCTCTTCCTCACCGGCACCCGCTACGTCGGCGTAGGTAACCTTTTGCTTGTCATCGCACGCCATCTTGACACGGTCACGGCAAAACTACATCGGTTTGCCGCCGCCTCAGCCCTGCTTGTTCCTCATAAAATACCACTGCAGGCCGAATAGGACGAGGACGATCAGATAGGGCACAAAGCTTGCCCACCAGGGCATCTCGACCGTTTTGTAGGTAAACTCCTTGAGGATGCCGGCATCCTTCTGCTCACGGATGAGCTTGCCGAGGTCGGCATAGAAGATGTCCCGATAGGGCACCTTTGCGGTGACGTGAGTCTTGCTCTCATCGTTCAGCTCCAGCGTGAGCGTTGTGTCATTGTAGGTGAATTTCTCGACCTTTTGTTCCTCAAACAGCGTCACAACCGTGGAGTACGGTACTTCCTGACTCTTATTGCCCACGCTCAGCATATAGCTGACCGCGCTCAAAAGCAGCAGGATAATAATCAGATAAAGGCCGAAGCCTTTCATTTTCCCTCTCAAATTGGTTTCCAACTCTCCTTTCATGTATGCGCCCGGGCGGGCGCACGGTCATTCGCCGCCGTAGACAGACGGCTTGAGAATGCCGATATACGGCAGGTTACGATATTTCTCCGCATAGTCCAGACCGTAGCCGACGACAAATGCGTCGGGAATCTCAAAGCCCAGATAATCGACCGGAACGTCTACCTTGCGGCGCTCGGGCTTGGACAAAAGCGTACACAGGCGGATGGATGCCGCACCGCGTGCCTTCAGAATCTTCATCAGGAAACTCAGCGTCACGCCGGAATCCAGAATATCCTCGACGATAATCAGATGGCGACCGTCGATCTTGCTGCCGATGTCCTTAATGATCTGTACTTCGCCCGTGGTCTTGGTACCCTCGCCGTAGCTCGAGACCGCCATAAAGTCCACGTTGCAGGGAATGGTGATCTTGCGGGTCAGGTCAGCCATGAATACATAGGAGCCCTTGAGCACGCTGACGACCAGCGGGTTCTTGCCCTCGTAGTCCGCACTGATGCGTGCGCCCAGCTCTGCGACCTTATCGGCCAGCTGCTGCTCGGAAAATAATACTTCCTGAATGTCGTTTCTCATCATCTTTATAACCCCTCAAAACGGAATTCGAGTATCTTACCGCCGCGCGGAACGCGGCTTTGGTCTATGCCGACCCCCTGGGCCAGGATGACCCCGTTCTGGTCGGCGATCACAGCCAGACGGCTGCGCACTGACAGCGGTACGGACAAATCGGCAAAGAGCCGCTTGAGCTGCCGTGCACCGCGTGCCCCGGGTAGCGTCAGACGATCTCCGGGTGCCGCCGGTCGGACAGTCAGCGTACCAAAATGTATTGTACCACAATCTGCCAGAAAAGTATCGCACGTTTTGTGAAAAACTTCGCCTGGTTTTTTTGTGTTTACAGTCAATATGGTGGATGAATCCCACAGCCGACCACGAAACCCGTCGAACAGAGGCACGGGTGCGCGTTCCGGTTCAAACAGAATGCGCAGTCTGCCCTGCTCGCGGTAAGCGCGAAAGCCTGCGGGTAAATTGCAGCACCGGTCACCGCCCGGTGCAAGCAGTCCGTTCATCAGACCGATGTGCCGCTCGGTCACCTGCTGCATGGGCACGCCTGCGCGGCGCAGGAGTGCGGTAAGCATGCGGCTCTGGATGGCCGGAAGCTGATCGAAGGCGCAAAGTGCAATGCCTTCCGACGGACTTCCCTGCCCCAGTGCACGCTCGGCTAGGATACACAGTGCGTCGTCATCCCGGCGCAGCTGCTCGGCTAGCCGGGTGGCCGCACCGGTGCAGCCCGGGTTCACCGTGCGCAGTGCGGGCACAACCGTGTGCCGGATGCGGTTGCGGGTGTAGTCGAGCGACAGATTGCTGCTGTCCACGACGAAATCCTGTCCAAGGTCGGACAGGTACGCCTCCACCTCGGCGCGGGTCGCCGTCCACAGTGGGCGAACGATCGCGCCGCGTACGGGCGGAATGCCCGCCATGCCGCGCGTTCCCGTCCCGCGCGCCAGATGAAAGAGCATGGTCTCTAAGTTATCGTCGGCTGTGTGCGCGGTCGCAATCCGAGTGATGCCCTGCCGTGCAGCACAGCCCGACAAACGCGCATAGCGCAGCTTGCGTGCCGCGGTCTCCACACTCTCGCCGGTCTGGGCGGCATAATCTGCCGCGTCCTCGCGCTCGAGTGTGAGCGGTACGTCCAGTTTTATGCACAGGCTGTGGACAAAATCCGCGTCCCGCTCGGACTCCTCTCCGCGCAGACAGTGGTTTAAGTGGTACGCCCGGACGGCATAGCCCAGCGCACGCAGCACGCACACCAGTGCCACCGAATCCGCACCGCCAGACAGCGCAGCCAAAACCGGCTGTCCGGGACGCAACATATCATACCGCGCAATGGTGCGCGCGGCTTGTTGTTCCAGGTTCATGAGTGAATTCGATCACGCGACGAGAACGTCGTATACTGACCAATCCATTGCAGCTCGACCGTGCCGGTCGCACCGTGACGGTTCTTCGCCAGAATGATTTCAGCGACATTTTTGTCGTCGCTCTCGGCGTCGTAGTAATCATCGCGATAGATAAACATAACGATGTCGGCATCCTGCTCGATCGCGCCCGATTCTCGCAGGTCGGACAGCATGGGACGCTTGTCGGCACGCTGCTCGGCTGCACGGGACAGCTGGGACAGGCAGACAACCGGGACGTTGAGCTCCTTTGCCATGATTTTCAGGCTTCGGGAGATCTCCGCGACTTCCTGTACGCGGTTCTCGCTGCGCTTGCCGCCCGACTGCATGAGCTGGATATAGTCAATGACGATCAGACCGAGGTTGTCGCCCAGTCTGCGGCACTTTGCCTTGATCTCAGCGACGGTAATGGCCGGGTTGTCATCTACATACAGATGGGTTTTGGCCAGTACGCTGGTCGCACGGGCAATTTTGATCCAGTCATCCTGATTCAAACTGCCTGTCTTGAGCTTGTGCGAGTCCAGCAGCGCTTCGCTCGCCAGAAAACGGGAAGCCAGCTGGTCTTTGCTCATCTCAAGCTGGAAGACGACCACGTCCTTGCCTGAGGACTTAGCCGCATTGAGCGCGATGTTGAGCGCGAATGCGGTCTTGCCCATACCGGGACGAGCCGCGACCAGAATGAGATCGGATTTGTTGAGGCCGGTCAGCGCAACGTCTAGGTCACGGAAACCGGTCGACAGACCGGGGATATCGCTGTCCGAGCGGCTGCGCTCGTCGAGCTGCGCGTACAAGTCCATGATGACCGACTTGAGCGGAGATAAGCCCTTGATCTCGCGTCCCTGACGCACCGAGTAGATCTTCTGCTCGGCAAGCTCGGCCACCTCTGCCGCCGAACCGCCGCCGCTGAACGCCAGATTCTGAATCTCAGCACCGGCGTTTGCGATGGCGCGCAGCATGCTCTTGTCGCGCACGATGGATGCGTATTCCTTGACGTTTGCCGAGGTCGGGGTGACTTCCATCAGCTGCATGAGGTATGCACGTCCACCGGCCTCGTCGTAATAGCCCTGCGCCTTGAGTCGATCAAGCACGGTGACCGGGTCGATCTTGAGCGCGGTGTTAAACATGGAGTAAATGGTCTCGAAGATGCGCTGGTGCTCCTCGGCGTAAAAATCCTCGGGGCGCAGCAGTTCAATGACCTCGGCAATGCAGGCCGGGTCGATCAGCATGGAGCCGATGACCGCCTGCTCTGCCTCCAGACTTTGCGGCAGCTGCCGTGCGAGCAGTTCGTCTGCCACGATGTCTTACGCCTCCACGACGTCTACGGTGATCTCCGCGACGATTTCCGGATACAGCTTAGCCTTGACGATGGTGGTGCCGAAGGTCTTGATCTGCTCCATAACGATCTTATTCTTGGGAATGTCCATGCCGTGCTGGGTCTTGAGGCACTCGGATACTTCCTTTGCAGTAACTGCACCGAACAGACGGCCGCCTGCACCGCCCTTGGCCGAAACCTTGACGCGAACGGTCTTAAGCTTTGCAGCGTACTCCTGTGCGGCAGCCTTCTCGACCGCTGCGCGATGTGCAGCAGCCTCATCGGCCTGACGCTTGAGATTGAGGTTGTCAGCGGTTGCAGCGACGGCCAGACCGCGGGGCAGCAGGAAGTTTCTGCCGTAGCCCTCGCTGACCTCGATCATGTCGCCCTTCTTGCCCTGACCCTTGACGTCCGCTTTCAGAATGACTTTCATTGTGTGTTCCTCCGTGGTATTGATTAAGAATTTTAAGCTGTGTAAATGCCATCAAACAGATGGTCAGTCATTGTTCTGCTCATCCTGCTGATAGCGCTGGATGGCGCTCAGAGCATCGACTTCGACCTCGCGCACCGATCCGTGCATGATCTGCGCACCGGCAGACGAGTGATTGCCGCCGCCGCCCAGATACTCCATAATAAGCTGTACGTTGACCGTACCGTCCGAGCGTGCCGAGACCAGCACATCGTCGCCGCTTTGGAAAACAACGATGGACGATCGCACGCCGTTGATGCCGAGCAGGCTGTCTGCCGCCTTGGCTGCGGTCACGCGGTCAACCTGATCCTTGGTGACTGCCAGAACGATACCGTCCCCGCAGTCTCGTGCGCCCGCGATGATACGCTGACGCGCGATATATTCGTCAAAGCTGCACTGGAACAGCTTCATGACCTCGCTCATGTCCGCACCCACACGCTTTAAGTAGGCAGCGGCTTCAAAGGTGCGCACACCGGTCTTGACCGTAAAGCCCTTGGTATCCAGATAGATACCGGCGAGCATGCACTCGGCCTCGGCCTTCATGACCTCGCTGGTGGGCACCATGTACTGTAACATCTCACTGACCAGTTCACAGGTCGAAGAGGCGTAAGGCTCATGCAGATTGAGCGCAAAATTCTCGATGTAGTTTGCCGCACGACGGTGGTGGTCGATGACGGCAACCTTGTTGATGGACTCCAGAAGCGGCTGGGATTCCACATAATCCGGCCGGTTGGTGTCGACGACGATGAGCAGCGTGTTAAAATCGCACCGCACCATCGCGTCATCGGGCGAAATGAGGATATCCTGATATTCGGGCACGGTCATGATCTTGTCGATCAAATCATGCGCCATGTTGCGCTCCTGATTGATGACGATATGAACGGGCTTGTCCCGATGGCGCACCGCGCAGGCCATACCGACGGCCGCGCCGAATGCGTCCATATCGCTCATCTTGTGACCCATAATCATAACGCTCGACGAGTCGCGAATGAGCTGTACGAGTGCGTTTGCAACTACGCGCGACTTGACCTTGGTGTGCTTCTCCAGCTCCTTGGATAGTCCGCCGAAGAAATCGAAGTTATAGCGGGTCTTGATGACCGCCTGGTCGCCGCCGCGCGACAGCGCCATGTCAAGCGCGACACCGGCGTTTCTCCAGTTCTCCTCGTAGCTCTCGCCATCCTTGCCGATGCCGATGGACAGGGTGGCCAGAACGCCCGCACGGCTCTGAATCTGGCGCACGCTCTCGAGCACGCTGAACTTCTTCTGCTGGAGCTTGGCAAAGTCGTTTTCTTCCAGCACAAAGACGTATTTATCACGGTCGTACTTGCGCAGAAGGGCGCGGCTTTCGCGGGTCCATTCGCTGATCTTCTTGTCGATGTCAGCCAGAATGCTGGACTTTTCCGAGTCGGTCGCGTCCTTCATCAGCTCCTCATAGTTGTCAATGGAGATGATGGCGACCACCGGACGGCTGCGCATGTACGCGTCGCGCAGCTCGATGAGCTCGGTGCACGGCACCAGATAAATGAGCATAAGGGTTTCGCCCGCGTGGTCTTCTCCCGACGCGAGCAGGTTGCCGAACACCCAAAAGATATTCTTTCCGATTCGCACCTCACCCGGGTACTGTGCCTTGCCCTCGACCAGCCAATGCGTCTCGAATTCGGGTGCCAGATCGGTCAGCTTTTCGTTGAGTGCTGAGTCGAAATGCCCGGTCGCTTCGCAAAATGCGTCGTTTGTCCAAACGATCTCACCGGTTGCCACCTGTGCGATGGCGGTCGGCATGGGGAACCGGGTGATGGATGGATGGGTCGCGCTGTCGATAGAGACCCTCCTTCTCTTCTCT
>CAUEJN010000068.1 GCA_959018045.1 uncultured Butyricicoccus sp. | reverse complement strand
TCTGTTTGGTATACCTCTGTGTTTTATCGTGCACAGTATATCGGTATTGCTGTAAATATTCGTAAGAAAAAGACCTTCAAATGCCAAAATAGTGAACCGATCCAGTAAAAACGGACAGTGACAAAAGGCCCCCTGATGTAGGAAAATAAACTATATCAGGGGGTCTTGTCATGGAGAAAAGGAACTACACACACGTTCAAGTACTGTTGCCAGCAATCAAGGCCATGTTGGCAGAGGGGAAAAGCCAACGAGAAGTTGCAGAATACTACGGCTTTCATGATAAACAGGTAGTAAAAAGGCTGCTTGAACGTGAGCGGAGAAAAGAACGCAAGCTGGAGGCCGGAATCCTTCCGCGGCCCAAAGGACGACCGAGGAAAGATGCCGCACCAAGAAACATTGTGGCAGAGCAGGCATATGAGATTCAGCGCTTGCAGATGGAGAACAAATTGCTGCGGGATTTTCTGCAGTTCACAGGAAGGAAGTGAGTGCAAGGGTAAAATACCACATCATATATCGTCACAGAGAGGAATATCCAATATCCGTCATGTGCACGTTTTTTGCAGTATCCAGAAGCGGCTACTATGCCTTTGTCCACCGCTTGGACAGGCCGGAGAAGGATGCCGCCCTTGCAGAAACAATAGCACAGCAGCAGGAACGCAGCTTCCATACCTATGGCTACCGGCGGATGTGGCTATGGCTGATAAGCCAGAATATGTTCCGCAATCCTAAAACTGTGTTTCGGATCATGAAAAAATATGACCTGCAGTCAGAAATCCGCCGCCGCAGGAGATGGCAGCAGATGGGGCAGCAGGTTCACAGGTATGAGAATCTGCTGAACAGAGAATTTCACGCAGATAGGCCAAACAGAAAATGGGTAACGGACATCTCTTACATCCACACCAAGCAAGGTATACTGTATCTGTCCATGATCCGGGATCTCTATGACAACAGCATCGTGGCTTATAAGACCGGAACACAGCAGACGGTGAATCTGGTTCTGGACACAATCCGTCTGGCGATGAAGCAGCAGAAAAAGACAGTCGCTGCGGAGCTGCAGCTCCACAGCGACCAAGGATTTCAGTACACCTCGCGAGCATACTTCAACCTGACTCAAGCATACGGCATTACGCCTTCCATGTCAAGGAAAGGAAACCCATATGACAACGCCATGGCGGAAAATTTCTTCTCCATCCTCAAAACGGAGTGCATTTACCGCCATAAACCGGCTACCTTCTCGGAAGCCAACGAGATGATTGACCGATATATCCACTTTTACAACCATGAGCGCATCCAGTTAAAGACTGGAGAGGCGCCGCTGGCGCGACGCCTCTCCTACTAAAACTCAATATTTCCTACCTGGGCTCTCTTTTGTTCTGTCCGTACATAATGGGGCAGTGCAGTAAGGTCAGTCGTCTTTTTATGGAGTAGTAGGGAAAATTTATGCCTCAAGCGATGCGATAACTTCGTCCCGATAGGGGATGGAGGGGACCGCACCAGCGCGAGATACCGCGATGGAAGAAGCCTTTGCGCTCATGCGCAGGATGTCGGGAATTTCCATGCCCTGTGCAAGACCTGCGATGAAATAGCCGGTAAACGTGTCGCCAGCGGCGGTGGTATCCACAGCCTTGACCGGGAAGATGGGCTGGAAGTGCTTGCAGGACTGGTCGGCGTAGACTGCGCCGTCCGAACCTAGCGTCAGCACAACCGCTGCGTGCGGGAAGCGCTCACGGATGCTGTCAATGATTGCGTCGGGCTCACGGCAGCCGGTCAGCTGGTAGCCCTCGATCTCATTGAGCAGGAACAGGGAAATTTTGGTCATATCAACCGCTTTGAGCTTGTCGTCGAAGGGGGAAGGGTTGAGTACGATCTTCATGCCCTGTGCATAGCCGCGGTCGACGATGTAGGGCATCAGATTGACTTCGTTTTGCAGCAGCAGGATATCGCCCTGGTCAAACTGGCCGATGACCTCATCAACATAGGCTTCAGTCAGTGCCTGATTGGCACCGCCGTAGAGCAGAATGCAGTTTTGCGCGTTTTTGTCGATCTGGATGATGGCGTGGCCGGTGCGTGCATCGACCGTGCGGATGTGATCGGCATGAATGCCATACTCCCGGCAAGCGTCCAGAAATACGCTGCCATCCTCACCGATCATACCGCCCTGATAGACTTCCACACCGGCTTTTGCCAGTGCGACTGACTGATTCATACCCTTTCCACCCAAAAACAGCTGTAATTGGGTGGAGGACTGGGTTTCACCGGGTTCGACGATATGATCGACCGTGTACACATGATCGAGGTTCATGGAACCGATGTTGAGTACTTTCATAAGACACTCCTTATGCGTTGTCCTTGGTAATCAGAGTTACCTCGACGGGAATGGATTTTTCGATGGTCTCGCCATTAATCAGCTTGACTGCGTTCTCAACAGCGGTTTGACCGATCAGGTCGGGCTGCTGTGCAATGGTAGCACCCATGCGTCCAGCCTTGATGGCAGCGATTGCGTCATCGGTTGCGTCGAAGCCGACCACCAGAATGTCCTTGCCGGCGCCTGCGACAGCCTCGACAGCACCCAGTGCCATCTCATCGTTTGCCGCAAAGACCGCCTTGATGTTGCCGTTGGACTGAAGCATGTTCTCCATGACCGTCATACCCTCGGTGCGGTCGAAGTTTGCAGTCTGGCTGGCGACGACGTTCAGCTTTTTGTCTGCGATGTTGTGGAAGCCTTCACCGCGGTCGATGGCAGCCGATGCACCCGGGGTGCCCTGAAGCTCTGCGACCTCGATGCCCTCGCCCAGGGTATCGACGATGTACTGGGTTGCGAGTTCAGCGCCGGCGACGTTGTCGGACGCGATCTGACAGTCGATGTCAACGCCGTTGACTGCACGGTCGACCGAGATGACCTTGACGCCCTGATCCATGGCAGCCTGTACGGCACCGGTGACCGCATCCGAGTCAACCGGGTTGACGATCAGCACGCTGATGTTCTTGGAAACCAGGTCTTCGATGTCACTGACCTGCTTGGTAACGTCATCGCCTGCGTCTACGACGGTCAGCGAAACGCCCAGATCCTGTGCAGCCTTTTCTGCGCCCTCGGCCAGGGTGACAAAGAACGGGTTGTTCTGGGTGGAGATCGAAAGACCGATCGCACCGCTCTTTTCACTGGCCGAAGAGCCGGAGCCTTCACCGTCAATAGTGACCATACAGCCGCTCATGGTGAACACGGTCAGTGCACTTAATACGAACGCAATAAATTTTTTCATTGGTAAATCCCTCTTCTCATCTCTTGCTGTCGGACAGTACGGCCACCAGAATGACAATCGCCTTGATGACATCCTGATAGTACGACGTGACTTCCAGAATATTCAGACCGTTGTTGAGCACTGCGATAATCAGGACACCGGCAACCGTGCCGATGATCTTACCGCGGCCGCCGCTCATGCTGGTGCCGCCCAGAGCAACCGCTGCGATTGCGTCCAGTTCATAGCCGTCGCCCAGCGTCGGCTGTGCGGAGTCGACACGAGAGATCATGATGAGGCCTGCCAATGCGGCGAGGAATCCCGAAATAGAGTATACCATAATTCGCACGCGAGTGGTATTGACACCGACCAGCGTTGCACATTTTTCATTGCTGCCGGTTGCGTAGATGCGGCGGCCAAAGCAGGTGCGGTTGAGGATGAAGTAGAAGATTGCGAAGACCAGAACCAGGATGATGGCCGGAATCGGAATCTTGAGATCGGGGTTGAAGCTGGAAGCGATGTTGCCCTTACCGATGAGCTTGAACAGGAAGGCACCGCTTTCGCTGCTGATGTTGGCAGCCAGACGGGAAATCGGCTTGCCGTCGGTGATAATCATGGCAAGACCACGGTAAGCGGTCATGGTGATGAGGGTTGCAATGAACGGCTGCAATCTGCCCTTGGTGACCAGCAGACCGCTGATTGCACCGAGCAGCGTACCGACGATGAGTGCGATGATGATGGCGGCAAAAGCGGGGAAGCCGGCCATGAGCAGCTCTGCACAGACGACTGCGCTGAGTGCGAAGGTCGAGCCGACCGACAGGTCGATGCCGTCCGACAGGATGACGCAGGTCATACCGACTGCGATCAGTCCGTTAAACGATGCCTGACGGAGCAGGTTCAAGAGGTTGCTGGGCTGACGGAACTCGGCGCTGATGAGGCTTAAAATGATCACAAGTGCCGCCAGTGCAATAAACGCGCCATATTCGCCAACGATGGCGTTCAATTTTTTACTTTTCTGATTCATGCGATGTTACCCCCAGTCGCTAATGTCATAATCTTTGCCTGATCGGCTTCGGCCGCGTTCACGATGCCTGTGACCCGTCCCTCGCATACGACCATGATGCGGTCGCTCATACCCAGCACCTCGGGCAGCTCGGAGGAGACCAGAATAATGGCCACACCCTGCGCCGCAAGCTGGTTTATGATGTTGTAAATCTCTTTCTTTGCACCGATATCCACACCGCGGGTGGGCTCGTCGAGAATGAGGATTTTGGGCTGCTTGTACACCCATTTTGCGATAACGACCTTTTGCTGGTTGCCGCCGCTGAGGCTGCCGCATTCCTGATCGGCGTTGAAGCAGCGGATACGGAACTCTTCGATGCCCTGCTTGACCAATGTATTGCGCTTAGCGTTCGAGATCACACCGCGATTGGACACACGGTCGAGGTTTGCAAGTTCGATGTTCTGTGCGATGCTCTTGTCGAGCAGCAGACCCTCGGTCTTGCGGTCTTCGGTGATGAAACCGATGCCCGCATGAATGGCATCGCGGGTGTTGTGAATCTTGACCTCGGCGCCGTCGATGAAGATTTTGCCTTCCACAACCGGCAGATTGCCGAAGATGGCCTGCATGATCTCGGTGCGTCCGGCACCCATCAGCCCGCTGACGCCCAGCACCTCACCGGCGTGTACGGTGAAATTGACGTTATGGAAAAGCGATTTGTGGGACAGGTTTTCCACGCGGAACACTTCACCACCGATGGTCAGGTGACGCTGCGGGAAGCGCTCGCCGATGGTGCGGCCGATCATCATTTGAACGACATCGTCCATCGTGATGTCCTTGATGTAGCGCGTGTCGATGTACTCACCGTCGCGCAGGATGGTGATGCGGTCGCACAGTGCAAAGATTTCCTCCATGCGGTGCGAGATGTACACGATGGATACGCCCTTGGCCTTGAGCGATTTCATGACTTCAAAGAGCACTTCGGTCTCGCTCTGGGTGAGTGCTGCGGTTGGTTCGTCCATGATGAGCACCTTGGCATCGACCATCAGAGCCTTACAGATTTCGACCATCTGCTGCTGACCGACACTCAGCTCGGACATGACCGCGCCAACCGGGATATGTACGCCCATCTTGTCCATGATTTCCTGCGCCTTTTTGCGCATGGCCTTGCGGTCACAGACACCGAACTTGTTGGCAATCTCCTTGCCCATGAACAGGTTTTCCTCAACCGTCAGATCGAACAGGACGTTGAGCTCCTGATAGATGAACACGATACCGGCCTTTTCGGCTTCCTGCGGGTTCTTGTAGCGAACCTCCTTGCCGTCGACCAGAATGGTGCCGCTGTCGTACTGGTAAACACCGGTCAGAATCTTCATCAGGGTGGATTTACCTGCACCGTTTTCGCCCATCAGGGCGTGAACTTCGCCATCTTTGAGGAAAAAACCGGCGTTCTTGAGTACCTGATTGGAGGTGAATGCCTTGTTGATCCCCTTCATTTCGATATGCATGGTATCCCTCTCTTTCAATCGGCAAAAATGCAGCCCGACTGTAAAATGATGTTGGCATAGGGCGTGGTCTCGCCGGTACGGATGACAGCTTTGCAGTCCGCGGTCTTTGCCTTGAACGCGGTATGGGGCACAAACTCAACGTCAACCTTCTGACCCTCGAAAAGTGCCTGGATTTTTGCGAGCATGTCGGGGTTCTGGTCGGTGATCTCCTCGGCGAGGATGATCTTTTCCACCTTCATGTCCTGTAAGACAAGCTCGAGCACGCGGATGAAGGGCGGTTCTCCGAATGCGAGTGCGAGGTCGATGCGCACGGTGCTGTCGGGCATGGGCAGGCCGCAGTAGATGATCGCGATTTGGTCGGTGTGACCCATGTACGCAAGGACACGGGAAACATCGCTGTTGAGAATGCCGTTTCTTTTCATGTTTGTGATCTCTCCTTTTCTCTGAGAAATTTAATACACCGAA
>CAUEJN010000067.1 GCA_959018045.1 uncultured Butyricicoccus sp. | reverse complement strand
GAGATTGCGCGGCTCTCGCGCTACCAAGAGAAAAGGAGGAGATAATTATGGAGACTGGAACCAATACCGTAACCGATGCCGGTGGTGCACTGACCGGTGCAGCAGAAGACGCGATTGCGGCTGCATTGCCTAAGTCTTGGTGGACGGTGCTGAATGATTTTTTCAATGACAATACCGTGGGCATCTTTTTGGGTAAGGTGCTGCTGATTGCAGTCACAATTTTGCTGATGCTGATTGCGGTTAAGATCACAAACCGCATCTTCCGCAGAATAACCGATCACATGAAGGAGATCAATAAGTCGGGTGCGACGCTTGCTGCCTTTCTGCGCTATCCGGTACTGTTTTTGATCTACTTTGCCGCCTTCGCCATCATCGTTTCCAGCATTCCGGCACTCAATCAGGCCATGACCAAGCTGCTTGCAGCCGGTGGTGTACTGGCAGTTGTCTTTGGTCTGGCTGGTCAGGAGGCGCTGGGCTCCATTGCCAGCGGCATGATGATTCTGGCCTTCCGACCGTTTGTCATTGGTGACGTTGTCAACGTCGTGTCCCAAGGTGTCGCCGGTACGGTTGAGGAGATCAGCCTGCGGCATACCGTGCTGCGCACGATTGAAAACAAGCGTGTCATCATCCCGAACAGCACCATGAATGCTGCCATCGTGGAGAATGCCGACTACGGCGACAAGAATGTATGCCTGACACTGGATATCGGTATTACATACGAATCTGACGTCGATCAGGCGCTGGCGGTACTGGCTGACGAGGTGGGTGCACATCCCGATTATCTGGATCTGCGCACCGAGGAAGCCAAGGCAAACGGTGCACCGCGCGTGACCGTGCGTGTCAATGAGCTGGCTGACTCGGCGGTTGTTCTGCGTGCGCTGCTGTGGGGCAAGGACAACGGTACAACCTTCGCCATGCGTGCCGATCTGATGCGCCGCATCAAGAAGCGCTTTGATCAGGAAGGCATTGATATTGCCTATCCGCATCTGGTTGTGATGAACAAGTGACAGGAGGAAGTCAATGAGACGACTGCTTGCAGGACTTTGCGCCGTCGGACTGCTGACCGGTTCGGCGGGCGCAGTGGTGTCCGAGATGACCCCGCCGCCCAAAGAGGTGGTGGAAGAAAATATGCCCACGGCGGACTATATCGCGAGTGCGGATGTATTGTATGAGCTGGGACTGTTCCAGGGCGCGGGTGTAGACCGCTTTGGCCGTCCGGTGTATGAGCTGGAAGGGCCATGCACCCGTGCCGAGGCAGCGGTTATGCTGGTGCGTCTGCTTGGACTGGAGGAGGAAGCCAAGGAGGCTGCCGGAACACCGTTTACCGACTTGCAGGACTGGCAGAAGCCGTATGTCAATCTGCTCTACCATCGCGGCATGATTCGCGGCGCAAGCTATGACAAGTTTGACCCCGAGTCGCCGTGTACCGCGCAGATGTACACCGCACTCATGCTGCGTGCGCTGGGTTATTCCGATCAGGCGGGCGATTTTACCTATGACAACGCGCTGTCGTTCGGTATGCGCATTGGTCTGATCGACAATTTCTCGTGCGATCTGGACGATTTCCGTCGAGATGATGCGGCACAGATGAGCCGTATGGCGCTGGAGCTCAAGCCCAAGGGCAGCGAGACCGACCTGCTCGGCAAGCTGGTACAGGACGGTGCGGTGGACGCGAAGAAGGCCGAGTCGGTACACGCCGAGACTGCGCAGATTACCGCACTGACCAATCGGGTACAGGCGAGTGCACCGTATCAGAGTGAAGTGTTTGCCGCTATTCTGGACGATGGCAAGGGCAACAGCATGAGCCTGCACGGCACGCTCATCAACGAGGACAGTCGCTCGCGGCTGGACGGCATGCTGTCGATTGCGTTAAATGGCGGTCATTCGGTGTCCCAGCAGGTCATCGTACTGCGTGACAGCAGCGGTATTTCTATTTCACCCTGGACGGCAGGCGATTACCGTGACGATCAGGTCGCAGCTTTCCTGCGTGACGTCAACATCCTGTCGCTTGTGATGACGCCCATGCCGGCGCGCAGCCTGATTGGCGATATTACGCAAAAAGGACAGACCTATACCATGACGCTGTCTGAGGGTGCGGCGCAGCTGACCTTTGACGACAAGGGAATTCCGGCCATCAGCTCGCTGTATATGACGCTTCACGATGTTATGTACAGCGTATCGACCGAGACGGTAAAAACGACAGATGTACCGGCATTTTCTCTGCCGAGCGGCTATTCAAGCTATATCAAGATCTCGAACACGCCGTAAAAATATCTAATAACAGTTTCTGAAACTGAGAACAGGAGTGACAGATGTCCTAAAAGGTATCTGATTCATTCCTGTTTCTTTGTAAAAAATTAATGAACAAATGCGGGAAAATCGCCTGTTCGCCTTGCTTTCTTTGGGTAAAGTGCTATAATATCCCATAGGTATCCTGAAGGAG
This sequence comes from uncultured Butyricicoccus sp., assembly GCA_959018045.1. Taxonomy (GTDB): domain Bacteria; phylum Bacillota; class Clostridia; order Oscillospirales; family Butyricicoccaceae; genus Butyricicoccus. Next base: position 3,862 of record CAUEJN010000067.1, on the reverse strand, counting down.
GATGATTGGAAATGAAAAAAGTAATGAAGTCCATGGTAATTGGTTCGCTCGCAGCCGCTATGCTGGCATCGGGCGCTTCTGCTGCTGATTTTACCTCCAGCGCAGATGTGCTGAAGGATCTGGGTCTGTTCCAGGGTTCTGAGGCAGGCTACGATCTCGACCGTGCTCCCGACCGTGCAGAGGCTGCAACCATGATGGTTCGCCTGCTGGGCAAGGAGGCAGAGGCCAAGACTTACTATGAGGCAAACGCAGACAAGTTCCCGTTCACCGATCTGGACAACGGCTACGAGTGGGCAAAGCCCTACGTTGCATGGCTGTACGACCAGGGCCTGACCTCCGGCGCAACCGCAACCACCTTTGAGCCGGGCAACAAGTGCACCGCACAGCAGTATACCACCTTCCTGATGCGCGCACTGGGCTACTCCGATGCAGAGGGCGGCGACTTTACTTACGATAAGGCAATCGATTTCGCAACCGAGAAGGGCGTAGTCGATATGTTCAACATGGACGCTGATGACTTCATGCGTGACGACGTTGTTGCAATGAGCTACACCGCACTGTCTGTCGCTCCGAAGTCCGGCGAGACCGACCTGCTGACCAAGCTGGTGGGCGACAAGGCTGTTGACGCTGAGAAGGCAGCTCCGGTACAGAAGACCTTCGAGGCTCTGCGCAACTTTAATGAGGCTTACAAGGCTGTCGCTGCAACCACTTCGGCTGACGCAACCGCTGACTTCACCATGAACATGAAGGTTGAAGATCTGAGCGTTGACGCTTCCGGCAAGTTCAACGTACAGGTTAAGGCTGACCCGGCGAAGCTCGAAGAGATGCAGATGGCTATGACCGGCTCTCTGACCGTAAACGTACCCACCGAGGACGGCAAGACCGCGAAGATGGACGTTCCGATGGAAATGTACGTCAAGGACGGCTTCGCATACACCAATATGATGGGCTCCAAGATGAAGCAGGCTCTTGACCTCAAGACCGTGCTCAAGGGCTTTGATATGCAGCAGCTGACCGGCATGACCACTATGCCGCTGTGCATGGTAGACAGCATCTCGCAGGATGGCAACACCTACAAGATGAGCTACAACACCGAGGCATTCAACGGCCTGTTCGCTGAGCTGTTCAGCCAGATGACCACCCAGGTTGAGCTGACCGAGGAAATGAAGGCACAGGGTCTGACCGAGGATATGTTCAAGCTGGCTCTGGATCTGAGCAAGGCTGACGTTGAGGTTACCTTCAAGAACGGCGGTCTGTACGACCAGAAGGCTGACATGGCAATGAACATGGAGATGCTGGGCATGAAGGTTGACGTTACCATGCAGATGAACATGTCTGCAAAGAAGGTTGGCAACGCGGTTGAGGTCAAGTACCCGACCGATCTGGACACGTATAAGACCGTAGAGGAGCTGACCGCTGAGGCTGAGACCGCAGCAGAGGCTACCACCGTTCCGGCAACCGAAGTAAAGCCTGCTGAGGAGAAGAAGGACGAGGCTGCCGCTCCGGCAACCGACAAGACCGCTGAGTCTGTTCCGGCTACCGAGCTGACCCCGGCAACTCCTGCAAAGTAAGATTTTTTGCAAACACAAGAGACCGTCCATTGGGGCGGTCTCTTTTTGTGTCTGTTCAGATTTTCATTTCATCGAGCAGGGTGCGCAGCTTGGCGGCTGAGGACTCCAACCGCTTGCGCTCCTCATAGCTGAGCGGCAGATCGAGTACGGTCTCGATGCCATTTTTACCCAAGACCGATGGCAGACCCAGGCAGATTTCGTCCACGCCGTACCGACCCTGAACAACTGAGGACACCGGAAGCACTGAGCGCTCACCGCGCACGATGGCGCGTGCGATGCGCAGTACCGCCATGCCGATGCCGTAATAGGTCGCGCCTTTGCCCTCGATGATGTGGTAGGCTGCGTCACGCACGTTTTGATAGATGTCGTCCAGCACCGACTGCGAAAATTCCTTGCCTGCAATACGGCAGTAGTCGGGTAAATCCATACCCGAAACATTGGCCGACGACCAGACGGCAAGCTCGCTGTCTCCGTGCTCGCCGATGATGAAGGCGTGGATATTACGGCTGTCCACCTGTAAATATTGACCGACCAGATACTTGAGCCGCGCGGTGTCCAGCACGGTTCCCGTGCCGATGACCCGACAGGCGGGGAGCCCGGATAGCTTTTGCGCCAGATAGGTGAGCAGATCGACCGGATTGGACACCACGAGCAGAATGCAGTCGGGCGCAACGGAGAGCACGGCATCCAGAATGCTCTTTAAGATTACTTCGTTCCGGTGCAGCAGGTCAATGCGGGTCTCACCCGGTTTTTGGTTGGCTCCGGCGGCCAGAATGACCAGACCGCAGTCCTTGAGATCCTGATAATCGCCGGCGTGCACAGCACAGGGCTGAGCAAAAGAGACGCCGTGGCTGATGTCGGCGGCTTCTCCCTCGGCCTTGGTACGGTTGACATCGAGCAGAATTAGTTCGGAGAATAAACCGCTCGTCGCCAGTGTGTAAGCGGCTGTCGCACCGACAAAACCGGTGCCGATTACCGCACATTTTTGCAGATTCATAGTCATCCCTCCAATACTTACAGCATGTCCGACTGGCTGTGGTTTGATGGCTGGAAAAATTTATTTTGTCAGAAACAGAAGGCTTGTGATACAATGGAGAAGAAAAACAGGACAAGGAGGAACTTTTCCGCATGAGACAATGGATGCGCAGAGCGACCGCAGGCGTGTTGGCCGCTGCTGCTTTGACTGGTATGGCCGGTGCGGCAAACTTTACACACTGTGCCGATGCGCTCAAAAATATGGGATTGCTTGTCGGTACGCAGAACGGTTATGAACTCGACCGCACACCCACCCGTGCCGAGGCTGCCATTATGCTGGTACGTTTGCTGGGAGAGGAAGATGCGGCGATGGCCGGAAACTATGACGTCCCCTTTACTGACGTACCCGATTGGGCGGCACCCTATATCGGCTGGCTGTACGAGAACAAGCTGACCGTCGGTGTCAGCGACACTAAGTTCGGCACCCGCGATACGTGCAGCGCACAGCAATACGCAACTTTCCTGCTGCGTGCACTGGGATACGAGGACGGAAATGGGTATACTTACAAGACCGCGCTGAACTACGCCGAGACGCTGGGTGTGATTGACGAGGTCAACTGTGACACCGATTCTTTCCTCCGTGACCATGTGGTTGCCATGAGCTACACTGCGCTCAGCCGTCCGACGGCGGACGGGACAGACATGCTGCTCGAAGCACTCGTGGAGCGCGGCAGCGTCAGCGCGAGCAAGGCATCGGATACGCTGACCCTGTTCCAGAGCTGTCAGGCGTACGATCAGGTGCGCATGCAGAATGCCCAGTCGGGTGCGCGCACCTACGATCTGACCGCAACCATCACCGACAACGCCTACAACAAGGCTGCGTGCAGCGGTACGCTGACCGTGGACGGTCAGGACTTTTCGGCTGAACTGCGGCAGGATGGCACGCTCATCATGGGACTGTACCAGAAAAACGATACGCTCTATCGCTACGAGAACGGAAAAACGGTCAAGGCTGCGCAGCCGGTGACGCTGGGCACGGCAGATGCCCGCATTCCGGTCAGTGCGGTCATGGACGTGAGTGCACAAAATGGACGATATGCGTTTTCCTTTATGCCGGGCGTGCTGAATGAGCTGGTGAGCGGCTCCAATGTCGTGCTCAAGCAGGTCGATTACAGCGCGACCGAGCAGGGCGGTGTGTTCAGCCAGCAGACCGGACGCATTTATGTGAACATGCCGATCGGCGGACGCACCTCGACCTATGCCATTTCGCTCAGCGCTGCCCTGCGCAGCCAGAGCGGCAGCGTACAGGTACCCGC
>CAUEJN010000066.1 GCA_959018045.1 uncultured Butyricicoccus sp. | reverse complement strand
GCGGGTCGGCCGGTCGCGCTGGTATGAGGAGACCCGCCTGCTGACCGCGGCGGGCATTGTAACGGCTTTCCCCGGAGACGGAAAGGATGGTGCGCATGGCGAAGAATAAGGTCATTAACACCGTCCTCAACCTGCGGGATAACATGTCCGGCGGCCTGCTCAAGGCCGCGCAGAACGCCAAAAAGGCGGGCGCGCAGATCGACAGCGACATGCTCAAGGCCACGCGGCAGGTGATCGCGTTCAAAAATAAGGCTGTGGACGGCATCACGAGCTTTGCCAAGACGGCCGTCGGCGTGGGTGTCGCGGGCGCGACCGCGCTCACCACGGCGTTTATCGCGCTCGACGGCGCGACCGAGGAATACCGCATCGCGCAGGGCAAGCTGAACACGGCCTATGAGGCCGCGGGGTACAGCGCCCAGACTGCGACGCAGGCATACCGCGATTTTTACGGCATTCTCGGCGACACGGACACAGCGACCGAGGCGAGCCAGCTGCTCGCCAAGCTCGCGCAGAACGAGCAGGACGTGAGCACCTGGACGCGGATCGCGGCGGGCGTATCCGGTACATTCGGCGACAGCCTGCCGATCGAAGGCCTGATCGAGGCAGCCAATGAGACCGCCAAGGTCGGCACGGTGACCGGTACGCTCGCGGACGCGCTCAACTGGGCAGGCATCATGGAGGACGACTTCAATACGAAGTTGGCCGCCTGTGGCTCGGAGAGCGAGCGCAACAAGCTCATTATGGACACGTTGTCTGGTGCGTATGAGGATGCGGCCACGGCGTTCTACAAAAACAACAGCGAGCTCGTTGCGTCCCGCAACCAGCAGTCCGCACTGCAGGAGATCACCGCCGGGCTGGGCGAGACAAGCTCCAATGTCAAAGGTAAGGTACTCGAGCTGTTCGGGGCCATGTCGGACGGTACGGTGCGCCCAGGCTCGGCGCTGGACTGGCTCAGCGGCAAGGCGGAGCAGTTCTCCGCATGGGTGGACGGCCTTGACTTGGGTACACTGGCGACACAGTTCGATCAAGGCTTTGCAACAGCGGTTGATAAAGCCGGGCAGGCGTTCAACTGGGTGCAGGAGAACGGCGACACCATTATTTCCGTGCTGAAGACGATTGCCGCAGCGTGGGGAATTGTCAAGGTTCTCCAGTTTACATCAGGTGTTATCAATGCCACCACGACGATTTTCAAGTTTGGTAAAACCGTGATGGCGCTGGTTGCGACAAATCCCATCGTTTTGCTGATTGGTGCGGCAATCGCGGCGGGCGCGCTTCTGATTGCCAACTGGGACAAGGTCAAAAAATGGGCTGGAGACCTGTGGAATAAAGTGAAGGAGACCTTTACTGGTATCAAGGACAGTATCGTCGGCGCGTTTGAGGGTGCTAAAGATAAGATTTCCGGCTTTTTCTCATGGCTGGACGACAAGATCGAAAGCATCCCGATCCTCGGCTCGGTATATAAGGGCGGCAAGGCGCTGGTCGGCGGCGCGGCCGACTTCATCGGCAGCCTGATCGGCGGCAACGCCCTGGGCACATCGTACTGGAAAGGCGGCCTGACGCGGGTCAACGAGCGCGGCGGCGAGATCCTCAACCTGCCGAGCGGCACGCAGATCATCCCGCATGACGTGTCAAAGCGCGTCGCGGGCGGGCAGACGGTGCAGGTGTACGTCACCGTGCAGGGCAACATCATCGGCAACCGCCAGTACGCGGACGAGCTGGGCGAGACCATCGTGCAGCGCATCCTGCGCGCGCTGGACAACATGTAAACCACGGGGAGCCGTGCGGCTCCCCTCTATATCATCGCCCGCAGGCGCGCGAGCCGGGGCTGTGAAGGGAGGCGGCGATCATCGCCTACAAGGTAATCATTTCGTACAACAACAACGAGGAGGTCATGGTGCTGCCGCATGTGCCGCCGGATTTCCCGCTGCCCGAGCCGGAGCAGCACAACGAAACCTACACCGGCCTGTCCAAGGACTACCGGCGCATCGGCACGCTGGGGCTGCGGCAGTACAGCTGGGACAGCTTCTTTCCGGTCGGGCACCGGTACGCATTCATGCCGCTGGAAGCCAGCGAAAACGGCTGGGACTACGTCGCATTCTTCCAGCGCGGGCGCGAGCGCAAGGTGCCTTTCCGCATGATCGTGCTGGACAGCAGCGGTGTGTGCCGCCTGAATACGCCGATCACGGTGGATTCATTCGAGCCCAGCGTGCGGCGCAACGGCGATATTGCCTATTCCATCAGCTGCACCGAGTATCGCTTTGTGGTGTAAGGGGGCGGCGGCATGGCTTACGATTATGTGGACGCGCACCGGCTGATCCGCTACCGCGGCGGGCAGGCGCGCGACATCACCGCCTTTGCGGGCGACCTGCAGGCCGTGGACGAGCTGGGCACGCTCAGCGTCGAGCTGACCTTCGGCGTGATTGTCGCGCCGTGGGACCAGTACATCGAGAAGAACATCGTCCAGCCGGGCGACAAGCTGCGTGTGGTCAACCACGACCTGTCCGTATTCGCCGGGCAGGTCGAGAGCGTCACACTGGACGGCGGCGTCACCGCATACGACCGCGGCTGGTATCTCAATAAGAGCCAGATCATCTTACAGGTGACGGGTATGCCGGGCGACGAAGCGATCCGGCAGGCGTGTGCCAAGGCGGGCGTGGGCGTCGCGTCCATCTGCTCGCTGCCGACCAAGATCACGCAGGTCTGGCTGGGCGACACGCCCGCGGACATCTTGGGCGAGATACTCGAGACGGTCGCGGCGGAGACCGGCAAGCAGTACCAGTATTTTGTGCGCGATGACGGCCTTGTGGTGCAGGAGCTGCCCACGGCGGTGCTCACAGCGTACCACAAGCCCGCGGACAACCTACCGGCATTCAACATCACCTGGGCGCTGGGTCAGGTCTCGGGTGAGGACAGCATCGCCGAGCTGCGCAACGCGGTGCTGATCGCCGCGGAGGGCGACGGTAAAGCGTACATCGGCGCACAGGCCAAAAACGCCGCCAGCGTCGAGCAGTACGGCTTTTTGCAGTACATCCAGACTGTCACCAGCAACCCCGGCACCGCGCAGCTGAAGCAGATGGTGCAGAACCTGCTCAGCCAGCACGACCGCGTGGGGCGCACGCGCACGATCAGCGAGATATGGGGCTGCGACGAGGTGCGCAGCGGCGTGGTGCTGGATTTCAACAGCCCGGCTTTCGGCATCTCGGGCAAAAACCGCGTGACGCGCGTCACCCACCACTACGGCGGCGCAGGGCACACGATGGAGCTGGAGGTCTCGGCGCTCGAGGAGCCGCGCGCGGCGGGCACCGCGGACACGGTGAGCGTGTACGGCCTGCCGGACAATATCGGCACGGGCGGCAGCTCGGACGGCGTGACGACCGGCGGGGCAAGCGGCAGCGCAGCGGCGTTCGTCTCGACCGCCATGAGCCAGGTCGGCTACCGCGAGGGCGCGGGCAATAACAACAAGTACGGCGCATGGTTCGGCATGAACAACGTCGCTTGGTGCGTGATCTTCGTGTGCTGGTGCGCGGCGCAGTCCGGCGCGCCTATCCCGACAAAGTTCAGCTATGTGGGCGATATGAGCGCCTACTTCCAGTCGCGCGGGCTGTACCGCACGGTCGCCTCGGGCTACATCCCCAAGGCGGGCGACCTGATGATCCAGGGCGACCGGCACATCGGCATCGTGCGCAGCGCGACGCGCGCGGCGGTGCAGACGGTGGAGGGCAACTACTCGGACAGCGTGGCCACGGTGACGCGGTACTATTCGGAGATCTCAGGGTTTTGCACACCTTGGGGATAAGGAGGCAGTATGTACGATACGGATATGGCGCGGCGGCTCAAGTCGCTGGGCAAGCAGCCTGTGCGCCCGGCGTGGTATCTTGCCGAGTGCGTGGACGAGCAGCCGCTTACATTCTCGATCGCGGACGGCAACTTCCGCTTCAAGTCCGGCGAGGGCCTGAACATGACGGCGACCGCGTCCGGCCGGACGTGGGAAAAAGGCGACACCGCCGCGGCGATCCTGTCCGGCGGCTCGCTGCTGGTGATCGACAGGATTTAGGAGGTGCATCTATGGCAGACCCGATATTCCCGGTCATCCCGACCGACATCCCGGCGCAGGCCGCGGAGACCATCGGCCGCGCGCCTGCATTCGTGTGGGCCGAAAACGGCCGCGGCGGCGCTTTCCAGCTGGTGGACGGCGCGCTGGTCGAGCGGACGGGCAGGGAGGCGGTCAAGCAATGGTTCGAGCTGATGCTGCGGCAAAAACCGGGCGCGATACCCATCTACCGCACGGACAGCTCGAGCCAGCCGGGCGTAGACCGCACGATGCTCGACCGGCGCATGCCGGAGGGCTGGGTGCAGGCCGAGATCGAGCGTCAGGTGCGCGAGACCGCGGCTTTCTGCCCGGCGGTGCGGGCGGTGGATTCTTTTGTTTTCACACGGCTGCGGCGCGGCCTGCAAGTCGAATTCACCGCGTATTTGCACACAGACGAGACAGTGGAGGTGAGCACGTATGTCGACAGCGAGTGAAATTCTGGAGCAGCTGCTGGACGCGGTGCCGGACAGCTACCAGAAAACTATTGGCTTTCCGACCTATGACCTGCTGGCGGCGGTGAGCCTGCGCATGGAGGGCACGGACGAGGAGCTCGCGCAGGCAAAGACGCTGCTCGACCCGGAGAACCTGACGGGCGACGATCTCGACCGCTTTGTGTTCCCGCGCTCGGGACTTGACCGGCGGCAGGCCACTTTTGCGCACGGCGTGGTGCATGTCGTCGGCACAGGGACGGTGACCGAGGGCGCGCTGTTTGAGAGCGGGGGCGGCGTACAGTTTTACGCAACGCAGGCAGTCACAGTCACCGGCGAGGGGGACGTGCCGGTCACCTGCCGACAGGACGGCGCGGCGGGCAACCTCCCGGCGCACAGCGTCACGCAGATGCCGGTCACGATACAGGGCATCGCGTCCTGCGACAACCCTACGCCCATGTCGGGCGGCTACGACGAGGAGGACGATGCGGCCTACTACGAGCGCTATCTGCTCAAGATCCGCACGCCCGCGACCTCGGGCAACATCTACCACTACCAGAGCTGGGCGCTCGAGGTGGCAGGCGTAGGCGCGGTCAAGGTGTTCCCGCTGGGGCACGGCAAGAATACCGTGGATGTGGTGATCGTGGACAGCAACGGCCAGCCTGCGGACAGCGAGCTGGTGGGCGAGGTGCAGGCCTACATCGACCCGGACAGCGGCGGCAAGGGTGAGGGGCAAGCGCCGGTCGGCGCGCACTGCTACGTCAGCGCCGCGACTGCAAAGCCCATCACGATTTCCTGCACGGTGTCCAAATTGAACACCGCCGAGGAGGAAACCGTGACCGCGGGCATCAAGGCGGCCGTGTCCGCTTACCTTGCCGAGATCGTATTCGAGCAGGACTATGTCAGCTATGCGCGCATTTCCGACCGCATCCTTGATGTGGAGGGTGTGCTCGACATCGAGGGGCTGCTGGTCGGCGGCGGCACGGCAAACATCCAGGTCGGCGAGCGGGAGGTCGCGACGCTCGGGGAGGTGACGCTCAGCTATGGCGCATGAGTGGGACAACATGCTCGCCTCGCTGCCGACGGCGTACCGCAAGGATGCGTGGGTGATCGCGCTGCTCAGCGCCATTGCGGGCGTGGATGACGCCCAGCGCGCGGACGCGGACGAGACCGCGCAGCAGATGTTCCTCGACAGTATGACCTGGGCGCTCGCCATCGAGGAGCGGATCGCGGGCATCACGCCCGCCGCCGGGGAAGGCGTAGAGGAGCGGCGCAGCGTATTGCAGGCCAAGTGGCGCAGCGCGACCGGCAAGTGTGACGTCGACCTGATCCAGCGCGTATGCGACAGCTGGCAAAACGGCGAGGTGGACGTGGATTTCGTGGACGGCGAGATCGTGCTGCGGTTTGTGGGCGCTTACGGCGTGCCGGATGCGGATGCGCTCGCGGCGCTCCAGAGCGCGGTGCAGGAGGTCATCCCGGCGCACCTTGCGGTCAAATACCTCTATCGCTACCTGCTGGTGCGGGAGGTGCACGGGATGGTGATCGACACGCTGCAGACGCACACCATCGACGAATTCGCTTTTTTAGGAGGGCGGCAATGAGCACAACAACCGATGTTTTAAGCCTTTTCAAATATGACCCGGTAGCGGACGCCGACAGCACGTTCAACATCACGCAGGCGCTCAACAATAACTGGGACAAGCTGGACGCGGCGATCCTGCTCGCGATCGCGGCGGCCGGGGCGTATAACCCCGAGGAGAGCTACGCGGTGGGCGACTACTGCACGTACAAGGGCAAGCTGC
>CAUEJN010000065.1 GCA_959018045.1 uncultured Butyricicoccus sp. | reverse complement strand
GGAGGAGAGCGATTTTGAGGAATATCTGTTCAGTCATTCGGAGATTCCTGATACCGGACTCACCGATCAAAATTTTTGTTATCGTATGAAAAAACATAACCGAGGGGGTTATTTGAATCCATGGAAGAAGTCAAAAACTTTCTGACTGATATCATTGATGCCGACATTGCGGCTGGCCTCAATGAGCAGATCCACACCCGTTTCCCGCCCGAGCCCAACGGCTACCTGCACATCGGCTCGGCCAAGGCGATCTACATCAACTGGTCGATCGCTCAGAAGTACAATGGTAAGTTCAATCTGCGTTTTGATGACACCAACCCGGTGCGTGAGGACGACGAATATGTACAGTCCATTCAGGAAGATATCAAGTGGCTGACCGGTGAGATGCCCAACGGCGGTATCTTCTACGGTTCGGACTACTTTGAGACCTGCTATGACTGCGCGGTTGCACTCATCAAGGCAGGCAAGGCATACGTGTGCGACCTGACCCAGGACGAGATCCGTGCGTACCGCGGCACGCTGACCGAGCCGGGCAAGAACAGCCCGTACCGTGATCGTTCGGTCGAGGAGAACCTGCAGCTGTTCCAGGACATGCGCGACGGCAAGTTCCCGGACGGCTCCAAGACCCTGCGCGCGAAGATCGATATGGCGTCTCCCAACATGAACATGCGTGACCCGGCGATCTACCGTATCGTCCGTGCTCACCATCATCGCCAGGGTGACAAGTGGTGCATCTATCCGCTCTATGACTTTGCACATCCGATTCAGGACGCACTGGAAGGCATCACGCACTCTATGTGCTCGATCGAATTCGAGAACCACCGTCCGCTGTACGAGTGGGTTGTCGATAACTGCCCGCTGCCGCACCATCCCAAGCAGCGTGAGTTTGCTCGCCTGAACGTGACCAACACGGTCATGTCCAAGCGTTACCTGCGTCAGCTGGTATTTGAACATCACGTTGAGGGTTGGGACGATCCGCGTATGCCTACCCTGTGCGGCCTGCGCCGCCGCGGCTACACCCCGTCCTCCATTCTGGAGTTCGTGCGCCGCGCTGGTATTGCAAAGGCAAATTCGCTCGTAGACATCCGTTTGCTCGAGCACTGCATCCGTGAGGAGCTCAACGAGACCGCAATCCGCCGCATGGCTGTCACCGAGCCTATCAAGATGGTCATTACCAACTACCCGGAGGACAAGACCGAGGTCTTTACGCTGCCCAATAATCCCAAGGATGAGACCGCAGGCAGCCGTGACGTACCGTTCACCCGTGAGCTGTATATCGAGAAGAGCGACTTCGCGATGGTACCGCCTCCGAAGTTCCAGCGTCTTAAGCCCGACGGTGAGGTTCGCCTGATGGGTGCATATATCGTCAAGTGCAACGAGGTTATCACCGACGAGAACGGTGAGGTCGTTGAGCTGCACTGCACCGCCGATTTGGAGACCGGCAACGGTATGCCGGTAGACGGCCGTAAGGTCAAGGGTACCATTCACTGGGTATCGGCTTCCCGCGCGATTGACGCAGACTGCTATCTGTACGACAACCTGTTCACGCTGGAGAACACCGGTGACGTACCCGAGGGCAAGGATTATCTGGATTTCCTCAATCCTGACTCGCTCAAGAAGCTGACCGGCTGCAAGCTCGAGCCGTCGATTGCAGAAGTACCGACCGGTACCCGCATGCAGTTTGTACGCATGGGCTACTTCATCAAGGACACCGAGGACGGACGTTACAACCGTATCGTCACCCTCAAGGACAGCTTCGCAAAGACGCTTCAGGGCAAGTAAGCGAAAAACTGTAAAAAATGCCAAAAGGGCTTCCGGTTTGGAAGCCCTTTTTTCTGCGATTTTGGGACAAAACCGCGCTTGTATCGGGGTGAAAACGGTCGTATACTAGTACAAGATGAAAAAATACCAATAGAGGGGGGAATACTGGTATGAACGATATGACAACCGGCTCACCGCTCAAAATCCTTGTGACCTTTTCTCTGCCCATGCTCATCAGCATGATTTTCCAGCAGATGTACTCGGTCGTGGATACCATCGTAGCCGGACGATTCATCAGCGCCAATGCGCTTGCAGCAGTCGGTGCGTCTTATCCGATTACCACGCTGTTTATCGCATTCGCCACCGGCGCGAGCGTGGGATGCTCGGTTGTGGTGTCGCAGATGTTTGGACGAAAGGACTATCGCGAGGTCAAAACCGCATCCTGTACGGCGATTTTGTCCATTCTGGTGCTGGCTGCCGTGCTGACGGTGGTCGGCTTGCTGATCGCCGACCCGCTGCTGCGTGTGATTGGCACACCGAATAAGATTTTTGCAGCAGCCTCGCTGTATCTGAAGGTTTATTTGCTCGGTCTGATCTCGCTGTTCCTGTATAACACGGCGACCGCACTATTTAACGGTCTGGGAGACAGCTTCACACCTCTGTGTTTTCTGATCTTTTCCTCGGTGCTCAATATTGCGCTCGACCTGTTTCTGGTCATCGTCTGCAAGTGGGGTATTCTGGGTGTCGCTTGGGCAACCTTTATCGCACAGGGACTGGCTTCGCTGCTCGCAGCGGCAACCTTTATTCGCCGCGTGCTCAAGCTCAAGAGCGAGGGCAAGGTGAAAAAGTTCGACCGCGCGATGCTGCCGATGATGATTCGCATTGCTGTACCGTCGGTCTGTCAGCAGTCGTTCGTGTCGGTCGGCATCTTTCTGGTGCAGGGACTCATCAACTCGTTTGGTGAAATCACCATCGCATCCTTTGCCGCAGCGCTCAAGGTCAATACCTTTGCCTGCATGACCATGAACACACTGCCGACCGCGCTGAGTTCGTTTGCATCGCAGAATATCGGTGCGGGGAAGATGGATCGCGTGTATCAGGGACTGAAAATCTCGATCATCATTGCAATGGTGGTCGCAGCCTGCTCGAATATCCTGTTTTTGGTCTGCGGTGACCCGATCATCGGTCTGTTTGCCGACGATCTCGACCGTGCAGCCATTATCAAGGAGGGCATGCAATTCTTACATATCTGCGCACCGTTCTACTTCCTGATCGCGGTTAAAAACTGCTGCGACAGCGTACTGCGCGGCGGTGGTGCGATGGGACAGTTTATGGCGACTACCTTTGCAGACCTGTTTTTGCGTGTGGTCATTGCGTACATTCTGGTGCTGTGCTTCCAGATGGGCTACAGCGGCGTGTGCTGGTCGTATCCGATCGGCTGGATTCTGGGCACAGCGCTTTCGGTCGTATTCTTTAAGAGCGGCAAGTGGAAACTTGCGCGTTTGTGAGCAGAGAGGAGAAAATGTATGAGACTGCAATGGATTCCAACCGATAAAAAGCGATTTTTATCGCTGTTACTGCTTGCAGATGAGCAGGAAAGCATGATTGACCGCTATCTGATGCGCGGTACGATGTACGCAGCGGTCGAAGGGGAGCAGACCTTCGGTGTGATGGTAGTGGTACGCCAGGCGCAGAATGTGTATGAGCTCAAAAATCTGACGGTTGACCCGGCACATCAGCGCAAGGGCATCGGTAAATGGATGATCGACGAGCTGAGCCGTATCTGTCGGGAACGCGGTGCGGATACGCTGCGCGTGGGAACAGGAGAGAGTCCCAAGACGTTGGAATTTTATCAGAGCTGTGGATTTGCAGAGTGCGGCCGCGAACCCGATTTCTTTACGAAGAATTACGATCATCCGATCGTCGAAGACGGCGTGATACTGCGGGATATGATTTATCTGGAAAAGAAGCTGTAATATGGAGTAAAAAAGGACTGGCTCTCAATCGAAGCCAGTCCTTTTCTTGTGGTGGGATGCTGGATAGGGTGCTGGTTGGTCGGTCTGATCCAGCAGATAGTCGATACTTGTGCCGTAGAACGCTGCAAGTTTAATAAAAATTGCGGTAGGAATATCGTTTTCACCGGTTTCGTACTTGGAATATCCCGTTTGCGACATGCCAAGAATTTTTGCGAGTTTGGTTTGTGAAAGTTCTCGATCCTCTCGAAGATCACGCAGTCTTCTGTAAATCAAAATTTCTCCTTTGCCCATAAAGCCAATCCTTTACAGATTATTATATGCGGCGCGAGAAATTGCACTTGCATTTTAACCTGAATCAGGTTAAAATAAGATTAGCCTATTTTAGGTTAACAGAAGGGATAATAGGGAGGATGAAGTTGATGGACGCGGTGATTTGTGTAGTGCTCATTGTTTATATTGTGCTGGGCATTCGATGGGGAATCAGATATATAGATGGCAGGTGGGCTTGGTTGGAACAACCGACAAATAGAGTTGTGAAGTGGATAGTTGCAGTCGGGATTGGTATCGTGTTTGGAATCTTTGGGATGCTTGCACGTGTTATGAAATTCATTCTCGTAGATTTACCAGCTATGATGCGCTAATGAGGTAAGGCGATTGGATACGGAAAGAAGGGATTTCTATGTCGTTAGACCAGAGATTGCGTGAAGCGAATTACATAAAGAGAGGAGATGATAGTCAGGAAGCGCAGGACGGCGGACAATGTGGATTACTGCCGTGTGACTACTCCAGAATTGTTGAGAATGAGCAGACTGGCGAGAGTTTTCGTATATGCGATCGATTTGGAATTCGCGTGGGAGAGTATGACTCCTGCAAGTATTATAGCGATGCCAATATGAAGGATCTGATTGGTCAGATGTCCGTTCTTTTACAGGAAGAGCAGCAGGACAAGGAACGAATTGCGATGCAGAAACAAGCGCCAAAGTCAAAAAATAGAGGACTTTTTCTGTTTGTGATTCTTTGTGCAATGATTTTCATTTACTGGTATATTGCGCATTGAATGAAATGAATTTTTACAAGGAGGTGAAACCATGTCTTATTCGGAAGAGTGCTGCAAGTGCCTCTATTGTGAACGTGACCCGGGTTCTAATAGCGGCTGGTATTGTACCTGGAGACAAACACATGTAGGTGCAACCGAAAGCTGCTATAAGTTTGAATCCAAATATTAAAACGAAAAACCCCCCGAAGGAAATCCTTCGGGGGTTTGCTTTTTCAGATGATCAGATCGCAGATGCTCTTAAGCCTCAGCCTTGATCTTCTTCAGCTTAGCAAAGCGCGGCAGGCCGTTCTCCTTCGGACCTACGTTGTCGCCAGCGATCAGCGGCATAGCGTAGTCGATGAATGCCTGAGTTACGCCGTTGCCCTCAGCGTTGATCCACTCACGCGGAACCTTCTTCTCGGTGTTAGCAACCTGAGACAGGGGCAGCAGCTCGATCTCGCACTTGTAGCCGTTCTCGTCGCGGGTGCACTTGAAGCCGGGCATGTAGTCGGTCTTGCCAGCAACAGCATTCTCGACAGCAGCCTTACCGGACATGTAGGACTCGTCAACGTCGGTCTTGGAAGCGCAGTGAGCAGCGCAGCGCTGCAGCAGGGACAGCTCGATGCCACGAACCTTAACGCCCAGCTCGTTCTTGATCTTGTCAGCCAGCATAGCAGCCAGGCCGCCCAGCTGAGCATGACCGAAACCGTCGGTTGCGGAGGTCTTAGCCTCGGAAACGAAGGTGCCGTCAGCGTAGTGGATGCCCTCGGAAACAGCTACCAGGCAGTTGCCCTTCTCAGCGTAAACCTTCTTAACGTCAGCCATGAACTTATCCATGTCGAAGTCGGTCTCGGGGAGGTAGATGAGGTCGGGGCCAGCGCCCTGAGCGGTAGCCAGACCAGCAGCAGCGGTCAGCCAGCCAGCGTGGCGGCCCATGATCTCAACAACACAAACCATGCCGGTGTCGTAAACGCGAGCGTCCTGATAGATCTCCATGCAGGAAGTAGCGATGTACTTGGAAGCGGAAGCGTAGCCCGGGCAGTGGTCGGTGCCGAACAGGTCGTTATCGATGGTCTTCGGGATGCCCATAACGCGGCAGTCGTAACCCGACTTCATCATGAACTTGGAGATCTTGTTGCAGGTATCCATGGAGTCGTTGCCGCCGTTGTAGAAGAAGTAACGAACGTCATACTTCTTGAAGATCTCGAGGATACGCTTGTAACCGGTATCGTCAACGTCGGGATCAGCCAGCTTGTAGCGGCAGGAACCGAGTGCAGAAGACGGAGTGTAGCGGAGAAGCTTGAGCTCTTCGCGGTCTTCCTTGTCGATGTCGAGCAGCTGGTCGTCGAGCACACCGCGGATGCCGTGAGCAGCACCCAGAACGCGGGTGATAGAGGGGCAGTCGAGAGCGGCCTCGATTGCGCCGAGAACAGACGTGTTGATGACGGAAGTGGGGCCACCGGACTGGCCGATGATGCAAGCGCCCTTTAATTCACTCATTGGAAAAACCTCCTAATGTTAATGAAAAATAACCTTGTCGGATATTTTGGTACAAAAAAATCATATCATATTGTCTTCCTTTC
>CAUEJN010000064.1 GCA_959018045.1 uncultured Butyricicoccus sp. | reverse complement strand
TTGAAACCCGGTGTCCGCCCCGGGTTTCAATTAAAACAAACAAAAAAGAAAGACCGTCCCGTCGGACGGTCTTTCTCATGAGCGCACTTTGTGCGCGAAGTATTGCGCGACCTGCGGGTCGCGCTTTTCTTTTTTATTTTAGTTGATTCCGGTCTTTGACCGGAATCAAAAGGGGAGTTTCGGACTCTGCGGAGTCCGACTCAGGGCTCTGCCCTGAGAACCCGCAAACCTTTGAAAAGGTTTGATCCAAACTTCAGTAGGGCTGCGGTGCTTATTTGAGGGAATACAAATCCTCTCGTCTCTGCCGCAATACCGGGCAATTCTCCCGTACTGTGCTGATCTGCGACCGATCACAGGTCACAACTATAAGCTCGGGTGTATCCCCGCATTCCATAATCGTCTGACCATCGGGCGTATACGCCGAACTCTCGCCCAGGAACACCCGTGGTTTCACATGATTGCACCCCAGCACAAAACATCCATTTTCCACCGCGCGGGCGGCGAGCAGGGTGTGCCACTGCTGCGCCTTCTGCTTGCCGCAGACAAAAGCTGCGGTGACCAGTAAAAACTCCGCACCCTCGATGGCCTGCAAGCGTGCAAGCTCAGGATAGCGCAATTCATAGCATACGATAAGACCCAACGTGCCGAAAGGGGTCTGAATGGGCGTGAAACGGGACATACCCGGACGGAAATGGTCGGATTCGCGATAGGAAAACGCGTCATAGAGCTGGCACTTACGGTGCGAGGCAACCAGTTCGCCCTGGTCGGAGATCACGACCGTTGTGTTATACGGTCTGGGATCGTCCGGAGTCTGTTCGATCACGCCGCAGGTAATCCACAGCCTGTGTGCGGCGGCGAGTTCGCGCAGGCCGCTGACAAACGCGCCGTCCAGCGGCTGACCACCGGGGAAGGGAACGCCGTCGGGCAGACGGTGGTCGGGGTAGGTCATGGTGTATTCGGGCAGCATGAGCAGGTGCGCCTGTTTCTGCGCGGCTTGGGCTGCCATGCGGGCGGCGGTGCGCAGATTTTGCTGCGGATCGGACGAAGCGTTGATCTGAGCGATGGCGATACGGGTATCCATAAAAATTCCTCCTGGGATTTGGCGGGTTTGCCGCTTGTAAAGGGGTGAAAAACGTGATATGCTGAGCCCGAAAGTGAGGGGAGAGCACATGCAGATTACATTTTTGGGAACCGGTGCAGCGACCGCAGTTCCGCTGCCGTTTTGCAGTTGTCCGACCTGCCGAGCAGCCCGCGTGCAGGGTGGGAAGGACTTGCGCACCCGTTCGGCGCTGCTCATCAATGACGACTTGCTCATCGACTGCGGTGCGGACGCGGTCTCTTCGGCGCACCGGCTGGGCAAGGACTTGACCCGGGTGCGCACGCTGCTGGTCACCCACGCGCACGGCGACCACTTCGACCCCGGTCATCTGGTCACGCGCATGCCCGAATACGGCTGTGCCGATACGCCGCCCCTGCTGATTGCAGCTTCCGGGGCTTCCCTGACTCGGCTGGGACAGTGGCTCGAGGGCGAGGAGTCGGGCACCGACCTGACCACGCCGTCCGGACGGGAAAAACTCAACCTGACCGTGCACGAAGTGCAGGTCGGCACGCCTTTTTCTGCCGGAAAGTACACGGTCACCGGCATTTACTCCCACCATGCACCCGACTGTGACAGTCGCATGTATCTCATTTCAGACGGTCAGACCGCGATTTTCTACGGCGTAGACAGTCCGGCGTTCGGGGAAGATGTGTGGCAGGCACTGGAACATTGCAGGACACAGTTCGCGTGCGTGATTTTAGACCATACTTACGGCCTGATGCCCGAGACCGGCTATCCGACCGACCACATGAACGCCCGGGACGTAGCCGAGGCCGCAGCGCGTCTGCGTGCACAGGGCTTGCTCACGTCGCGCGGACATGTCTTTGCGACTCACTTGTCGCACGAAAACATGCTGCCGCACGAGGAAATGTCCGCGTTTGCGCGTGCGCACGGCTATGAAATTGCGTTTGACGGGCTGACGCTCACGCTGTGACGTGAGCTTC
Source organism: uncultured Butyricicoccus sp. (assembly GCA_959018045.1). Taxonomy (GTDB): domain Bacteria; phylum Bacillota; class Clostridia; order Oscillospirales; family Butyricicoccaceae; genus Butyricicoccus. The sequence continues at coordinate 4,407 of CAUEJN010000064.1, read as the reverse complement.
GGACAGCAGGCGGTCGATGTCGCCGCGCTCGGCCAGACCGTCGCGGAAAGCGGTTGCGCTGCCGGCGGACAGTCCCAGCCGCAAAGCGGCCTCGTAGGAACCACCGCCCAGCCAGCCCGCGAGGAACCCGGCGACCATGGAATCACCCGCGCCCACCGTGCTGCGCACCGTGCCTTGCGGTGCCAGACCGGTCAATACGTCGCCGTCCTCGGTGACCAGCACCGCGCCCTCGGCACCGCAGGACACCAGCACATTGCGTGCGCCCAGTGCTTGCAGCTGCCGCGCCTGTGCGGCACGTCCCGCGACTGTGTCTGCCGTCTGACCGCTGACCTCGGCCAGTTCGAGCGCATTGGGCTTGATGAGGAAGGGACGGCAGGGCAGCAGATCGGTCAGCTTCTGGCCGGTCGTGTCGGCAACGAGGTGCGCACCGCGCGCCTGCGCCCACTGCGCCAGCTGATTGTACGCATCGGCGGGCAGCGAGGCCGGTGCCGAGCCGGACAAGACCAGAATGTCGTCCGGTTCCAGTCCGTTCATCTTGGAGAGCAGTGCGTCAAAGGCATCGGATGGGATGTCCGGCCCTGCGCCGTTGAGCTCGGTTTCGCTCTCGGTGGAGATTTTGACATTCAGTCGGGTCATGCCGTCCGGGACGGTCACAAAATCGGTGTCCAGACCGATTTCGCGCAGCAGGGTGGTGAGCAGCGCACCGGTGTGACCGGCGGCAAAGCCCAGCGCACGCACCGGGACACCCAGACGGGACAGCACGATCGCGACATTGACACCCTTTCCGCCGGGCAGCAGCTGGGCATCCTGCACGCGATGCAGGGTACCCGGATGCAGGGCGGGTAGGGAGAGGTAATAGTCGAGGGATGGATTGAGGGTAACCGTGTAGATCAAGGAAAAACGACCTTCTTTCACACAAGACAAAACTGATAGGTTTATTATACCGTTTGCACAGGACGACTGTCAAAAGCGGGCATGAAAAAAGCGCCGTGCGGTACGGCGCAATTTTTATATGCTGGGAATCGGACGGAAAAAGAGTATGAGGGAACCGAAGCTCCCTCGGTACGACAGGAATGGAGACTTTTACATCAATCCCAGCGCATTGTGTCCGAGGTGCATGCCGTCCCAGGCCGAAGCTGCCGCGGTGACCGAGGACGTGTCCTTGACCGCCGTACCGGCAAACAGGCCGAAGCCGTGCTCGGACAGACCGAGCGCCAGACCGGGTAAATGCTGTTTGATACGTTCCATGTAAATGTATCCCCCTTTGGGTAGGTTTTCTTGATCTGGTCTTGATGATGATGCAGATTGTTGATAAAATGAAATCATAATTTATTGTAGATTGATAAGAAAAATAAATAGATCATCGTAGAGAGAGGAAACCCACATGCTAGACTATCGTTTGCAGACTTTTTTGACCTTATGCGAGACCATGCACTACACTCGCGCGGCCGAGCGGCTGTGCATCACCCAGCCCGCCGTCACCCAGCACATTCACTTTTTGGAGCAGCATTACGGCTGCCGCCTGTTTGTCTATCAGGGCAAGATGCTGCGCCTGACCGAGGAGGGAGAGCGACTCAAGCGCATGGCGGCTTCGCTGGCCTATAACAGCCGCAAGATGGACGAGGCGATGAACGAGCCTGCGCCCGTGCGCCTGTGTGTCGGTGCGACCAAGAGCATCGGCGAGTACGTCATTGCGCCGCTCATCAGCCAGTTTGTGCGCCAGCACCCGACGACCGCACTGTCGCTCGCGGTGGACAATACGCAAGTGCTGCTGCGCGCACTCGATCAGGGAGAGCTGGACTTCGCGCTGGTCGAGGGATTTTTCGATAAGGATAAGTATGGACACCGCCTGCTGCGGCAGGAGCGGTTTTTCGGCGTGTGTGCGCCCGATCATCCCTTTGCCGGTCGGGAAGTGACCTTTGAGGAGCTGTTTTCCCAGACCATTCTGGTGCGCGAGCAGGGTTCGGGCACGCGCGCGATTTTGGAGGACGTGCTGCACGAGCGCAATCACACGCTGGACAGCTTTGTGCGCGTGCTGGAGATCAGTGACTTTACCGTGCTCAAATCGCTGGCGACCCAGGGCATCGGCGTGACCTTTGTGTACGCACCGGTCGCACAGACTGAACTGGACGCGGGCAGTCTGGCATCGTTTACGCTGCAAGGGCTGGACATCCGCCGGGAGTTTAACTTTGTCTATCTGCACGACGACCTGTTTTTGGATATCTGGCAGGACTGCCTGCACGCGCTCTGAGTCATGATTTGACCGGTAAACCAATTCCGAGGCTGGGGAAGGCCCTGTTTTTCGTCGCTTCTGTCCATAAATTTTGTCTGGTTTCTATGATATAATAGTAAAAACTATGTAAAGCCCTGCGTATTCTGAGGAGACAAAATTCATGGAAACCATAGCAAAATCAAAGTTGGGCACCCGTTCGTCCGCATACAGGCGGGTGTCTGTGCGCAGACCGATGCTGCCCAGCTGGTGCCATTGGCTGTTTGGCCCGCTGGCGGCGGCGGTCATCACGCTGTGCGCCACCTGGATTCAGATTGAAGACCAGATTTTTCAGTATCAGTTTTTCTGGGTAGAGAGCCTGTGGTGGCACCGTGCGGCCTGGTTTGTGGGCTGGGTGTTCCTGACACTCGTCTATTTCTTCTTTCTGGGACTGACAAACCGTGCACCGGCTGCGGTCGTGTGTACGTCGATCTTCCTGTGCGTCCCGGCCCTCATCTGCTATTATAAATTGCAGCTGCGCGGCGAGCCCTTCCTGCCGTGGGACTTCGCACAGGCGAGCGAGGCCTTTGACGTGGCGGGTAAGGTCAACCTGTGGGTGACCAAATCCATGTGCGGCGCAGCGGTCGTACTGCTCCTGCTGACGCTGGTATCCTGCTTCCTGCCGCGCCTGCGCTTTGGCTGGGTGCGCTGGATTGTGCGCAGCGTGGTACCGCTCGTGGGTGCCATCGCCATGGTGTTCGGCGTGTTCTTGCAGCAGCATGTCACACAGGACATCCTGTACATCTCGCCCGATGCCTGGATGCAGGATCGCTATTATCGAAATTACAGCTTGGTGACCGCATTTTTTACCAATATGCAGGTCATGCAGGTGGACGCACCCGAGGGATACAGCGCCGAGCGCGTGCAGCAGGTGGTAAACGGCACGGGCGATTCCGACCCGTACTTTGCAGCGAGCTACGCGGCTAAGGGTGACGGCACGGTCAAAAAGCCGACCGTCATCTACATTCAGGCCGAGGCCTTCTGGGATCCTTCAGAAGTACACGGCGTGACCTACGATCAGGAGCTGACCCCCAACATCCAGCGCACTAAAAACGAAATGGCATACGGTAAGTGCTATTCGCCGCGCTTTGGCGGCGGCACCTGCGACGTAGAGTGCGAAGCGCTGACCGGCTTTTCGATGGAATACCTGCCCAGCTCGTGCAAGCCCTACGTTGAGTACATCCACGGCCCCACGGCCTCCATTGCATCCTTCCGCAAGACCGAGGGCTATGACACTTTGGCCATCCACGGTTATTACGGCAAGTACTGGAACCGAGAGGAAGCCTATGCCGATCTCGGTTTTGACGACTTCATCAGCCTGGAGGACATGACCGACCCCGAGCGCAAGCGTCCGTGCGACTGGGAGGGCGGTCTGGTGACCGAGGCCGAGACCGGCCGACAGATTATCAGCGCCTTTGAGAACAAGGACGCGGATACCCCGCTGTTTTTGCACGCGGTGACCATCCAGAACCACCTCGCTTACACCCCGGAGAACTACCCGGATAACGAGCGCGTGCATGTGACCAGCGCACCCGAGGGCGTGACCGACTACACCATCGGCTGTCTGGAGGACTTTGCAACCGGCGTGCGTGAGACTGACGCCATGTGGGGCATGCTGACCGATTACTTTGATACGGTAGATGAGCCGGTCATTCTGGTCATGTGGGGCGACCACTATAACCCCATCGGCAACGGCATGAACATTTACAGCGCGACTGGCTACGGCTCGGAGGACGCAAACGACCCGCGTGTCCATCAGACTCCGCTGCTCATCTGGAGCAACTACTGGAAGGAACCGGTCGATTTGGGCACGATTGCAGCGTATCAGATCACGACCGTGACGGACGACCTGTATGGTTTAGATCAGCCCGCATACTTTGACTTGCTGCGCGAGGAACTGGATTTGTACCGCGCGAGAACTCTGGGTACGACGGTGGAACCGGATGGAACATATACCCGAGATGCGGAGATGACCCCGGAACAGCAGGAGATGTATGAAAAACAGTGGGTGCTGCAATATGATTTGCTGTTTGGTAAGAACTATCAGGACGCACCGGCGGTTGAAAATTAAGCACCGCACCCATAATTGAAGTTTGGATCAAACCTTTTCAAAGGTTTGCGGGTTCTCAGGGCAGAGC
>CAUEJN010000063.1 GCA_959018045.1 uncultured Butyricicoccus sp. | reverse complement strand
GGAAAAGTCAAGGAAAAAGGGATAAAATAAAAATAATCCTTTACCATAGTTTAACAGAAAAGAGTGAAATTATCATGCTCGACATCCGCTACGAACTGACCCAGAATAAGAAACAGAAGCCCGACGAATCGGCTCTGGGCTTTGGCAAATACTACACCGACCACATGTTCATCGTTGACCACACCGAGGGTCAGGGATGGCATGACGCACGCATCGTGCCCTATCAGCCGCTCGCACTCGATCCGGCTGCCATGGTTCTGCACTATGCAATGGAGTCCTTTGAGGGCATGAAGGCATACCGTCTGCCCGACGGTTCGGTACAGCTGTTCCGTCCCGACCGCAACGCGGAGCGTATGCAGAACACCAACCATCGTATGTGCCTGCCGTCGCTGTCGACCGAGGACTTTATTCAGGCAGTCAAGGCCCTGGTCAAGACCGACGAGGATTGGGTACCCCATCAGGAGGGCACCAGCCTGTACATCCGTCCGTTTGTTATTGCGACCGAGCCCCATCTGGGCGTTCGTCCGTCGGCAACCCATCAGTTTATCATCATCTGCTCGCCGGTTGGCGCGTACTACTCCACCGGCATCAACCCGGTTAAGATCTTCGTCGAGGACGAGTACACCCGTGCATGCCCGGGCGGTACCGGCTTTACCAAGTGCGGCGGTAACTACGCAGCTTCTCTGATTTCGCAGGTTAAGGCGCACGATCTGGGCTACGAGCAGACCCTGTGGCTGGATGGCGTTGAGCATAAGTACGTTGAGGAAGTCGGCTCCATGAACTGCTTCTTTAAGATCGATGGCACCGTTTACACCGCTCCCTGCGTTGGCACCGTTCTGCCCGGTGTTACCCGTATGTCGTGCATCGAGCTGCTCAAGAAGTGGGGCATCCCGGTTTCCGAGGAGCGTCTGCCCATCGCTGATGTCATGAAGGCATCCAAGGAGGGCAAGCTTGAGGAAGTCTTCGGCACCGGTACTGCGGCTGTCATCTCTCCGGTTGGTGAGCTGCGCTACGAGGGCGATGTCGCTTACATCAACGATGGCAAGATCGGCGAGATCACCCACAAGCTGTACGATACGCTGACCGGTATCCAGTGGGGCAAGATCCCGGACGATATGGGCTGGACGGTCAAGGTCGACTGAGCGAACAGAAACAAATAGCATGAATGAAGCCCTGCGGAGCAAACGCTTTGCGGGGCTTTTTGTATCGGAAAGGAAGGAAAAACGATGAACTGCTTGCTGCTGCATGGACTTGGACAACAGGCATCCGCGTGGGACAAGGTGCGCGAACATTTACCCGAACAGATACACACTGAACAGCCCAAGCTGTCGGATTTTTTCCAGGACGGCACATATGATGACTTGTATCGAGAGTTTGCGTCCTATTGTGCCCAGTTTGACGCACCGTTTGCGCTGTGCGGACTGTCTCTCGGTGCGGTGCTCGCGCTGCACTATACCTTGGAGCATCCGCAAAAGGTTGGTGCGCTGTGTTTGATTGCACCGCAATACCGCATGCCCAAACGGCTCATGGTCATGCAGGATTTTATCTTTCGGCTTTTGCCTGCATCGGCCTTCGAGGAAACCGGACTGGATCGGCAGCAGATGCGCAGACTGACCCGCTCGATGATGCAGCTGGATTTCACCCGCAAATTGCAGCAGATTGACATTCCGGTTCGGATTTTGTGCGGTGAAAAGGATCGTGCAAATCAAAAGGCGGCGCAGGAGCTGGCCAGCCGTGTGAAAACAGCCGAGCTGCACTGGATTGCAGGCGTGGGACATGAGGTCAACGAGCAGGCGCCCGCACGTCTGGCCGCCGAGTTGACCGACTTTTTAAACAGCGTGGGATAAGATCATACGACTTGCACAAAAAAGTTGCGAAAAAAGCAAGTTTATGCAAATTTTTATTGCCTGACCAATTCAAAATCGTTGCAAAAATGACAAAATTTGAGAAACCGCATTGCAGAAACAATATTTTTCGCCTATAATGTACCCCACGTGGACAAATTTGTCCAAACAATAAGGAGGATGTAAGAATGAAGATCCAGAAGATCGTATCCGGCGTTCTGTCGGTCTCGATGCTGGCTGGTATGGGCACGATGTCTGCATTTGCGGCAGACGATATCCAGAAGGCAGGCCTTTCGGTCCGCGTACAGGACAAGACCACGGGGGAATATGAGGCCGTTGTATTCAACGACGAGCTCGGTATGCCGTACCAGGACGAGAATGACCGCACCATGACGCCGCTGCGCACCATTGCAAACGCGATGGATCTGGAAGTCGCATGGAACGAGGAAGCCAAGACCGCGACCTTTACCCGCGGCAATGAATCGGTCGTCTTCACCATCGATTCCAACAAGTACCAGCACGTCGTCACCGAAGAGGGCAAGAACCCGGTGACCGAGGAGCTGACCATGGACACCGCTGCCGTACAGAAGGACAACCGCACTTACGCACCGGTTCGCTTCCTGGCTGAGGCAATGGACTATGACGTTGCATGGGACGAGGCAAGCCTGACCGTTACGCTGGCAGCAAAGGGTGAGACCGTTGTTACCGGCTATGAGAATGCACGTCCGCTGCTGCTCCAGGGCGCAATGGACATCGAGATGCAGGACATGGTCAAGGCGCTGACCGATGCCGAGACCGTTGACATCGACAATTATCACTTCGTACGCGGTATGCTCAACGGCTATCCGGTTGTTGTATCCCGTACCGAGCAGGGCATTTCCAATGCAGCAGTTACCACTGTACTGGCAATGCAGCACTTTGACCCGATCGCAGTCATCAATCAGGGTACTTCGGGCGGCCACGATCCCGAGCTGCACACCTTCGACATCGTTCTGGGTGAGACCAGCGTTCCGGCATCGGCTACCAAGTCGGTTGCATCGGCTGAGGGCGCAGGCGTAGACTACAAGGCAATCGAGCCGGCTGGTGTTTACGCATACGACAAGGATCAGAAGACCTTCGTTAAGAAGTTCGAGTACAAGGCCGACAAGACCCTGCTCGAGACCGCACAGTCGGTTGCTGATACCTACACCAAGGGCAAGGTTGTGACCGGTGTCATCTCTTCTGCTGACTCCTGGAACAACCAGATCGACCGCATGCTGTACCTCAACGAGCTGTGGGGCTCCTCCACTGAGGAGATGGAGACCAATGCAGTTGCACAGATCTGCCAGACCTATGACGTACCCTTCCTGGGCATCCGCATTCTGTCCAACACCGGTATCTACGGCGAGGACTTCAACCCGGAGAGCGGCCCGGCTTGCCAGGAATACGTTCTGACCGTTGCTAAGACCTACATCGACAACGTGCTCAAGAAGCAGGACGTACAGAAGGCTGACGCTACGGTTGTTGTTGACTACAAGTCCGACAAGCGCCCGATTCTGCTCCAGGGTGCAATGGACATCGAGATGCAGGATATGGTCAAGGCTCTGACCGACACCACCGAGTATACCATCGGCCAGTGGTACTATGTTGCAGGTAAGCTGGATGGCTATCCGGTCGTCGTATCCCGCACCGAGCAGGGTCTGGCCAATGCAGGCGCTTCGACCGCTCTGGCAATGGAGTACTTTAACCCCGTAGCAGTCATCAACCAGGGTACTTCGGGCGGCCATGATCCCGAGCTGCACACCTTCGACATCGTTCTGGGTGAGACCACCGTTCCGTCCGCTGCATGGATGACCGAGGCTTCGGTTAAGGGCGCAGGCGTAGACTACAAGGCTATGACCATGAACGGCGTTTATGCATACGACAAGAACCAGAAGACCTTCGTCAAGGAAGTCAAGTATCCGGGCGATGAGACTCTGCTCAACTGCGCACAGGCAGTTGCAGAGACCTACAACAAGGGCAAGGTTGTCAAGGGTGTCATCTCGTCGAGCGATGAGTGGAACAACCAGATCGACCGCATGCTGTATCTCAACGAGCTGAACGGTTCTTCCTGTGAGGAGATGGAGTCCAACTCGGTTGCACAGGTCTGCAAGACCTATGACGTACCGTACCTGGGCATCCGCATCCTGTCTAACACCGGTATCTACGGTGAGGACTTCAATCCGGAGACCGGCTCCGCTTGCCAGGAATACGTTCTGAATGTTGCAAAGAACTACATCCAGACCGTTCTGAACAAGTAAGAAAATGAGAAGATCCCACACCATTCGGTCTGGGATCTTTTTTGTCTGATGTATCATTTGTCTGATGTATCATTTATGCGCAAATACACAGACTATCCGGTACTGTGTTTACGGCATGGAGGAAAGACTGTAATAGGGGCGGTGGATGTTGTCGAGCGTGATACCGCGCCGCTCGGCGTATTGGCAGGTGTAGGCGGTGCCGCCTAGGGTGCCGTTGTTCCAGCAGATGACCCGGCTGGAGTGCCGTACCATGTATTCGTCCCGTGCATGATAGCATCCGGGCACAAAACGGTCGGACATTCGGGACTCATATTCACAGTGCTCACATATCTGTGTGTATAGGTCACGCCAGTAGGGTTCCCAGCGGGTTTCCATCCCGACAAAGGGAATGGCTGCGATGAGCTGCAAATGAGGGAATTCCCGCTGCAAATTTATGACTTCTTCGGCTGCCCACAGGTCAAATCCACGGCTCATGCCGGTAATGAACCGGTGATATTCCAGATCAACCGCGTGGCGGATGGCCGCGCGCAGATCGGTGCGCAGAACGTCGAAAAAATAGGGTTCGCGCTGCCAGTCAAAGCCTAGCTTTTCCGGGCGGCTGCCAGAAAAACAGCAGGTGTGCGAGGGATCGTAGGGAATATCGACGAGCATGGGACGGCCTCCTTATCGTACGAAATCATGTTCGATGGTTTCATCCTATCATAAATAGAGACAAATTACAAGACAAAGACCAGACGACAGGATATGCCTTGTCAAACGGGCGGCAAGCTGGTAAAATAATGGGAAGAAAGGCGGTGACCCATGCACAGGAGATTCCGGGGACCGCTGCGCGTTTTGGTGCAGCTGATTGAGCGATATTTTAAGGATGGCGTGTCACATGCTGCGGCAGAACTGGCATTTTTTCTGCTTTTTTCCATCTTTCCGCTGCTCATGGTGCTCAACTCTTTGCTTGGTATGGCAAACTTTTCCGAGGTCACCATTCTGGATGCGACCAGGTTCCTGCCTGACGATGTACAGGACATTGTACTTGGTTACCTGAACTATCTGGGCAGCAAGGATGCGGTACAGCCTTTGATGGTCGGCAGTGCGCTGACGCTGTATTTTCTGTCGCGTGCGGTGCGCTCGATCATTTACTCGATGCGGCGTATTTATCGCAATGAGCCGCACCGCGGGCCGGTTGGTACGGTCATGATTTCACTGATTCTGACCGCTGGCTTACTGCTGCTGATGGGCATGAGCATTTTGCTGATTGTGGTCGGACAGCGCTTCTTGGAGATCATCACCCGATGGTTCCCCATGCTGGAAGCCGGTGCAACCCGGCTGCATTACTTGTCCTATCCGGTGGCGATCGTCATTGCGCTGGGATTTTTGATCGTGCTGTACAGTCTGGTGCCGCCGGTGCACATCCGCTGGCGGGATGCCCTGCCGGGCGCTGGTGTGTCGCTTGTCGGCTGGGTTGTGCTCACGCGCTGCTTTGCTTACTATGTGGACAATATGGGTCGTTACAGCATCCTGTACGGCTCGATCGGTGCGATTATCGTACTCATGCTCTGGTTGTATCTGACCAGCACGACGCTCATTCTGGGCGGTGTGCTCAATCACGTGCTGGACGAGGAACGGCAGCACAAGACCGATTGATATGGTTGCGCGGGCAGCCGCACTTTATGATTTTTTTCAATGATGGAGGATAAAGAGATGAAAGTTGTAGCCATCAATGGATCGCCCCGCAAGGGCGGCAACACCGCACAGTGCCTGGAGGTCATGGCCAAGGAGTTCGAGCGCGAAGGCATCGAGTTCGAGGTACTCCAGCCGGGCGCAAACGTCAAGCCCTGCATGGCGTGCTATCACTGCCTGAACACCGGCTCGCTGCACTGTGTCCAGACCGGTGATATGGTCAACGAGATCATCGACAAGTGCATCGAGGCCGACGGCATCGTGCTGGCATCCCCGGTTTATCACGGTGGTATCGCAGGCAGCATGAAGTGCGTGCTCGACCGTCTGATGCTGGCGGCTGGCTGCGGTGACAACCAGCTGCACCACAAGGTCGGGGCTGCGCTGTGCACCCTGCGCCGTTCGGGCGGTATGGAGACCTACCAGCAGCTGCTGGGCACCATGGACGCCATGGAGATGCTGATCGTGACCTCGGACTACTGGGGTGCCGTACACGGTGCAGACCCGGGCGAGGTACAGCAGGACACCGAGGGTCTGGAAGTTGTAGCCAAGCTGGCGCGCAATATCGCATGGACGGTTAAGGTCATTGATGCAGTCAAGGGCAAGATCGATCCCCCCGAGACCCACAAGCGCACCTTTACCAACTTTATCCGCTGACTGGATCGGGCCGCTTTCCCGCGTGGAAGGCGGTCTTTTTTTGCCTCTTTTTGCGCTGGTGCATCTATGGTATGATA
>CAUEJN010000062.1 GCA_959018045.1 uncultured Butyricicoccus sp. | reverse complement strand
CGTCAACCATGGTCAGGCCGATGTCGCTTCCCTGTGCCGAGTAAACCAGATTGGTCGTCCAGTCGTTGACCGGCACCATCCAAGGCTCGTCGATGTTCAGCACCGCAAGGTCAGCCTTCATGCCGACACGGACAAAGCCGCTGTCGTCACGTCCCTGCGAGCGCATGCCGTTAATCGTCGCAGCAGCCAGTGCCTCAGCCGGGGTAACAACAGTCGGGTCATGGGTTGCACCTTTGTAGACGTTTGCAAACAAGAACATCTCTTTGAAAAGGTTAAGATTATTATTGGACGCGACACTGTCCGTACCCAGCGCAACATTGATACCACGCTTGAGCATTTCAGGTACGCGCGCAAAGCCGCTCGCAAGCTTCATATTGCTGACCGGGCAGGACGCAACGGTCACGCCGCGGCGCTCCAGAATGGTAAGATCGCTGTCATCCAGCCAGACGCAGTGTGCTGCCGTGGTCGGCTGATCGAACAGACCCAGCTTTTCAAAATATGCTGCGGGCGTCATGCTGTGACGTGCCTTGCACTCCTCGTGCTCGCTCTGGGTCTCAGACAGGTGAATGTGCACGCGTGCATCGACCTGCTTGGCATGCTTTGCGACAGCCTCGACCACCTTGGGCGTGGTCGTGTACTCACCGTGAATGCACAGGTCAATCTTCAGTCTGCCATCGCCTGCATTCTGATAACGTGCAAGCAAGTCGCAATTGTCCTTGTAGGCGGCGGTCTGCTCGTAATCACTGTCATCAAAGACGGTCAATCCGCGGCTCAGGTTGCACTTGATGCCGGATTCCAGAATGGCATCGGCCATGGTCTGGCTGAAAAAGTACATGTCGGTAAACGATACCGTACCAAAGCGCAGCATTTCAGCAATGGCCAGACGGGTTGCCGGTGCGACGGCTGCGTCGCTGAGCTTATCCTCAAACGGGAAAATACGCTCGTTCAGCCAGCGCTGCAAGGACAGGTTCTCACCGTAACCGCGCAGCAGGGTCATGGGCGCATGCGAGTGTGCGTTGACCATACCGGGCATGAGCAGCTTGCCCTTACGGTTATAAGTCTCACCAAAATCTTCGGTCGGACGCTCGGAACCGATATACGCGATCTTGTCCGCCTTGACGCCTACGTACTGGCCGTGCTTGACAGTAAAATCATCGGCTAAAATCGAAATATTTTCAAAAAGCATGACGATCAATCCTTTCTTTGTATCCATGATATCACAAAACGCGCGGCACTGACAAGAGTGTGCAGACGGATGCAAGAAATCCTGTGTATCCATTTGGATCACGGAATTTTGTTTCTTCAGGAAGCGGTACGCGTCCGATGCGAAACCGGCAGATTGAGCAGAACAATGGCTGCCAGCACAAGTGCCCTACCGACCAGCCCAGCGACGACCGGTTCCACGCAAGCCACAATGGAAGCCTTGCCCGCATCCACCCGGGGCAGTCCCTTGGTGTACAGCAGCTAGGGCAGGACGGTGCACAGCACGCCGCCGCACAGTGCCATGATGACCGTTTGCGGCGAGGAAAACACAAGACGCGCGGCCTGCACCGGCTGCAAGGTGGACAAAACACCGATGGCTGCAAACAGCATAGTATAGGCCGATGGTGCGGGAATCATAATCGCGCAGGGGGAATTTTCCAAAGACGGTACAAAATGCGTAGCCGATACCCGAAGCCAGACCGAATGCACCGACAATCCACCTGAAAACGCTCTGGTCGCCAGTCCACAGCCCACGACGGTCAGCGCCAGTGCACCATCTTGCATCCAGTCAGTTTTCCCCGAACAGCACGGCAGAAAACAGCATGACAAACACCGGCGCGGTGTACAGCAGCAGCGCGGCAAGGCCGATGTTCGAGCGCTCGATGCAGGCAAAATAGCGGGAATTGAAAAACGCCAGACTGATCATACCTGTGCCGACAAAGTACCACAGATGCTTCCAAGTCTTGAGCTTCAGCGCGCGGCGATCGCGCACAAACAGCCAGAGCCACATGACAATAGCTGCACACGCGGTGCGCACGCCGACCGCCTGCGGGAGGTCAGACCCGCAGCCGAAGCACCTCAAAAAACAGCGACAGCAGAACCCAGAGGGCACCTGCTGCCGCGATCATGGCGTAATATTGCTTCATATCTCGATCCGCTCCTCTTTTGCTCTGCATTTTATTATAGCAGAGTGGTAAAGGACTATCAAACCCAGCGCAGGATCTCCTTCTTCATCCGTGAAATAATGCGCTTTTCCAGGCGTGAAATGTACGATTGTGAGATCCCCAGAAGGTCTGCGACCTCCTTTTGGGTCATGCTGCGCCGTCCGCCCAGTCCAAAGCGCAGACAGATGATTTGCTTTTCACGCGGCGGCAGCTGAGACAGCGCCTGCCGGAGCAGTTCGCGGTCAACGTCGTCCTCGATCGGCCGAATGACGCTGTCCGGCTCGGTGCCCAGAATGTCCGAGAGCAGCAATTCATTGCCATCCCAGTCCGAGGACAACGGCTCGTCGAACGACACCTCGGCGCGCTGACCGGACACCTTGCGCAGGTGCATCAAAATCTCGTTTTCAATGCACCGCGAGGCATAGGTCGCGAGTTTGACATTTTTGTCAGTCTTATAGGTGCCGACCGCCTTCATCAAGCCAATCGTGCCGATGGAAATTAAGTCCTCCACGCCCACGCCGGTGTTCTCGAACTTGCGTGCAATGTACACCACCAGACGCAGATTATGTTCGACCAGAGCGTCCCGCGCCTCGGGGTCTCCCGCCATCAGCCGTGCGATGCAGTCGGCCTCGTCCTGTCCGGTCAGCGGCGGCGGCAGCACCTCGGAGCCGCCGATGTAATAGATGCCTCCGCTGCACAGCGCACGCAGGCGCGCCAAAATCCGTCTGAGCCACTTTTTCATTGTCCGCCTCGCTCCTTTCAAACACCGATGAGTCCATCGTACCGTCCGCCTGCAATCGGCTGCGCACTGATGGCCGCCAATCTGCAATCGGTCTTTCCCGCGTCCATGTGCACCTCGTCCAGCCGGAACGCGAGCAGCAATCCGCTGTTCTGTCCAACCGCCCGGTAAGGCAGCAGACAAAACCGGGTGCGCCACGGGTCTGGCAGACTGGCCATCTGGTCGCCTGCATTGTCCGACCGCAGCCCGCTGACCACACCTGCAAGCTCGCTCGGCAGCAGCCGTGCCGCCGCGTATCGATCGAGCAGCAGCGCAGGCCGTCCGGTGACCGGCTCGCACAGGGTGCTGCCCGTGTCGCACAGCAAGTGCACGGTCGCCCGTTTTCCGGCAAAGGTCAGCTCTGCCTGTGCGCTCGGCCTCTCGGCTCCGTTCTGTCCGGCTGTACCACGAAACAGCAGCCCGCTCGCACACCAGCACAACAGTGCAGACGGGATGACCACGCGCAGCGGCACGTCCAAATAGTACGCACCTCCAACGCGCAGCATGGCACCAGTCGCCTGACCGAGTGCCATCACCGCGCCCGCGCAGGCACAGGAGACCAGACCAAAGACGACCGAAACGCGCACAAGCCGTCCTCTGCAGGGTGCGAACACCAGCGCGACCATGCCGACCCCGGCGGCCAGCTCGCACAGACCGTGCTGCAAAAAGGTGGTCGCAGGCAGAACGGCGCACACGGCATAGGCTGCGCCCACCGCCGCACCGATGAGCAGACGCATCCGCGGGACAAACACCCCGGCAATCCGCGCGGTGGCAAGCAGGAGCAGATAGTCCATTGCCAGATTGACCGCTGCAAGCACATCGAGATAAATGACCATGCTGTCCCTCCCTGCTCTCTATGATAGCAGACCGGACGGGCAGATTTTGTCCAACGGGTGACCGGGCAAAAAAATTCCCCGACAGGGAAATCTGTCGGGGAAGGATATTTGTGTTAGACAAGTGTCATGGGAACGGTCAGCTGATTGCCGTTCGACAGAACGAGCACAATATTCATCGTACCGGTGCGTCCAAAGACCAGAGGCTCCAGCGCTGTGCGGTACAGAACTACCTGATTGCCGCTGATGATGTACTGGGTACCCATAGCAAGCTGATTGCCGTCGAGCAGGACTGCCTGTACGACAACGCTCGAGTCAATGTTGAGGTTGATGGTCACGTTCTGGTTGGCTGCGTTGCCTGCGGTCGCGCTGAAGGTCACCGCCTGCGTGGCAAGGCTAGCCGAACCCGAATTTGAATTCGAGGACAAACCGCTGTTAGACGAGCTGCTTCCGCTTCCAAGATAGATGGTCGCGGTCGGGTTGATGCCCGTGCTCATAATGACCTGTACCGTGTACGTTCCGCTGGACAGACCGCTGAGCGCGTTCGACATAATGCGGATAGAACCGGTGACCGGGTCATAGTCGTACTGATAACCGGCTTGCAGGACACGGTCGCCCAGCATGACCGAGCGCACAGTGGCGTTATCCTCGGACACGATGGCCAGAATGACATCACTTGCCGTGGACAGGTTGATTGTGGCCGGGGTCAGCGTGTGATTGGGCTGACTGCGGTCAACCGAGACCGATGTGCCCTGAATGGTCGCCGACATGCCCTTATTGAACGAGTAGGTCTGCGGCTCAATGGCGCTGACTGCACCGTTTGCCTGGAAGACTGCATTCTGGATGGTGCCCGTGCCCTCAATGGTTGCTGCGCCCTTGACAGTCAGCGACTCGACGAAAGCACCCGCCGACAGGCTCAGACGGTTTGCATCCTGCAAGGTGACCTTGCCAAAGCGTCCATTCAGCGTCAGCGGCATATTCTTATCGCCGTAGACGTTGATCTGCTTGAGTCCGGATGCGCCGGCCTGCAAGCTGGTCTGGGTCAGTCCGGCGGTGGTCATGACCGTAACCTGATTGATGTTCGTCGTACCTGCCGAGGTCACCTTCACCTCGCGTCCGGCAAAGGGCGAGCTGATGTACAGTTCGGGTGCTGTGACGTTACCCAGCTGAACCGCGCCGCCCGCTGCAATCAGACGACCCTTGACGGTCACGTCGGACAGGGTGACTGCCGACTGGTTCAGTCCCTCACTGATGTACAGATTGCCCGGAATGGTCACACCAGACAGCGTGCACGCGCTCGTGATGGTCACGTTTTTGGTGTCCGAATTGAGAGACGAACTGTTATAGGTCGCACCTGCCTGATCTAGGATCGTACCGGTAAAATAGTACAGGATCTTTGCCGCCTCGGCACGGGTCACACTGCGCCGGGGCTGGAAGGTGCCGTTGGTGTAGCCCGATACATAACCGTTGTCGACCGCCCACTTAATATACGGTGCGCTCCAGGTGGCAATCTTGGACTTGTCGCTGAAGGACAGCTGGCTGGGTGTGACCGTTCCGGCATCGACCTTGCACAGTCTGCCCAGAATGGTCATGGCCTGCTCGCGGGTGATTGCCTTGTCTGGACCCATCTGGGTACTGGACAGACCGGAGATGTAGCCGTACTTGACCGCGATGCGCACCGACTCATAGTACCACTGGTCGGAATCGACATCTTTATACTGACTCACGTCGGCCTGCTCGGTAAAACCGAAGGCGCGGTTGATGTAGCGCATGAACTCCGCACGGGAGATCTCAGCCGTGGGCGTGAACTCACCTTTGCCGTTGGCATTGATGACACCATGCGCGCTGAGTGAGCGGAAATATGGCTCTGACCAGTGGCCGGTGATATCATCTGCTGCAAAAGCCGCCGTCACAGCACAGCTGCACACAATCAATATGGTCAGCAAACTGCGGGCGATTTTTTTCATCATCATAGCGATCCCTCTCTTTCCGGTTGCTGGAATGATAGTTCATTATAGCAGTTTTCATGATCGATTTCCAGTCTAAAGCGGCGATTTACACACTGCGCGCGTAGCGCACGAACTGTCGCCCCTTGCGGCTGAAACCGCCAAGCTCGACAATGCGGGCGCGCCCCAGGCCACGCACGGTGATGCGGTCGCCGGGTGCGACATCGGCATCGGGCTTGAGGCACTGCATCTGGTTGAGGAAGACCGTGCCCTTATCGATGCGCTCCTGCATCTGCGCACGGGACAGGCGGAAGATAAGCGCGGCTACGCTGTCCAATCTGAGCGACGCCACCGAGCCTTCGCCGTCCTCCTCATTGACCTCGGGCGAACGGAAATCGGTCAGCGCAATCTGGCTGAGCATGACGCGCTTACGTCCGGCACGCAGAAAGTTCATCAGAATAAATTCTGCCATGTCCTCGGTGACAAAGAGTTCGGCACCGTCGTCATGCAGCAAGATGTCGCCGACCACCGCGCGTTCGATGCCCAGCCCCATGAGTGCACCTAAGTAATCACGATGGGACAAGGTATCTGCCGGACTCTTTTCCGCACGCAGCAGCGCCAGCGGACTGTTTTCCGGCTTGATTGCGTCCTCAGCGGTCAGGTAGTCGGGTAAAAACAGCGCCATCACGCGCTCGGCATCGGGGTAACCGCCCCAAAACACCGTCTGCGCGATGATTCCGGTCTCGCGTGCGGCCTTGACGCACAGCGTGCGCTCGCGCAAATCAAGAAAGCGCGTGTGGGTCAGGTACGACCGCTCCTGGCTGACCTCATACTTATCAAAAAACTGCTGAAGCAGCATTTTATCCTCTGCTGTCTGCGCGAGTGCGCGCACAGCCTGTTCGCGGGTTTTCACACATTACTCCGGATTCCGGCTGTCTGCACAATTCC
>CAUEJN010000061.1 GCA_959018045.1 uncultured Butyricicoccus sp. | reverse complement strand
TTGGCTCGCCTTGTACCATATCCTTTCTGCCCTGAAAAGGAGTATTCACGTCTGTCCCTTTTAACACCACGTATTTTGTCATATACTTTATAGTATATTGGCTGATGGCAGCCTTTTTCCACTCATCAGGCGGGTTCTGGTTCCCCGCCGTACATTTTGGAGCGATCTACCGATGAAAAAACTTGTTATTGGCATTTTAGCCCATGTCGACGCAGGCAAAACCACGCTGTCCGAAGGGCTTTTATATCTTTCCGGTGCGCTGCGCCGCCGCGGACGTGTCGACCACAAGGACGCATTCTTAGACACCGACGCGATTGAACGCGAGCGCGGCATCACGATTTTTTCCAAGCAGGCCGTCTTCCCGCTCGGAGACGACGTACAGGTCACCCTGCTGGACACGCCTGGTCACGTGGACTTTTCCGCCGAGATGGAGCGCACCTTGCAGGTGCTCGACTGCGCCATTCTGGTCGTAAGCGGTACCGACGGCGTACAGGGTCACACGCTGACGCTGTGGCAGCTGCTCGAACGGCGCGGCATTCCGACCTTCCTGTTCGTCAACAAGATGGACTTGCCGGGTGCCGACCGCACCGCTCTGCTTGCCGACCTGCAAACCCAGCTGTCCGACGGCTGCATCGACTTTTCGGACACGCCGGACGCGCTCTACGAGGCGCTTGCGACCACCGACGAGGAACTGCTCGACCGCTACCTCGCAGGCGAGATGCCGACCGACGCACAGATCGCCGGTCTGATCGCCTCCCGCCGTGTCTTCCCCTGCTTTTTCGGCGCAGCACTGCCACTCGACGGCGTACAGGAATTTCTGGACGGTCTGTCCCGCTTTGCGCGCATCCCCGACTATTCGGACGACTTCGCCGCCCGTGTCTTTAAGATCACCCGCGACGAACAGGGCGCTCGCCTGACCCATTTGAAGGTCACAGGAGGCAGTCTGACCGTGCGCAGCGCGATCTCGGGCGAAACTCGCGGCGAAAGCTGGCAGGAAAAGGTCAGCCAGATTCGCATTTACTCCGGTACGCGCTTTCAGACCACCGACCGCGCCGACGCAGGCACGGTGTGCGCGGTGACCGGTCTGACCCAGACCTATCCCGGTCAGGCGCTGGGCGCTGACCCGGGTGGCGAAGCCGCTGTGCTCGAACCGGTTCTGACCTATCGCGTACTGCCGCCGGACGGCTGCGACAGTCACACTTTGCTGCAAAAACTCCGTCTGATTGAGGAAGAAGACCCGCTTTTGCGCGTGCTCTGGAGCGAAGCATTGGAGGAAATCCACATTCAGCTCATGGGACAGGTGCAGCTCGAGGTGCTCACCCGACTGCTCGACGAGCGGTTTGGTCTGGCGGTCACCTTCGACCAAGGCAGCATCGTATACAAGGAGACCATCCAGAATCCAGTCATCGGCATCGGTCACTTTGAGCCGCTGCGCCACTACGCCGAGGTGCATCTGCTGATCGAACCCGCCGAGCGCGGCAGCGGCATGACGCTGGACACCCGCTGTCCGGCTGACCAGCTCGACCCGTCCTATCAGAGACTGATTCTGACCCACCTCGCCGAGCGCGAGCATCCAGGTGTGCTAACCGGTGCGCCGCTGACCGACGTGAACATCACCGTGCTGGCCGGACGGTCGCACGTTAAGCACACCGAGGGCGGCGACTTCCGGCAGGCGACCTACCGTGCGGTGCGTCAGGGATTGATGCAGGCGGACAGCGTGCTGCTCGAGCCGTGGTATGCCTTCACACTGCGCGTGCCGCAGGGCAATGTTGGTCGCGCAATGACCGACATTCAGCGCATGAGCGGTACCTTTGAATCCCCCACTCAGCAAGGCGAGTTTGCCGTGCTGACCGGTGAGATTCCGGTTGCATCGGCACGCGGCTACGCCGCCGAGGTCACGGCGTACACCAGCGGACGCGGTCAGCTGTCATGCACGCTGCTCGGCTATCGTCCGTGCCACAATGCCGAGGAGGTCATCGAGGCCGCAGGCTACGACCCCGAACGCGATGTGGACAACCCGACCGGCTCGGTCTTCTGCTCGCATGGCGCGGGCTATCTTGTCCCCTGGAACGAAGTCCCCGCGCACGCGCACGTCGATTCCGGTCTGTCGCTCACGCCCGAGGACGAACCCCAGCGCACCCCGCAGCGCGCAGCGGTCTGGTCGGGCGGCAGCGGACTGGATGCCGAGCTGGAAGAAATCTTTGTACGCACCTACGGCCCGATCAAAAACCGTGGACTGGATGCGTTCCGGCAGAGCCTCAAGCGCACCCCGCCGCCGTCGGTCGACAATCTCTCACGCATCAAGCCCGACGACTACCTGCTCGTTGACGGCTACAACATCATCTTTGCATGGGATGAGCTCAAAGCCCTCGCCGACGACGATCTGGACGCCGCCCGCTCGGCGCTCATTCACCTGCTGAGCAACTATCAGGGCGTCAAAAAATGTCACCTTATCCTGGTCTTTGATGCCTACCGGGTCAAGGACAATCCCGGTTCGATTGAGAAAGTGCACGGCATCCATGTAGTCTACACCAAGACCGCTGAAACCGCCGACATGTACATTGAGAAAGCATCCTACGATCTATCCCGCGCTCATCGTGTCAAGGTTGCAACCTCGGACGGTCTGGAACAGGCTATCATTCTGGGTCACGGCTCAGAGCGCATGACGGCAAACGAACTCAACTGGGAAGTCCGTGCCGCCTGCCAGCAGATCGAGGACTTTCTGCGCCATCAGTGACTTTACCCTATGCCAAATGCTTATAGCATACAGCGCTTTTCCTCGAAAATCGCACCGAGCTTGGTAAAGTTCCGAACTGCGTGCTCGATTTCTCCAATTTTTCGCACACGCTGCCGGTCAAAGCGGCTCGGTAAGCTATGGCAAACCGGATGTGTTCCGGCTATTCCGTTTGGTTATGCCCCCTTCTATTGACATTCGTCAGGCCGCGGGCTATCATAAGGCTAACCAATCAGTTCAGTGCCCATCCACATGGGATGGGATAATAGGAAATCGGGTGCAAATCCCGAGCGATCCGGTCACTGTGAAACGGGAGCGTCTCCGTAAAAGCGCCATTGTCCGACGGACGAGAAGGCACGGAAATGCTGTGAACGTAAGCCAGGAAGCCTGCTGAACTGTGCTGGTGGGAACTTCCGCAGAAAGCGTCCCGCCGGCCGGTGCGCCGATTTGCGGTGCCGGTCTGCCAGCTTTCGCCCTGTTCTCACCGAACAGGGCTTTTTTGTGCCCCAAATCGACAAAAGTCAAAGGAGATCGATCACCAATGAACCTCGGAAAACGCCTGTTAGCCGGCGCACTCGGTCTGTGTCTGGTCTTTTCGCTCACCGCCTGCGGCGGCAGCAGCCAGGACACACAATCCACCACACCTTCTACGTCCGAGACGACGACGCAGTCGTCCGGCTACCCCCTGACCGTCACCACTTACAACTACGCGCGGCAGCCGGTGGAAGAGACCTTTGAAAAGGCGCCCGAGCGCGTATGGGCACAGGGTCAGGATAACATCGAGATCCTGCTCGCACTCGGTCTTGCTGACAAGATCGTAGGCGCATGCGGCCTGGACGGTGCAGTCCGCGCCGATTTGCAGGATGAATTTGAGACCATCAACTATTACGACACCTTCCCCGGCAAGGAGGCCGTGCTCGGTCTCCAGCCCGACTTCATCACCGGCTGGTACAGTACCTTTGACGATACCCGCATGGGTGACGTTGGATTCTGGCACGAACGCGGCGTGAACACCTACATGGCGCTTAACAGCGCGTGCCGCGGCCGGTCGATCGACGCGCCCCAGACGATCGCCGAGGAGATGGAAGACATTATGACGCTGGGCAGGATCTTCGGCGTAGAAGATCGCGCACAGCAGCTTGTGGACGAGATCCAGGACGAACTGGTCAAGATCCAGGACTATGTAAAGGACAAAGAGCCGCCGCGCATCGCCATTCTGGAAGATGAGGGTGACAGCTACCGCGTGTACAGTCACACAACGCTGGGCGGCAACGTCGCCGAGCAGGTGGGTGCCGTGCTTGCCGTCGGTGCAGACGACAACACGGCGAACATCTCGGCCGAAGAACTGATTTCTGTCAACCCCGATGCCATCTTTATGGTCTGGTATGAGGGCTATACGGTCGGCGAGACCGACTACGCAGGCGATCAGGTCATCGAACTGCTCACCAAGGATCCCAAATTCGCCTCGCTCAGCGCGGTGCATAACGGCAAGGTCTTCCCCATCAACCTGTCGGGCATCTATTGCAGCGGCATGCGCACGCTGGACGGTGTGCTGGACTTCGCGCAGGCACTCTACCCCGACCTGTACCCGGATGCCAAATAAGCCATGAAACAAAACGGAATACTTCGCGGTCGACCGACCTATTTGTTGGTCATCGCGCTTCTGACTGCTGCCGTCCTGCTCTCGCTTGCGGCAGCGGTCACCCTGGGCTCGGTAGACATCTCCATCGGAGAGGTCTACCGCGTCATTTTGTTTAAAACCTTTGGCGTAGGCGACCCGGCGGTCTACGGCGCAGGCGCGGTCAGTGACATTGTGTGGTTTGTCCGTCTGCCCCGGCTGGTACTCGCCGTCGGTGCGGGTATGTGTCTGTCGCTTGCCGGCGTGGTCATGCAGGCCATCGTGCGCAATCCCCTAGCCGACCCCTACGTGCTCGGTGTGTCCTCGGGCGCGTCGCTCGGCGCTTCCCTCGCCATTCTGACCGGTGTGGGCACCGGTCTGCTCGGTGCAAACGCGCCCGGTCTGCTGGCCTTCATCGGTGCATTCGCCGTATCGGTCGCCGTGGTCGCACTGGCAAACCTCGGCGGACGCGCCAACGCGGTCAAATTACTGCTCGCCGGTACCGCGCTGTCGTCGGTGTGTGCAGCCTTCTCCAACTTCCTGCTCTACCTGTCGGCAAGCGCCAACGCCGCCCAGACGCTCATGCGCTGGACGATGGGCAGTCTGGCCGGTGCCGAATGGCCGACCAACATTCCCATTCTGGTCATCAGCCTGCTCGGACTGCTCTTTTTCTGGAGTCAGTTCCGCACGCTCAACCTCATGCTGCTCGGTGATGACACCGCGCTGACGCTGGGCGTCGATCTGCACCGCAGACGGCTTGCCTACCTGCTCGTCGCCTCGCTGCTCGTCGGCTGCGCAGTCTATACCGCAGGTATCATCGGCTTTGTCGGTCTGGTCATCCCACACATCGTGCGCATCCTGTTCGGCTCCGACCATAAAAAGATCGTGCCGATCTCGGCGCTGCTCGGTGCCATCTTCCTCTTGTGGGCAGACGTGCTCTGCCGCGTGCTCATTCCCGGTGCCGAGCTGCCCATCGGCGTGCTCACCGCCATGATTGGTGCACCCTGCTTTATCTGGCTCATGATACGCCGCAAATACGGCTTTGGAGGTGGAGACTGATGGAAATTTGTACCCATGACCTGCACGCCATGCTGGGCGGCACGGAGATTCTGCACGGCATCAACTTTACCGCCGGTGACCGCTCGCTGGTCGGCGTGATCGGCCCTAACGGGTCGGGCAAGTCCACGCTGCTCAAGTGCATCTACCGCGTGCTCAAGCCATCCGAGGGCGCGGTTTTTGTGGACGGTCAGCCGCTTTCCGAATACCGTGTCCGCGACTCAGCCAAAAAGATCGCCGTACTTGCACAGCACAACTTCTATAACTTTGAGTTTACCGTGCAGGAT
Source organism: uncultured Butyricicoccus sp. (assembly GCA_959018045.1). Classification (GTDB taxonomy): domain Bacteria; phylum Bacillota; class Clostridia; order Oscillospirales; family Butyricicoccaceae; genus Butyricicoccus. Next base: position 1,111 of record CAUEJN010000061.1, on the reverse strand, counting down.
GTCGTGCTCATGGGACGTGCACCGCACAAACGGGCACTGGAACGTGACTCGGCAGCCGATTTCAAGATCGTGTATGAAGCAATGGAGCGCGTAGGCGTTGCTCCGCTGCGTGACCGCCTGTTTTCCACCCTGTCCGGCGGTGAACAGCAGCGCGTCCTGCTCGCCCGTGCGCTTGCACAGCAAACGCCCTGCCTGATTCTGGACGAGCCGACCAACCATCTGGACATCAAGTATCAGCTGGAACTGCTCGACCTGGTGCGCAGTCTTGACCGCACAGTCGTCGCCGCCATCCACGACCTGAACATCGCCGCCATGTACTGCGATACCATTTTTGTCATGCAGTCCGGCCGCATCGTCGCCGCAGGCGCTCCGCGCGACGTACTCACCCGCTCGCTCATCCGGTCGGTCTACGAGGTGGACGCCGACGTGTTTACCGACTCTGACGGTCTGCTGCGCGTGCTGTTTTATCCCCAGTCTCTTGCGTAAAATCGGTCTTCTTGTCGATTACAGTATGCTTTCGTCTTATCCTGTGATATGATAAAGGTAACTCACATCTCCCATGGAGGCCGTTTTTATGAAACTCGCTTTAATTTTTCCCGGTATCGGTTACCACGCAGACAAACCGCTGCTCTATTACAGCACACGACTGGCACGCAATGCCGGATTTGACATCCGCACCATACAATATGCGCCCTTCCCGGACGATGCGCTGGGTTCCAGAGAGCGCATGATCGAGTGCGTGCGGCAGGCGCTGGACGCTGCCGAAGCACAGTTTGGCAGCATTGACTTCACGCAGTACGAAGAACTGCTCTTTATCTCCAAGAGCATCGGCACTGCGGTTGCTTCCCTGTTTGCCGACCGGCACGGCCTGACACCCTTCCACTTTTACTTCACCCCTGTGGATGCATCCCTGCCGCGCTTACAGCCGCGCGGCATCGTATTTCACGGTACCGCCGACCCGCTGGCAACCACCGATCTGGTCGCTGAGACCTGCCGAGAAAAGGGACTGCCGCTGCATCTGACCGGACACGGCAATCACTCGCTGGAAACCGGACAGCTGCTCGATGACGTGCGTGCGCTGCGCCACGTTCTCGAGCTCTGTGATCTCCCC
>CAUEJN010000060.1 GCA_959018045.1 uncultured Butyricicoccus sp. | reverse complement strand
TTCATAACGTTTCCGATGAAAAATGAAAACAATATGCCAATATGTTGGTGAAAAAATACGAAAGACAGCGCAATCAAAATATGATATAATGCGGCAGAAGTCAAAAAAATCAAGCGTATTATATCGATACGACTCGAATTTCGTCGAGAAATGCGAAAATCCGACAAGTACAATTTCCATGATAATAGATAGAAACCGGACGGAACAGCGCGGGGACAAATGGCGCATCCGTCCACACAGGGAGATGGATGGTATTTGAACCAAGCGCAGAAAATACAGGTAGAACAAATCTGGAACGCGCAGGCAGAGCAATTGCAGCAAATGGCTCTGCGTCTGGTACGCGACCCGGAATCCGCTGAGGAGATCGTGCAGCAGGTATTTCTGTCCGCCTGTCAAAAATCCGATCAGCTGCTGGCCTGCGCAAATCCCAGCAGTTGGTTATGCCGTACCTTATATTGTAAAGTACTGATTGTGTTCTGCAAACGCCGCCGCGAAAAAGGATACATCACGCTGGAAGCCATCGAGCAGGAAGCTGCCTACTGGATGGATGATCTGATCGACCTGCACACGCTCTATGACGGTGTGGTACCCTACGAAGATCTCGAGCTATTGCGCCGAGCTTACGTGGAAAACGAACCCTTCCGCACCATTGCAGAAGATATGGGTATCTCACTTGGCGCAGCAAAAATCCGCGCTTCGCGCACCAAACACCGTTTAAAACAGGAAATCCGCAAACACTTTTGACTGTACGCCTTCGGTATGACCGGAGGCGTATTTTTGTTCTGTGACCGGGTCACGGAATATAAAACCTACAATCTGCTATACTCCTTACAGACCAATCGAGAGGAGAAACCAAACGATGAAAAAACGTTTTGCGGTGGTGGACACCGCACTTTGCGTTGCCTGCGGATGCTGTGTGAAGGTCTGTCCCCGTCAGGCAATCACCGTCCCCAAGGGTATCTTTGCCGAGGTTGCGCGCGCGCAGTGTGTGGGCTGCGGTTTATGCGCCAATGCCTGCCCGGCATCGGTCATCGAGATCATGCAGGAGGATACACCATGAAAAAAACGAAAAAATGGTATGACTACCTGTGGATTGTATCCGCACTCTACTTAATTTTGGGATTTTTCAACATCCTGTTTGCATGGCTGGGCCTCATCTGCTTTTTCGTCCCGCTCGCCATCGCAATCATCAGCGGAAACAAGGCGTACTGCAACCGCTACTGCGGACGCGGTCAGCTCTTTCAGCTGCTCGGCGAACGCCTGCATCTGTCCCGCAACCGTCCGATACCGCGCTTTCTCAAGCAGAAATGGTTCCGCTACGGATTTTTGATTTTCTTCCTCGTTATGTTCCTCAACATGCTGTTTACCACCTATCTGGTCGCAGCCGGTGCATCCAGCCTGCGCGAAGTGGTCACGCTGCTGTGGACATTCCGTCTGCCCTGGCACTTTGCCGCCTCGTCTACGGCATCGGTTACCCCGTGGGTTGCGCAGTTCGCGTTCGGTTTTTACAGTGTCATGCTGACCTCCACCGTACTCGGGCTCATCACCATGACACTCTTCAAGCCCCGTTCGTGGTGCGTGTACTGTCCGATGGGCACGATGACCCAGAGCATCTGTCAGCTGCGCCATCGCGGTGAAGGAAAATAAAAAATTTTTTCGATCTTTTGACTGTACGTTGTATTTCCAACGTACAGTCTTTTGTTTTTGCCGTATAATTTGCTCTGTCAGGACGTGTGATCGTCCAAAACAGTAAGATGAGCCACCAAACCTCATCCAACCGATCGAGAAATAAGGAGTTTTCAAATATGGAAAATACAATGTTTTGCTACCAGTGTCAGGAAACCGCAGGCTGCTCGGGCTGCACCCGTGCCGGTGTGTGCGGTAAGACCGCCGAGACTGCTAATCTGCAGGATCTTCTGATCGACGTGACCCGCGGTCTGTGTGCCGTGACCGCACGTCTGCGTGCCGAGGGCAAGCCGGTATCCGACGTGATCGACACGCTGGTCACCGAGAATCTGTTCGTGACCATCACCAATGCAAATTTCGATAACGATGCCATCCGTGCACGCATTTCCCAGACCATCGAACACACTCAGTCGCTGCGCGCACAGCTGAGCGACGCATCCGGACTGCCCGAGAATGCACTGTGGGACGGCTCGGGTGACTGGGATGCCCGCGCAAAGACGGTCGGCGTTCTGGCAACCGGCGACGCAGACGTACGCAGCCTGCGCGAGCTAATCACCTACGGCCTCAAGGGTATGGCGGCATACAACCACCACATTAACGCCTACGGCAAGCGCGTTGCCTCGGTCGATGCCTTTTTGCAGCAGGCACTTGCCAAAACCCGTGATGACAGCCTGTCGGTGAATGATCTGATCGCACTGACGCTGGAAACCGGTAAGTACGGCGTCGACGCGATGGCCGCACTGGACGAAGCCAACACCTCGGCATACGGTAACCCCGAGATTACCAAGGTCAATCTGGGTGTGCGCAGCAATCCGGGTATTCTGATTTCCGGTCACGATCTGCACGATCTGGAAATGCTGCTCGAGCAGACCGCAGGCACCGGCGTTGACGTATACACCCACTCTGAAATGCTGCCCGCGCACTACTATCCGGTATTTAAGAAGTATCCGCACTTTGTCGGCAACTACGGCAACGCATGGTGGAAGCAGAAGGAAGAGTTCGAGGCGTTCGGCGGCCCCATCCTGCTCACCACCAACTGCCTGGTACCGCCCAAGGACAGCTACCGCGACCGCGTTTACACCACCGGTGCAGTCGGTTTCCCGGGCTGTGCACACATCGAGGCGGACGAGAACGGTCACAAGGACTTCTCGGCGCTCATCGCACACGCCAAGCGCTGCCCGTCTCCGACCGAGCTGGAAACCGGTGAAATTGTCGGCGGTTTCGCACACAATCAGGTGCTTGCGCTGGCAGATAAGGTCGTCGATGCGGTTAAGTCGGGTGCCATCAAGAAATTCGTCGTCATGGCCGGCTGTGATGGCCGTGCAAAGTCCAGAAACTACTATACCGACTTTGCCAAGGCACTGCCCAAGGACACCGTGATTCTGACCGCCGGCTGTGCAAAGTACAAGTACAACAAGCTCGATCTGGGTGATATCGGCGGCATTCCGCGCGTTCTGGATGCCGGTCAGTGTAACGACTCCTACTCGCTCGCGGTCATCGCACTCAAGCTCAAGGAAGTATTCGGTCTGGACGACATCAACGATCTTCCCATCGTCTACAATATCGCATGGTACGAGCAGAAGGCAGTCATCGTCCTGCTGGCACTGCTGTACCTGGGTGTCAAGAACATCCACCTCGGCCCCACCCTGCCCGCGTTTCTGTCCGAGAACGTTGCCAAGGTTCTGGTCGAAAACTTCGGTATCGCAGGCATTACCACGGTCGAAGACGATCTGCGCCTGTTCTTCGGTGACGCGGTGCAGACCAAAATCCATGCCGACATGCGCGTCGGTGACATTCTGAAGACCCATCCCAAGGCTGCGGAAGTGCTCATGTCCTGCGGCATGCACTGTCTGGGCTGCCCGTCGGCACAGATGGAGTCGCTCAAGGATGCCTGCATGGTGCACGGTCTAAACATCCAGGATGTGCTGTCCATGCTGAACGACTGATCGCGAGGAAACACACAATGAGTGCATTTTTAGGACCCATTCACGCCAGAATGTATGGAAAGGTGCAGGCAGTGAACGCACTGGCCGATAGCATCGCCGCCTTTTCCGATGCGCAGGGCTGGACAAGTGCCCTGATGACCGACCTGCGGGCTGCCCTGCCCGCACCGTCGGGTACGCTCGAGCAGGTCATTGACTTGTCCCAGATTCACGCCTCGCTGAGTGGTCTGGTCGATCAGTCCGAACGCCGTCTGGCATTCGCCGTAACCCATGCAATCGCATCCGATGCGGCACATATTCAGGACTTGTGCACGCTGATGGAAAATCAGGGTGCACAGGCTGCACCTCAAACAATCGAATCCTGTGTCGCCGCGTGGCAGACCATGGACACTTACTGGCTGGACGGTATGCCGTGCGACGGCGGTGTGCAATTCTTGCAGACCGAACCGGACGAAGTCGTCTGGAGTGTACACGGTCAGCACCCAGCACCCGATTACTGGACGCTGCGCATCCACTGGATGCAGGGATTTTGCACCAAGCTGCATCTGCGTCTGGAACAGCTGAGTGACAACACATTCCGTTTGACCCAGGAGGGCTAAGACCATGACCTTAATGGAAACCTTATATCAAGAGCACGACGAAATCTGGGCATTCACCGAACAGATGACCCAGAAGTGCATCGACCTGATGGAGCATAATGTTTTCGATGCCGACAGCTTCCGAGCTGATATCGCATACATCCGCACCTATGCCGACGCGACGCACCACAAGAAAGAGGAAGATTTGCTGTTCCGCGCGATGCTGGACGAACTTGGCCAAGTGGCTGAAAATCTCATCCGACACGGCATGCTGGTCGAGCACGATCAAGCCCGCCTGTATGTCATGGAGCTGGAAACCGCGGTCAACGCCTACGAGACCGACCGTTCTCCGGCGCTCAAGCTGGAAATTCTCTCGCAGGCTATGGACTATGTTCATCTGCTGCGCCGTCACATTGAAAAGGAAAACGGTGCGATCTATCCCTTTGCTGAGCGTGCGCTGTCTCCCGACACCATGCGCAAGCTGGAAGCACAGTTTCAGGCTGAATGGAATCACGCAAGCGAATTGTCAAACTAAGTGCAACAGGAGTTGAGTTCGAAGTCCCATAATTCCTGTGCAGAATGGAAGTCAAGAACTTTGCAAGGCCTGGCGTTCAACAACGCCAGGTTTCGTTTTAGTGTACTGCAAATCCTGTCTGCGCACACAGGCCGAACAGAACGTGCGCGCACAGGGCGCAGTGGGTGAACTCCGGGTGACCTTCCATACGACCGACAACTGCTATGACGGCACCAAGTTGTCGACCCACCTCTCGGAAACCGCCAGCACCTACGTACATCCCGAAGCAAAGGAGGATAACGCCGACTGACGGCGTTTTGACCCATTATGCCTACCATCACTATTTTAACGGCAAACCGTGAAATTCACACCCAGGCACCGATCGGAACGCTGCTGTCTGCTGTGCTTCAGTCGGAATTACCGTCCTTCGCACTGCCCTGCGCGGGCAACCACACCTGCGGCAAATGCCGCGTACAAGTGTCCGGTCAGGTCTCCAAACCTGACGCGCACGAGCTGGCATTCCTGTCTGCCGCTGACCGCACAAACGGCATCCGTCTGGCTTGTTCCTGCCGGATTTCCGGCGATGTAACAGTCACTGTGCACACGCCTGGTTCGTCTAAGATTCTGGCATGGAATGAAATTCCAACGTTCACACGCACCGAGACCGGTTACGGCATTGCGGTGGATATCGGCACAACCACCGTCGCCATGCAGCTGTTTGACCGTGCATCGGGCACCGTACTGGCCGAGCAGCTGGCCGAAAATGCCCAGCGCAGCCACGGCGCAGATGTGATCTCGCGCATTGAAGCCTGCAAGACAGCCGGATTGGATACGCTGTCCACGCTCATCCGCGATCAGCTCGAGCAGATGACGCAGCGCTGTTTAACTGAAGCGGTATCTCGCACATCGACGAGGCGGTTTTGACCGGCAACAGCACCATGCTCTATCTGTACGAGGGCATTGCCCCGTCGGCACTGGCTGTCGTTCCCTTCACCATGTCCACCTTCTTCGGCTCGGCCAGCCGTCACACACTCGCCGGTGCACCGGTCTATCTGCCTCGCTGTATCGGCGCTTATGTCTGTGCAGACATCACCTGTTCCATTCTGGCTTCCAATATGCTGCATGAGAACGGGGTACAGCTCATCACTGACATCCGCACAGTCGAGTTATCGGACAATCAGGTGACCTACACAACGGTCGGTGACCGTCCGGCTGTCGGTAGCTGCGGTTCGGGCATTCTGGACGCTCTGCGCGTCATGCTCGAGCAGGAAACCATCGACGATACCGGCTATCTGGAAACCGAAGATGAGGAAAGCCACACCACCGGTGACAGCACAGTAGCCATCACCCAGAAGGACGTCCGACAAATCCAGCTGGCCAAATCTGCCATCTGTGCCGGACTGCTCACGCTCATGCAGGAGAGCCGCATTACCGCCGATGAAGTCGCACGCTTCCACCTTGCAGGTGGTTTTGGCAGCAGCATCAACTATGATTCGGCGACAGCCATCAGCCTGTTCCCGGCAGCCCTGACCCGCAAGACGCACTTCATCGGAAACGGTGCACTCGGCGGTGCAGCCATGCTGTTATTGTATCATAGAACACAGAAAACCGCTCCCAATCGAGAGCGGTTGTCTTGTGTCTGCTGTCTGAAAAAAGACAGGTATGAACATACGCCTTTGACAGCGTTGTTCGGCTGATGTTCATTCTGCATGTAGTCATGCAGGGTTGGTCAAACGTGACCTTACAGGCCCTCTTCCTCCAGAATATCGTCCAGATCTTCCAGATACGGGGTATCGCAGCACAGCTCGACCGGTGCCTTCTTTGCGTAGATGCCGACCGATGCCGCAGACTTTGCGATGGGCTGCATGGTACCTGCACCGGCGACGCAGCCACCCGGGCAAGCCATACCTTCAAGCAGGTAGCCGTTATACTTGCCTGCCTTGGCCATCATCATCATCTTCTTGCACTCTGCCAGACCCTGTGCACTTGCAACCTTGATGTCGCAGGCGGGCTCCAGCTTCTTCATGCTATTGACAACTGCCTTTGCAACGCCGCCGCTGACCGCAAAGTTACGGCCGTCGGTGCTTGCCTTGGACAGTGCTTCTTCCTCTTCGATGGACTCCAAATCAATGTTCTTGGCATTCTCTTCCCAGATCGGAAGATCACACGTCTG
>CAUEJN010000059.1 GCA_959018045.1 uncultured Butyricicoccus sp. | reverse complement strand
CAGTTGGTGGTGCAGGAAGCGTTGGAAACGAAGGTCATGTCCTTGGTGTAAGCGTCCTGTTTAACACCCATAACAAACATCGGGGTGTCGTCCTTGGAAGGAGCAGACATGATAACCTTCTTAGCACCGCCGTCGATGTGAGCCTGAGCCTTCTCCTTGGTCAGGAAAACGCCGGTGGACTCAACAACGTAGTCAGCGCCAACCTTGCCCCACGGAATGTTCTTGGGGTCCATCTCAGCGAAGAACTGAACCTTCTTGCCGTCAACGATGATAGCATCGTCGGTGAACTCGATGGTGCCGTCGTAACGACCATGCATGGTGTCATACTTGAGCATGTATGCCATGTAGTCGGGGGTCATGAAGGGATCGTTAACTGCGACGAACTCGATGTTCGGGTTCTTCAGACCAGCGCGGAAAACCATACGACCGATGCGGCCAAAACCGTTGATACCTACTTTGATAGCCATTGCAATATTCCTCCTATTAACAATCCAAGTATTCAACATTGCCGAAATTATTATACAACACACCCCCGACTTTTCGCAATCCCTGTTATGTGAAAGATTTGTCAAATTTGGCCGCCAAATTCCAGGATATTCTTTGCAAACTACACAGCGCCCGTGTTATAATAGTATCAACGTAATCAATTTACCCAAAATTACGCAAAAATAGTGCATAAAATGCGCATATTCAAGTTGCACAAAAATAATCTTTTATTTTTGTGCGGTGCGCGGGATGCCAAAAATCTTGGAGGAAAACTTGATATGGATTTCAGAGATTTTCTGGATGGGCAGGAGTGGTCTGTCCGGCAGATGCTCGATGCGCTCAATGCCTCCGACCGTGCGTTTGTCCGGGTGGACGATGCCGGGCGCATTATTGCGCAGACCGATCGGGCGGAAGATCTGCTGGGTCAGCCCGCGCTGCGGCCGATCTACGAGGTACTCGGTGAGCTGGCGGCGCGCACGGTGCGCATCGCCATCGCGCGTGGGGAGACCATGCGCACGCGCGATGTGCTCGATGGGCACACGGTGACCATCACCATCTGTCCGGGACCGGAAGGTCATCTTTTATATATAGAACCCGAAACACAGACCGGCTCGCTGCTGCGCGACCAGCTGGTAGAGCAGCGCCTGCGGGCGGCGCTGTCCGTTTTAGCACTGGACGAGCCGCGTGCACGACAGAAGTCGGTGCTGCGCATGTGCCGCTTGCTGCACGAGATTGAGCAGCTCGATGGCAGAACCACGCTGCCGCGTACCATGCAGCGCTGTGAGATCGGTGCACTGTGCGCGGACACAGTACGTTTTGCCGCACGCTGCACGACCATCCCAATCAAGCTGGAAGGCCGATACCTGACCGCGGTGTGCGAGATGGACGGCATCCGCATGGCGCTCTATCATCTATTAACCAATGCGATTTTGGCACCCGGTGTCAGTCAGATCACCGTGCGCTGGGGCGATGCACTCGGACATGTCTGGTTTGAAGTGGCTGACGACGGTATGGTGCTGTCCGAGGAAGCGTTCCAGGCACTGTGCACAGCCAGTGCGCGCGTGGGTACGGCGAGCGGACTGCCGCCAGACATCGAGGGGCATACGCCCGGTCTGGGACTGCCGACCGTGTGCGAGATTGCCATGCGCCACGGCGGCGGCGTGGCGCTGGTTGGTGCGCCCGAGGGCAAGGCCGTGCGCGTGACCATCGCGGACGATCTACCCGAAGATCCGGCCATTCTGCGTGCACCCAGGTTTGTGGAGGACGGTTACCCGCTCGAAGAAACCGAATTATCCGTCTTGTTTTAAGCTGATGGGACAGATTTTTTACACTGAAATACGCACCTAGTCCTGCATTCGGTACAGATGTAGGATTTTTATTTGGATACCTGAGGATAGGCCGGGAGACGATTTTTTTGCGGCATTCTTGTAAAAATTGGCAATTTGTTTATCTTGATTAACACTTTGAGAGGGGGGCACGGTATTTTATTGAAGTTTTTTGATTAAAACAGTTGATTCTTGTGGGGTTTTCTTAGTATAATCTAAGTTGTGATATTACGGGATATCATCTTCTCGGATTCCGCACATTGGCGGGGATGAGAGGTAAAGCAAACGAAACGGGCGTGCGAGCCGGCGGTATTCCCGGCCTGCACGCCTGTGGAAGTACACAAAATATTTGGAGAGGTGAATCTTAATGGTGTACACGTTTCGTGGCGGCATTCATCCGGGCACACATTCCGATCCCGGATTTAAGGCCGCAACAAACACCAAGCCCATCGAGGCGATGCCCGCTCCCGAGCAGGTAATCCTGCCGGTATCGATGCATATCGGCGCTCCGGCGAAACCGATTGTAAAGAAGGGTGACATCGTTGACATGGGCCAGATGATCGCGGAAGCCGGCGGTTTCGTCAGCGCTCCGGTTCATGCGACCGTTTCCGGTAAGGTCGTCGCGGTAGAGCCGCGTCTGCACCCGAACGGCAGCAAGGTCATGTCCATCGTCATCGAAAACGACGGCGAGGATCGCTTGCATGAGTCGGTGCATCCCTACGATTTCGCATCTATGTCGAATGATGAGCGCATCAACCTGATCTGGACGGCCGGTATGGTGGGTCATGGCGGCGCAACGTTCCCGACCCACGTCAAGATTAAGGGCGCCATCGGGGTTGCGGATACGGTCATCGTAAACGCTGCCGAGTGTGAGCCTTACATCACGAGCGACCATCGTCTGCTCCTTGAGCGTCCCGAAGAGGTTGTCGGCGGCCTGAAGATGCTGTGCGACATCATCGGTGCACAGACCGGTATCATCGGCATCGAGGTTAACAAGCAGGACACGTTCGCCAAGATCGAGGAGCTGATTAAGGACGATCCGCGTCTGCATCTGTATCCGCTCAAGTGTAAGTACCCGCAGGGCGCAGAGAAGCAGCTCATCAATGCCTGCACCGGTCGTGAAGTACCGTCGGGCAAGCTGCCGGCTGACGCAGGCTGCGCGGTCTTCAACGTGGACACCACCGGCGCAATCTATCGCCGCTTTACCACCGGTATGCCGGTCGTTCGCCGTATCGTCACCGTTTCCGGTTCGGCGGTTGCGACCCCCAAGAACCTCGAGGTTCGCATCGGTACTCCGGTTGAGAAGCTCATCGACGCGTGCGGCGGCTTCAAGGCTGCACCGAACAAGCTGCTCATGGGCGGCCCGATGATGGGTGTTGCACAGTTTTCTCTGGAGATTCCGGTCTTCAAGGGCACCAACGCATTCCTGGCATTCTGCGAGGACGAGGACAAGCGCGTTGCCGATCCGCAGTGCATTCGCTGCGGTAAGTGCATCGAGGCATGCCCCATGCACTTGCTGCCCATCTACATGAATGTTTACGGCAAGGCAAACGACCTCGACGAGAGCGTCAAGTGCGGTGCAATGGACTGCATCGAGTGCGGTTCCTGCGCATACGTCTGCCCGGCTCGTATTCCGCTGGTTGCACAGTTCCGCCTGACCAAGAGCAAGATCCAGGCCAAGCGTGCGGCTGAGAAGGCAAAGGCTGACGCTGAAAAGGCGAAGGCTGAGGCCGAGAAGAAGTAAGGGGGTAAAAACTGATGTATGATCTGAGCAAAGTCGTTGTCACCTCCTCGCCGCATATCAAGGCGGCCGATGATACCAGAAGCCTGATGGCTGATGTATGCCTGGCCCTGCTTCCCGCACTGGTCGCGGCTGTCATCACCTTCGGCGCACGTGCGCTGGTGATCACGGTGGCAACCGTTATTTCCTGTGTTTTCTTTGAGTGGCTGTACAACAAGCTGCTCCATCAGCCGGGCACGACCGGCGACCTGTCCGCTGTCGTTACGGGCATCCTGCTCGCCTTCAACGTACCGGTTTCGGCACCCATCTGGATGCCGGTCATCGGCGGTGCGTTCTCCGTCATCATCGTTAAGATGCTGTTCGGCGGTATCGGCAAGAACTTCATGAACCCGGCACTGGCTGGCCGTGCATTTATGATGGCTTCCTGGCCGGCACTCATGACCACCTGGACGCGCGCAGGCGCAGAGATTCCGCTGTTCGGCAACGTAACCGTCACCGACGCGATCTCGACCGCAACCCCTCTGGCACAGCTCAAGGCCGGTGCGCTGCCTGACGCAAACTTCCTTAACCTATTTTTCGGCCAGACCGGCGGCGTTATCGGTGAGACCTCGGCGTTTGCCCTCATCATCGGCGGCGCATATCTGGTATGGCGCAAGGTCATCTCCATCAACATCCCGGCCGCTTACATCCTGACCGTTGCCGTTCTGACCTTTATCTTCCCGCTCGGCGGACAGGGTCACTTTGAGTGGATGCTCAGCCAGGTGCTGTCCGGCGGCCTGATGCTGGGCGCCATCTTCATGGCAACCGACTACGTTACCAGCCCGGTCACTCCGAAGGGTCAGATTATCTTCGGCGTTGGCTGCGGTCTGCTGACCGTATTCATCCGTTACTTCGGCGGTCTGCCGGAGGGCGTATCGTATTCCATCCTGCTGATGAACACGCTCGTTTGGGTGATCGACAAGAAGACCCATCCGCGCAAGTTCGGCTATGCATTGGATAAGAAGGAGGCCAAGTAATTATGAGCGAAACCAAAAAGGGCGAAGGCATTGGCCGCCTGATCGTTGTACTGGGTCTGATTACCTTTGTCTGTGCACTGCTTCTGGGCGTGGTCAACCAGGTTACCGCGCCGCTGATCGAGCAGAATGACATTAACACCCGTAACGCTGCGATGGAAGAGATCATTCCGGGCGCAGAGTTTGAAGACCTCGGCGTCGTTCTGAGCGCAGAGGACGTTACAGCCGCAGGCGTTACCCTGCCGGCAGGCCGTTCGGCTGCTGCCATCTCGGGCGTTTACAAGGCAACTATCGACGGCCAGGACGCAGGCTACTGCGTACAGGTAAACCCCAAGGGCTTCGGCGGTGAGCTGACCATGATCGTTGGTATCGGCACCGACGGCACCGTCGCGGGCGCAAAGGTCACCGCACACGGCGAGACCCCGGGTCTCGGCGCAAAGTCCCAGGCCGATCCTGAGTGGATCAAGCAGTACCAGGGTCAGCCGGCTGACGGTCAGCTGCAGGTTACCAAGGACGGCGGTACCATCAACTCCATCACCGGTGCGACCATCACCTCGCGCGCAGTCACCGACGGCGTCAACACCGCCGCCGCATACGTTGCGACGCTGGGTTAAGAAGGAGGGCTAGAACACTATGAAATTTACAGAACGTTTGAAAGCCGGCGTCCTTCTCGACAACCCGGTATTCATGCAGACCATCGGTTTGTGTCCCGCGCTGGCAACGACCACCTCGCTGTCCAACGCAATCGGCATGGGCGCGGCGGCAACCGTCGTTCTGATCTGCTCGAACGTGGTTATCTCGCTGCTGCGTAAATTCATCCCGGATAAGATCCGTATCGCGGCATTCATCTCCATCATCGCAACCTTCGTTACCCTGATCCAGATGCTGCTCAACGCATACATCCCGTCTCTGGCGGCTTCCCTCGGTCTGTTCCTGCCACTGATCGTTGTAAACTGTATCATTCTCGGCCGTGCAGAAGCATATGCTTCTAAGAACAAGGTTCTGCCCTCTGCGCTCGACGGCGTATGCATGGGTCTGGGCTTTACCTTCGCTCTGGTGCTCATGGGCTTCTTCCGTGCGCTGCTGGGTGCTGGCACCATTGCTGCCGGTATCATCGGCGCCAAGGGCCTCCAGATCCCCGGCCTGGTGGACTATCCCGCAACCATGATGATCCTGCCCGCAGGCGGCTTCCTGGTCATGGGCTTTATCCTGGCTGCAATTCAGAAGATCATGTCCGGAAAGGAGGGCAAGTAAATGTCTATTGCATTACCTGCTTCTATGGGCCTGACCGATATCCTGGCGCTGGCAATCGCCGCGATCCTGGTCAACAACTACATCCTGGTTCAGTTCCTTGGCTGCTGCTCGTTCTTCGGCGTATCTAAGAAGACCGATACCGCAGTCGGCATGGGCATGGCGGTTATCTTCGTCATGGCGCTGGCTTCCGCTGTATCGTGGGCTGTCCAGTACTTCATCCTGGACCCCCTGAACCTGGGCTACATGCAGACCATTGCATTTATCCTGGTTATCGCAACGCTCGTACAGTTCGTTGAGATGTTCATGAAGAAGTCCATGCCTGCGCTGTACTCCGCGCTCGGCATCTTCCTGCCTCTGATCACCACCAACTGCGCCGTACTGGGTGCTGCAATCAGCAACATCGACAACGGATACTCCTTCATCGGCTCGGTTGTTTACGGCGTTGCCGCTGGTGTCGGCTACACGCTGGCGATCGTTCTGTTCGCCTCCATCCGTGAGCGTCTGGATTTGACCTCCAAGTGCCCCAAGTGCTTCGAGGGCTTCCCGATTGCGCTGGTTTCCGCTGCTCTGCTGGCTATGTCCTTTATGGGCTTCTCCGGCCTGCAGGTCTTCAAGTAAGCGAGGGAGGAATCGAGAATAATGGATACTATGAATATTGTTTCCGCGGTGCTCGTGCTGTTTGTCATGGGCGTCGTGTTCGCGCTGCTGCTCGGCATCGCGGCGAAGGTGTTCGCCGTCCAGGTCGACGAGCGCGTACCGCTCGTGCGTGACTGCCTGCCGGGTGCAAACTGCGGCGGCTGCGGTTACCCGGGCTGTGACGGTCTGGCTGCTGCAATCGTCGAGGGCAAGGCACCGGTTAACGGCTGCCCGGTCGGCGGTGCTGCTGCGGCTGCTAAGATTGCTGAGGTTATGGGCGTTGAGGCGGACACCGCTGAGCCCAAGGTCGCACACGTTCACTGTAACGGTGGCTGCAATGCGGTCGACAAGGCAAAGTACGAGGGTCTTCAGGACTGCACCGCTGCACTGCGCGTTGCAAACGGCCCAAAGGCATGTCCATTCGGCTGCATGGGGCTGGGTTCCTGTTTCC
>CAUEJN010000058.1 GCA_959018045.1 uncultured Butyricicoccus sp. | reverse complement strand
GGGGGGACACGGCATACTCAGCCTGCTTGATCGGTGCCACCGCACGCGAAGCGTCCAGCGCGTCCCGGCGTTCCATGTCGGTCAAAATACCCTCAACCGTTACGTCCTGTCCCTTTTCGCGCAGCTCGGCACAGCGCCGTGCCGCACGTTTTTCGGGCGATGCGGTCAGAAAAATCTTGACCTTTGCATCGGGCAGAATGACCGTGCCAATGTCGCGTCCGTCCATGATGACCGACTGACGGCGTGCTAAGTCTCGCTGCAAATCCAGCAGATAGGCACGCACCTCGGGTACCGACGAGACCTGCGAGGCATAGGTCGAAATCTGCGGGGTGCGAATGGCATCGGACACGTCCTCGCCATCGAGCAGGACATGCTGTGCACCGTCCCGATAGGTGAGTCCGACCTGAATTTCGGGCAGTGTTGCAAGGATACCCGGTACATCGGTGCCGTCAATGCCTCGGCGGCAGACCGCCAGACCGATGGTTCGATACAATGCACCGGTATCCACATAGACAAAGCCCAGCTGTGCGGCAGCTGCACGCGCGATGGTCGACTTGCCCGCGCCGGCAGGCCCGTCAATCGCGACCGCAATCACGTCTTGATTCATTTCTGTTCCTCCTCTGCCGCGCTCTTTCCGGCCAGTCGACCGGTCGCCCAGGCAATCTGTAAGTTAAAGCCGCCCGTATACGCGTCCACGTCCAGCACCTCGCCCGCAAAGTACAGGCCCGGGGTGCGCTTGGACGCCATGGTCTTGGGGTTGACGTCACGCACCGACACGCCGCCGGTCGTAACGATGGCCTCGGCAATCGGACGTGCCCCAGTGATTTCCACCGGGAATGCCTTAAGCAGGCGCACGAGCGCCTGACGCTGCGTCTTGGTGACTGAATGCACCTTGACACGCGGGTCAATGCCCGAGCGCTCCACGATAACCGGAATCAGCTTGCGCGGCAGCAGTTCGCCGAGCGCGTTGATAAAATCGCTGTTCTTGTGCTTTTCAAAATCGGACAGCAGACGCTTGTCCAGCGTCTTCTCGTCCAGTGCCGGTTTGAGATCGATGTCGATGCGGTACTCCTTGCTGCCGAAATGGCGCATGTGCGCCGAAGCCGACAGGATGAGCGGGCCAGATACGCCAAAATGGGTAAACAGCATCTCACCAAAGTCCTCATAGACCGCCTTCTGTCCCTCGTAGACCGTGACCTGCACGTTTTTGAGCGACAGTCCCATCAGTTTCTGGCACACGTCACCGCGTGCGACCAGCGGAACCAGAGACGGACGCGGCGACACGACCGTGTGGCCCAGTGCCTTGGCAAAAGTATAGCCGTCGCCGGTCGAACCGGTCGCCGGATAGGATGCACCGCCGGTGGCGACGATGACCCGGTCGGCCTCGTAGGTCTTACCGTCCGCCTGCACGCCGCACACCGCACCGTCTTCCCCGGTCAGAATCTTTTCTACGGTATGTTCAAATTCAAATTTCACGCCCAGCCGCTTGACGTAGAAAAACAGCGCGTCCACGATATCGAGCGCCTTGTCGGACACCGGGAATACACGGTTGCCGCGCTCGGTCTTGAGCGGTACGCCTTGGTTTTCAAAAAAGTCCATCACGTCTGCCGGACTGCATCCGCCCAGCGCCGAGTACAGAAAACGGGGGTTGACCGGTACATTGGTCAGAACGGTCTGTACGTCACAGTTGTTGGTGACGTTGCACCGTCCCTTGCCCGTAATCATAATTTTGCGTCCGACCTTGGCATTCTTGTCGAACAGCAGCACGTGTGCGCCCGCCTCTGCCGCAGCACCTGCGGCCATGAGTCCGGCAGCGCCCGCGCCGATGACTGCAATCGTCATTTATTCGCCCTCCAGCTTCTCATAGACCTGGTACTCGTCCCAGATGGACTCCAGCTTGTTGAATGTACCCTCAATCTCCTGCTGACGGTTCATACCGACCGCAACAATCAGCGCGTTCAGTACGGACAGCGGTGCGACCAGAGAGTCCACAAAAGAAGCCATGTCGCTCTTGGCGACCAGTACATGGTCGGCATAGCGTGCCAGCGGCGACAGGCGGGAGTCGGTCAGGGCAATGACCTGTGCCCCCTGATCCTTGGAATACTTCATAGCCGACAGCGTGCGCTTGGAGTAGCGCGGGAAGCTGATGCCGATAAAGACATCACCCTTGCCTACACGCAGTACCTGCTCGAAAATCTCACTGACCGTATTGGTGTTGACCAGCTTGACATTGTCAAAGATCAGCGAGAAGTAAAAGCCCAAGAAGTTGGCCAGCGCGGACGACGAGCGCACACCCAGGATGTAAATGCGGTTGGCGTTCGAGATCGCTTCCACCGCACTCTGGAATGCCTCGCGGTCGATCTCGTCGAGCGTCATACGGATCTTTTCCACATCTGCTGACAGCACAGTCTGCAAGACATCGCGGTTGCCCATGCGGTCATTTGTGACCTCCATGCGCTGCACAGCAGTCAGGCGGTTGCGGATCATCTCCTGCAAGGTCTTTTGCAGATGCGGGTATCCGTCATAGCCGAGTTCGGTTGCAAAGCGCACGACGGTCGATTCACTGACGCCCACCGTTGCGCCCAGTCTGCTCGCGGTCATAAAGGCCGCTTTGTCGTAGTGTTCTGTGATATACCGTGCAATCAGCCTCTGTCCCTTGGAAAATTCGGGCAGATTGCACTGAATCCGGTTCATCAAATCATTCATGGCGTTGCCTGTTTGTCTCCTCTATTCACACCGTTTTTCACATATCCGGCGTGTTTTCATTGCAAAAGCAACCGCTGCACCGGCAGATGGTGCAGCGGTCTAAGTTCATTGTATGAAATATGTGAAGAAAATGCAAGCGCGTTTGCAAGTTTTTTGCAAGATGAATTTAAAATTCCTTCAAATATGCAATTTCTTCCGGGGTCAGCGCACGCCATTTTCCGGGTGCCAGCTTGGGGTCGAGCATGAGCTCACCGACCGCGATGCGCTTGAGGCGGCGAACCTCCAGACCGCACTTTTCGCACATCTTACGAATCTGGCGATTTCTGCCCTCGTGAATGGTCATTTCAATATGCGCCTCGGTATCCGAAGCCTGGTCACGGATATATACCTTGGCAGGCTGGACGGTGTAACCGTCAATGTCCATGGGCTGCTCCAGACCGGACAGACGGCGCAGGTCACCGCGCACGCTGACTAGATAAGTCTTGCCCGCCTCGTGTGACGGATGGGTCAGGTGCAGCGTCAATTCGCCGTCGTTGGTCATGAGCAGCAGGCCCTCGGAATCGGCATCCAGTCGACCGACCGGATAAACGCGGGCATGGCAGCCCTCGACCAGCTGGCGGACAGTCTTTCTGCCGCGCTCGTCCTTGAGCGTGGACACGTAGCCGCGCGGCTTGTTGAGCATGAGGTAAACCTTCTCCTCGGCACGGCGCAGCGGCTTGCCGTTGACCAAAATCTTATCGCGTACCGGGTCAGCCGAGTCGCCCAGGCCTGCCGGACGACCGTTGACGGTCACGCCGCCATCGCGGATGATCTGCTCTGCCGCGCGGCGCGAGCACAGACCGGACTGTGCCATAATTTTCTGAATGCGTTCTTTCATATCTTTATCCTCTTATTTCTTTCAAAACTGATCTTTTAATCGAACAGTCCCCGGACAAAGTCCAGACACCGTTCCAAAATACCCTTGCGCGGCGGAAGCTGCTCCACATCGTACGCATAAGACAGGGTATCGGTCTTCAAAATGTGTTCGCCAATCTGATAAACGATCTCGCCGTAATAGTCTCCGCCTGCCACGGTCGCATACACAAACGGTCGACCGCGCAGGCTGTCCGTGACCTGTTCCCCCGGTGCAAGGTAGGCGGTCACTTCATGTCCGGCAATGAGCGGCACCGACTGTGCCGTCCCGCCCTCGACCGTGACCTCCCCTACCGTGTCTCCCGCTTCATGCAGGGTCACCGGGGTATATTGTGCAAACGCCTCGTCCAGCATTGTGCAGTGATCGTCCCAGTCGTCCGGGTCGTTGAGGGTCACCGCGATCAGCGTGCGGCCATTGCGCTCGGCCGCCGACACCAGACACCGCCCGCACTTTTTGGTATATCCAGTCTTCACCCCGATTGTACCCTCGTATAGACTGAGCATCTTATTGTGATTAACCATCGTGCGCCCAGCGCAGGTGATATTTTTGGCGCTAACGATCTCGCGGAAATCCGGATTTTGCAGCGCGTAGGCGGTCAACTCGGCCAGTTCGCGTGCGGTCGTATGGTGGGTATCACCATCTAGGCCGTTCGGATTTTCAAAATGTGTATTGGTCAGTCCTAGGCTCTGGGCTTTGTCGTTCATCGCCTGCACAAAGGCTTCCTGTCCGCCGCACTCACCCGCGATAGCCAGCGCCGCGTCATTTCCGCTCATCAGCATGAGTCCATACAAGGTATCCCGAATGCTAACCGTCTCTCCCGGTTTGAGGTACATGGACGATCCCTCGGTCTGAGTGTACTCCGGTTTGACTGTGTACGTCCGGTCAATGTCTCCCTGTTCGATAGCGACAATGGCGGTCATAATCTTGGTGGTTGACGCCATGGGCAGCACGGCATCCGCATTGTGCTCATAGCGCACTTCGCCGGTATCGGCATCAATCACCACCGCACTCTGTGCGCTCATCGCTCCGGCGCGTCCGCATAACAGCACCAGAAACAAACACATCAAAACCCTTGTCCGCCATCTTCGCATTTCCGTCCCTCCCGATCTTTCCTGAAAAAGAGAACCTACCCATGTATCATACGAGTAGGTTCTGCGGAATATACGGGAGAAACCGGAAAAATTTTACGGCTCGGTCGTTTCGGACTTATTGGTCTTGAGTTCCTGCTCAGTCTCCTCAGGGTCTTCGCCCATACGCTTGGCCAGAAAGCTCGACACCTTGCCGACCGCGCCCGGAATCATCTCGACCAGACGGTCTGCGGTATTGACAGCCTGTGCATTGATTCCCAGTACATGCGTACCCTCGGTCGGAGAGATGACCAGAAAACAAATCGGAGTCACGGTCACGCCAGCCGCACCGCCGCCGCCAAAGCTCAGCGGGGTGGTCTCCTTGGAATGACGGCTCTGGAAATCGGTGCCGCCCGAGCCAAAGCCAAAGGTCACACGTGAAACCGGGATGACAGTTGTGCCGTCCGGCGTGGTGATGGGCGTACCCACCACGGTGTTGGCATCGATCATGCTCTTAATCTTTTCCATAGTCCCGTTCATCAGGTCTTGGATGGGATGATGTTCACTCATTTTGCTTTCGCCTCCACTTTTTGCGTCTGTCGAATCATCCGATACAGCCGGAAGCCGTGCTTTACGCCCGCCGCCAACATGCGGATCGGACGGAACGAGCAGGCAAAGCGCAGGTCATATCGGGCCTTACCACCCTCGAAATCGCCGTCTAACACGATTTCCAGGGTTTTGATGGTAAAATTACGGGCGAGAAACGGGTAAATAATACCCGTGACCGCCGAGAGATAACCGAGAGACAGTCCGGTCTTGGCCGCGTCTCCGGTCGCCAGCACCGCATGGACATACAGTACATCGATGCGCAGGCGATCCTTCACGTCGTCCAGAAAATCCAGCACCTCACACATTACATCGCCCAAATCCAGTTTGGACAGGATATCCTTTCCCATTCCCGATTTGCTCGACGTTTCTTCGGCCGGTTTGGACGGCTTCTCGGATTTTTGTTTTGGCTGTTTCTTTTTGCCTTTCGGCAAGCGGATGGTCTTGTCAATCCAGCCATATCGGATTTTCGCGGTGAATGTGCCGTCCTGCGCGTGCACATCCATGCCGACACGCGGAAAGAGTAGTAAAAGTGCCAGCACAAACACGATCAGCAACGCAGCAGCCAGTCCGCCCGCGATGTAGCCGACCATCTTCAGCACAATCATCCGCCCTCACTCCGTTTCCTTGAGCACAAGCTGTTCCCCTTCGGTCAGTTCGGGCAGGTTTGGCAATTCGGACAGGCCGCTGATGCCGAAGGTACGCAGAAAGACATCGGTCGTACGGAACAGAGTCGGCCTTCCCGGCACGTCCAAGTGGCCGCATGTCTCGATCAGTCGCTTGTCCAGCAGGCTGGCCACCGTACCGCTCGAGTCCACGCCGCGCAGCTGTTCAATGTAGGCGCGGGTGACCGGCTGACGATAGGCCACAACAGTCAGCACTTCGAGTGCTGCCGCGGACAGCGCCGGTGGTCTGCGGCTTTCGGTCGCACGGCGCACGGCTGCCGCGTAGGACGGTCGGGTACATAGCTGCACCTTATCCTCCATGCGCATAAGCTGAATGCCGCTGCCAGACTGGTCATAGTATGCCGCCAGCGTGTGCAGCGCATGCGCAACCTGTGCCGGTTCGGCATCGGCTGCCGCTGCCAGACGCGCAACGGGTACGGCATCGCCAACCGCGAACAGAATAGCCTCCAGCGTTGCTTCCAGTTTTGTCATGCCCTATCGTCCTCCACCAGTGTAAGTTCGGTCTGTTCCCCATCGCCTTCCAGCACAATGCGTCGCTCCTTGGATAGCTCAAGCACGGCCAAAAAGGTAGCAACTACCTCCGACCGGCTTTTCGCACCCTCAAACAGGCTGGTAAAGCGCAGTCGGGTCTGACCGAGAAAGCGTTTGAGGATGGCTGCAATCTTGACCCCGACCGGCACGCTCTCGCGACCGACAATGCCGCGAAAGGCGGCGGCTGACGGTGGTGTGCGGCGCTGGACACGCTCCAAAAGCGCACGCGCGGCACGCACCAGATCGGACGGCTGATGATGGTACTCGACCGATCCGCGCTCACCGCGCGGTTCGGGCGGCTTGGCAATCACATCGCGCCCAACGTCCAGATGATCGCGGAAATACGGCGTCATCTCCTTCATGCGCTGATATTCGAGCAGCTGCTCGACCAGCTCGGCGCGCGGGTCTTCCTCTTCCTCGGCTTCGGGCTTTGGCAGCAGCATTTTAGACTTGATATACGCCAGCTGCGCCGTCTTCTTTCCC
>CAUEJN010000057.1 GCA_959018045.1 uncultured Butyricicoccus sp. | reverse complement strand
GGCAGGGAGGCCGGGCGGGAAGTTGGCAAAAAAAAACCCAACCCTCTTCGCATTGTCCCGCTGGGCGGTCCGGCCATGCCGGGCGGGGGTGCGAAGGCCCGCGGTTCGATGGCCCAATCGACCGGTGTGCTGGCGCGGGGGGCTCCGCTTCAACCATTTGAAGCCAAAGCCCAAATGCTGGGGCACACGGGGGGGCAGGCCGAACAGGCAGTACATACTGCCAAAAGTGAGTTGGCCGCAGTCGAGTACGACCGTCGCGCCATCGAGGGCGAACGCGCGAACCAGCAGCAGGAGCACACGCGCTTGCAGACGGTGGTCGCGCAGCGCGGTGCCAAGGTGGACAGCCTGCGCACCCGACTGGTAGGTTTCCGGCTCGAGCGCGACAATTTGGACGCAGCCCGGGCACAATATGAGCAGGCCATCGCGGACACCGAACAGAGGTTGTCCGATTGTACGGCGGCGCTCGCGCAGATTGCCGCCGAACGGCAGACACTGGACGAACGCCAGAATGCCTGGGAGGCTGCGCACGACGACTGCATCATGCAGATGCAGCAGGTGCGCACCGCGCAGGCTGAAAACCGTACCGAATTTGCCGCCGAACAGCGTGCGGCTGAAAATCTGGAACGTCTGCGCAGTGAAATGGCGGCCGGACTGAACGCAAGCGAGCAGGCTGTCGTGCGGTTTGAGCAGGAAGCCGAGCAGATGCGGCAGCAGCTGGTCGAAGCACGGCAGATGCAGCAGGACGGCGGACAGGATCTCGACCGCCTGCACGAACTGTTACGGGCGCAGAGCGACCAGCGCATGCGCATCGAAGCCGAGCGCACCAAGGTCGACCGGCAGGCACAGAGCCGAAACGATGAGATTTTGTCGCTCGAGCGGGAAAACGGTCGTTTGACGGCACTGGGCGTGCAGCTCAAAAACGAGGAAACTCAGATTTTGGATAAGATGTGGGAGACCTACGAGCTGACACCGACCCCGGCAGAAGCCATTCGGATTGAACTGCCCGACCCGGCAGCGGCACGCAGTCAGGCCGACACGCTGCGCACGCAGATGCGCACCCTGGGCAACGTCAACCTGGATGCGCCGCAGGCGTATGCCGCACTGACCGAACGCTTTGAATTCCTGCGCACGCAAAAGGACGATCTGGAGACCGCGCAGCGCGAGCTGCAAAAGGTCATCGACGAGCTGACCGTGCACATGAAGGAGATTTTTTCCTCGGAGTTTGCCAAGCTCAACCACTATTTCGGTGAGACCTTCACCGAGATCTTTGGCGGCGGTCATGCCGAATTGCAGCTGGCCGACACCTCGGATATCCTAAACTGCGGCATCGACATCAAGGTCAGCCCGCCGGGCAAGGCGGTCAAGACCATCACCTTGCTATCGGGCGGTGAAAAGGCATTTGTCGCCATCGCGCTCTACTTTGCCATCCTCAAGGTGCGTCCCACCCCGTTCTGTGTGCTCGACGAGATTGAGGCCGCGCTGGACGACGTAAACGTCGCGCGCTACGCGCAGTACCTGCGCCGCCTGTCGGGGGCGACCCAGTTCATCGCCATCACGCACAGACGCGGTACGATGGAGGAGGCCGATATGCTCTACGGCGTGACCATGCAGGAGCAGGGCGTGTCGCGTATGCTGATGCTCAATCTGGCCGAGGCTGAGCGAAAATTCCAGGGGACTATCGCTTAAAAATATCCGTAAAGGAGTAAAAATATGGGATTCTTTGATAAGATCAAACAGGGACTCAAGCGCACCACCGATGCGGTGAGCGAGCAGTTCAGCGACATCATGAGCACCTTCGTCAAGATCGATGCCGACTCGCTCGAGCAGCTCGAAGAGGCGCTCATTCTGTCCGACATCGGTGCGACGGTCGCAGCCGAGGCCACTAAAAAAGTGGAGGATATCGCAAAGCATCAGCGCATCGACACTCCGCTTGCGCTGCGCTGTGTGCTCAAGGACGTGCTGTCCGACATGATGGATCACGACACCGAGCTGCATCTGGACACCAAGCCGGCGGTCATTCTGGTCATCGGTGTCAACGGCGTGGGCAAGACTACGTCCATCGGCAAGATCGCTTCCCGCTATGTGGCAGAGGGCAAGAAGGTCATGCTGTCGGCGGCCGATACCTTCCGTGCAGCGGCAGCCGATCAGCTGGAAATCTGGGCCAAGCGCGCAGGCGCCGACATCGTGCGCCACGGCGAGGGCTCCGACCCGGCGGCAGTCGTCTTTGACTCGATCGCGGCAGCCAAGGCGCGCGGCTCGGATGTCATCATCATTGATACTGCGGGTCGTCTACACAACAAGCAGAACCTGATGAACGAGCTGGGCAAGATCGACCGCATCATCGATCGTGAGCTGCCCGGTGCAGCGCGCGAGACCCTGCTGGTGCTGGATGCCACCACCGGTCAGAACGCGGTTTATCAGGCCGAGTCGTTCAACAAGGTGGCAAAGCTCACCGGTATCATCCTGACCAAGCTCGACGGCACGGCCAAGGGCGGTATCGTGGTTGCCATTTCGGCAGGTTTGGGTGTCCCGGTTAAGCTGGTCGGTGTCGGTGAGGGCATCGACGACCTGATGGACTTTAATCGTTCAGAATTTCTGGAGGCGCTGCTGCCTCCCGTGGAGGATATGGAATCATGACAAGACCAGACGGAAGACGCGCAGACGAGATGCGCCCCATTCAGATCATCAAGGATTTCACCATGCACGCAGAGGGCTCGGTACTGATTTCCTGCGGCAACACTAAGGTTATCTGCAACGCGACGGTCGAGGAGAAGGTACCGCCTTTCCTCAAGGACACCGGCCTTGGCTGGGTCACCGCCGAGTATTCCATGCTGCCGCGTGCGACCAACACGCGCTCGCCGCGTGACATTTCCAAGCTCAAGCTCAATGGCCGCTCGGCTGAGATTCAGCGTCTGATCGGACGTGCGCTGCGCGCGGTTGTCGATCGCGAGGCGCTAGGCGAGCGTCAGATCGTGGTGGACTGCGATGTCATTCAGGCTGACGGCGGCACGCGCTGCGCGTCCATTACCGGCGGCTATGTCGCCCTGTGGATTGCCTGCAAGAAGCTGGTAGACAGCGGCGTGATCGCAAAGATGCCGCTGACCGATACCGTATCGGCGGTTTCTGCCGGTATTTTCGAGGATGAGGCTGTCCTCGACCTCAATTATGCCGAGGACTCTCACGCGATTGTGGACTGCAACCTCATTATGACCGGCTCGGGCGAGTTCGTCGAGATTCAGGGCACAGGTGAGGGAAGACCGTTCAGCAAGGACGAGCTGACCCAGCTTTTGGCACTGGGCAGCACGGGCAACGCAGTGCTGTGCGCGGCGCAGCGTGCGGCAATGGAGGACTAAATCATGCGGTTTGTATTGGCGTCTCATAACAAGAAGAAACTGGACGAGCTGTCGGCCATTCTGGGCGGATTGGGCATTGAAGTTGTGGCGCTGCCCGACGATGCCCCCGAACCGGCTGAGGACGGCACTACGTTCGAGGAGAACGCGCGGATCAAGGCGCTCGCAGCACATGCACACACCGGACTGCCCGCTATTGCGGACGATTCCGGACTGGAAGTTGACGCGCTGGGCGGCGCACCGGGTGTCTACTCGGCGCGGTACTGCCCGGGCACCGACCACGACCGCAACCTGTTCCTGCTCAAGAACATGGAGCACATCGACGAGTGCGAGCGGCAGGCACGGTTTGTGTGCGCAATCTGCTGCGTGCTGCCCGACGGACAGGAAATCAACGTGCGCGGCGAGTGCGAGGGTGAGATCCTGACCGAGCTGCACGGCACGGGTGGCTTCGGCTACGATCCGCTGTTCTATGTACGCGAATACGACTGTACGTTTGGCGAGCTGTCCCAGCAGACCAAAAATCAGATTTCCCATCGGGGACGTGCGCTGCAAAAGCTGGCGAACGCCCTGAGCAAACGACTCAAATAATTTACGAAAACAGGAGAAAAATTTATGCTGACCAGTAAACAGCGCGCATACCTGCGCAAGTTATCCAACCCTCTGGCCGTCACCCTGCACATCGGCAAGGATGGCGTGACCGACGGTGTCATCTCTCAGCTCGAGGTTCTGCTGGAGAACCATGAGCTGGTCAAAGGCAAGGTGCTCGAAAACGCGATGCTCACGCCCAAGACCGTATCCGAGGCGCTGTGCGAGGCGACCGGAGCCGACGGTGTACAGTGCATCGGCACCAAGTTTGTACTGTACCGCCAGTCCTCCGATCCGGACAAGCGCAAGATCGTACTGGAGAAGTAAGCGATGAAGACAGGAGTGCTCGGCGGGACGTTCAACCCGCCGCACAACGGTCATCTGGCTGCGGCAAAGCACGTGCGGGAGGCACTCGGACTGGACCGGGTGCTCTTCATCCCGACCAACCTGCCGCCGCACAAGAAGATTCCCGAGGGCAGCGCGACGGCCCAGCAGCGGTGTGAGATGGTGCGCCTGATGGCCGAGCCGTATGACTGGGCCGAGCTGTGCGACATCGAAGTGCGCCGCGGCGGTGCGAGCTATACGGTCGACACCCTGCACGCGCTGCACGATGCGGGATATGACGACCTGACCCTGATCGTTGGCAGCGATATGCTGTTGTCCTTTGACGTGTGCTGGCGTGCACCCGAGGAGATCGCGCGTCTGGCGCGTCTGGCTGTGGTCGCACGCGATGTCAGCGATCAGCAGGCGCTGCGCGACAAGGCAGAGCTCTTACGGCACACGATGAACGCAAAAATTTCGCTCATTGATGCCCCGGTGCTTCCGCTCTCGTCGACCGACGTGCGCCGCATCGGCTCCTTTGAACAAATGACCCCGCCGCTGGTTGCGGCATACATCCGGGAAAATCGGTTATATGAAAAATTTCCGAATAAAATGACAGTTTGAAAGGCGGTTTTTGTTATGTTATGTACAGAACTCGAACGACAGTCCATCTTATCTCGTCTGTCCGGCTATCGCTATACCCATACGCTCGGCTGTGAGCGAGCGGCCAAAATGCTCGCCGAACGGTTCGGCGGGGACGTGGAAAAAGCCACTTTCGCGGCGCTGCTGCATGACATAACAAAACGACTTTCTAAAGAAGAACAGTTGTATTTATGCGATAAATACGGTATAATACCCTGTGATATCGAAAAAATCGAGTGGAAAATGCTGCACGGCAAAACAGCCGCCGCCATCGCTCAGCATGAGTACGGCGCACCGCAGGATATCGTCGATGCCATCGCCTGCCATACGACCGGCAAAGCAGACATGACGCTGCTCGACAAAATCATCTATCTTGCCGATTACATCGAGGAAACACGGGATTTTGACGGCGTAGAGCCTGCCAGAGAACTGGCCAAGACCGATATCGATGAAGCGCTGCTGTACTGCTTCGATCAGTCGCTCTACGATCTGCTCGGCCGCGGGAAACTCATCCATCCCGACACCATGGCTGCCCGCAATGCGCTCATTCGGCAAGGCGTACAGCGCAAGTTTGGCGCGGAAGGAAGCGGAGTGTAAAAAGCATGAAGATCTTTGGCAGCAAAGCCAGCAAACGGAGCAAAAAAGACAAGAAGAAAAAAGATGTGTCCGTTTATACCCCTTATGACGGCGATCCGGACTACCATCTGACCGATGTTCAGGACGCTGGAGGAGGCGGTAAAAAGACCAAGGGAGAAGGGAAGAAAAGCAGCAAAAAGAGCATGGTTCTGCTGATTTTTGCCATCATCGCTTTTCTGCTTGCGGGCGCAGCCTTTGCTGCCGTGCACTTTATCAAGCCGCCCGAGATCAAGGTACACGAGAACGACAAGACCATCGTCGACACCGAAAATGGTGACGCGGTGACCGTCGATCCCGGCCAGCGCATCAGCGATTACTTTACCTTCCTCGTGTGCGCAACCGATATCGATGAGACCCGTACCGACAACATGATGGTCGTCGGCTTTGATACCAAGAATCATAAGGTCAATGTGCTCAATATCCCGCGTGACGTCATGTGCAGCAATAACCGCACGGGCGCAAGCCGTAAGATCAACGCGGCTTACGGTTCACATCAGAATATTGAAAATACCCTCAAGGAAGTTAAAAAAGTCATCGGATTTACACCGGATAAGTATATCGTCGTCAACTTCGACGGCATCGCGCAGATCGTTGACGCCATCGGCGGCATCGATTATAACGTACCGTTTAAGATGATTTACAACGACCCGGTACAGGATCTGTATATCTATTTTGAACCCGGCATGCAGCATATGAACGGCGAGCGGGTCGTTGAGTTCCTGCGCTGGCGTCATAACGACCCCGGTTACACCTATCTGCAAACCGAGGGCTATGACGGCGGCGATGAGAGCCGTATTCAGAAGCAGCAGGAGTTCCTCAAATATCTGGCCGAGCAGATCTTAAAGCCCGAGAACATTCTCAAGGCAAAGCCCATCGCCGAAGCGGTGTTCAACAATGTAAAGACCGATCTGACCTTGGGTGAGATCGTCTGGATGGCAAACCAGGCAATGCAGGTGGATACCGCAAACATCCAGATGTTTACTCTGCCGGGCTATCCGGCAAGCTCGTATGCAGGCAGCAACGCTTATCTGTCCTTCTTCTTCCCGAACGAGGAAAAGACACTCGAGCTTGTAAACACCTACTTTAACCCGTATGATAAGCCCATCACGTCGCTGGATGTCATCGGATCCCCGCCGGACGGCGAGCGCCGCGAGAATACCTCGAGCGAGGACGATGAATCGGATTATTACGATTACAGCGGACAGGAAGAGGCAAACGAGGACGCCGAAGACACGGACAGCGACAGCAATGAGGACACTTCGGATTCGGAGGATACCTCCTCGTCTGAGAGCGGAAGCAGCTCGTCGGATAACAGCGATTCGGAGTCGTCGTCCAATTCGGGCAGCGGCGAGGATAGCTCCTCGGATTCCTCTGACAGTGAATCGAGCGGTGGATCGGGCAGCAGCTCGGACACCGGTTCGGACAGCAATACAAGCGGATCTTCTTCGGATTCGGGTTCTGACAGCAGTCAGTCGACCCCGTCTCTCC
>CAUEJN010000056.1 GCA_959018045.1 uncultured Butyricicoccus sp. | reverse complement strand
CAAGGGGGCGTATCCCACCAGTTTAAGGGGAGAATTTTATGGGGTTTCTGAGCGTGAAAACAATTGTTCGCGGCGCGTCTGCGCTGGCGCTTTGGGCCCCCCTCAGCCTGGGCACCGCACTGGCCTACAGGGGTGACCCCGAACTCGCATATACGACCCCTGCACCCAAGGCAACTACTTCCACCACTGCTACCACCACGGCACAGTCCACCAAGGCAGCCGCTCCCGTGATCACAGCTTCGGCTTCTACCGACCGTCTCCAGCAGCTCATCGCGGGCGAGATCGTGACCCGCACGGTTGAAAAGCTGGACGCACTGGCAGCAGATGCCCAGATCACCCAGAGCTTTAAAAACCTCGGTTCCTTCCGTCTGTCCTTCTACTGCACCTGTGAAAAGTGCTGCGGCGCTTACGCCACCGGACTGACCAAGTCGGGCACCACCGTCACCGAGGGCCGTACCATCGCAGTTGACCCCAAGGTCATCCCGCTGGGCAGCCGTGTTTACATCGACGGTTACGGCGTATTCATCGCAGAAGATGTCGGCAGCGCGATCAAGGAAAACAAGATCGACATTGCCGTCGGCAATCACGAGCAGGCACTCAAACTTGGCATCGACGAGGCAACCGTTTACCTGCTTGCCGGTGCTTGATCTATCCCGAATATGTGCAGTTTTAAGGACGCTTATGCGTCCTTTTTTCATGCTCGTATTTTTCCGAAACCTGACCCTGTTTTTTACCTTCTCTTACATTATATATAAAGGTATTCACCTGCCTTGACACCTGTCGACCTGCCTTGCACGCAGGCCGTTTTTCTGTTATAGTATAAGGTATCGAAAACGAGGTGAATGTATTATGAACGCTGCCACGCGCCGCGAACAAATTTTGCAGCTGCTGAGCCAGTCGAGCGTCCCGATGTCCGCTACCGCGATCGCTTCCCGCTTTTCGGTCAGCCGACAGATCATCGTCGGCGATATCGCCCTGCTGCGCGCCGCAGGCGCAGACATCACCGCAACGCCCCGCGGCTATCTGCTCGAGCGTCCAGAGGCGCAAAACCACGTTGAAATCAATATTGTATGCGAGCACGCAGATGATCGTCTGGCCGAAGAGCTGTACACCGTGGTCGATCTGGGCGGCGCCCTAATCGACGTGACCGTCGAGCATTCGATCTACGGGCAGATCTGTGCCCCCCTGCATATCTACTCACGTTTTGACGCAGACGCCTTCCTGAGCAAGCTGGAGCGCGAGAACGCACGTCCGCTGTGTAATCTGACCGGCGGCATTCATCTGCATCGTCTGCGCTGTCCAAACGCCGAAGTACAGGCACGCGTCTTGCAGGCACTCAAGGACAAGGGATTTCTGCTCGAACGCTGACTGCACAAAACTGCCCAAGGGGCAGTTTTTTTATCGTCTCACTTGTGTCTTGACAGCTATCTTGATAGCTGATATAATAGATTGCAGCCAGAGTCATCTGGTTGTCAAATATCCTGTTGTCACACAAAAAAAAGGAGTCTTTTTCTATGTCCAATCAAAAGCTGTACCGTATGGTCGTCGCAGCCCTGCTGTGCGCCGTCGGTATCCTCATCCCCATGTTCTCTCCCATTAAAATTACGCTCGACCCGGCATCCTTCACGCTGGCCAGCCATGTCGCGCTGTTCCTCGCGATGTTCGTCTCGCCCGGTGTCGCAGTTGCAGTATCCATCGGCACCACG
Source organism: uncultured Butyricicoccus sp. (assembly GCA_959018045.1). GTDB lineage: Bacteria > Bacillota > Clostridia > Oscillospirales > Butyricicoccaceae > Butyricicoccus. Next base: position 5,461 of record CAUEJN010000056.1, on the reverse strand, counting down.
CTGGGCTTCTTCCTCGCAGGCTTCCCGATCACGGTCGTTCTGCGTGCTGCCAGCCAGATCGTCTTCGCTGTCGTCGGCTCGCTCTACCTGCGCCGTCATCCCGACCTTGCCCTGCATCCCACCCGTCCGCAGACCCTGCTATTCAGCTTCCTGATCGGTATTCTGCACGGTGTCGGCGAAGTCCTCATTATCCTACCGTTCTACTTTGGTGGTTCTATGGCAGCCTACGAGGCAAAGGGCTTCTTCGTCAGCGTCATCCTGCTCGTGGGCGTCGGCACGGTCATTCACTCCATGGTCGACTACAGCATCGCATCGGTCATCTGGTCGCCGCTGCGTCAGGTCATCCGTCCGAGCGCGCTGTGCGACACTTCCAAGCAGGCATAACTTATCTCATCAAAAAAGCACTTCCAATCGGAAGTGCTTTTTTTCATGCAAACAGAAGACCGGCGCAGCGATGATACGCCGCGCCGGTTTCCCCTTCTCTTACTTTTTCTTGCCTTTTTCTGATATGATGCAAAATTACTTCTTGAGTGCGTTTACGTAAGCGAGAATAACCTCGATGGAATTCTCGACACCCAGACGACCGGCATTGATGCACAGATCGTAATGATCGCTCTTGCCCCATACCTTACCGGTATAGTAGTTGTAATAGGTCGAGCGCTGCTTATCCATCTTCTCAAGCGCTGCGCGCGGAGACTTGCCGGACAGCTCATAATCGTCATGGGTCTGGATGCGCTGTAAGCGGTCATCTAACGAACCGGTGATAAAGAAATCAAAACGGTTCTCGTACTCGCGCAGGACATGGTCTGCACAGCGCCCAACCAGAACGGCCGGGCCGCTGTCCGCGATCTCACGAATGATGTTTGCCTGTGCCAGGAACAGCTGATCGGTCAGGGACATGCCATTGAGACCGGTAGAGCCAAACATGGTCAGTGAATAGAGCAAGCTGTTGGTCGCACGCTTGTCGAGCTGCTCGAACAAATCCTCGCTGAAGCCGCTCTTCTTTGCAGCACGGGAAATCAGATCCCGATCATAGAATGGAATACCCAGACGAAGCGCGAGCTTGCGTCCGATCTCGCGGCCACCCGATCCATACTGTCTGCCGATGGTAATAATGAGATTGTTTGCCATAATGACCCCTCCATTCTATGTGAAACTTGCATAATGTTTCTGTCATCATTATGGCACACATTATGCAAGTTGTCAACCGAAAGCAAAATTTTTTTCGCGCGCACCTGTTTCAGTGACAGATGCGTGTGAAAAAAGGTCGATTATTCGCCTTCTATAAGCATTTTGCCAACTTTATAGATATCGCCTGCGCCCATGGTCAGCACGAGGTCGCCCTCGCCTGCTTCCCGTCTGAGGTAGTCGGCGATTTCCTCAAACGAACCCAGGCTGACTGCACCTGGGATCTCACGCGCCAGATCGTCGGACGAAATTCCGATCGTGTTCTGCTCACGTGCAGCGTAGATCGGTGCAAGCACGGCGTGATCGCACAGCTTGAGCGCTTCCACAAACTCTGCGAACAGCGCCTTGGTGCGCGTGTAGGTGTGCGGCTGGAATGCGCAGAAAATGCGCTTAAAGTCCATCTGACGTGCGGTGTTGAGCGTCGCACGCATTTCGGACGGGTGATGTGCATAGTCGTCCACGACCAGTGCACCGGTAGACATACGTCCGGTCAGCTCAAAGCGACGGGACGAACCCTTAAACTGCGCCAGGCCGGCAGCGACCAACTCACCGCGCACTTCCAGGAAGGAAGATACCGCGCAGCACGCCAGTGCATTCATCATATTATGGCGGCCGGGAACTGACAGGTTGACATGGGTGTACAGCTCGTTGTTCACCAGCACGTCAAACGAGTAATAACCGTTGTTCAGCGTGACATTAGCCGGACGCACGTTGGCCGATGGCACGGTGCCGAAGGTCATGATCTTGCGGTCAAGCCCACAGACCGCCTGCATGGCGTTGTCGTCATCCGCATTGACAACGACCAGACCATTGGCCGGAGTCAGCTGGCAGAATGCACGGAACGAATGGATGATATCATCGAGATCCTTGAAAAAGTCCAGATGGTCAGCTTCCACGTTGAGCACAACCGCGATGGTGGGTGCAAAGGACAGGAAGGAGTTGCAGTACTCGCAGGACTCTGCGACAAAGCACTCGTGACCACCGATGCGCAGGGTGCCACCGATAGCAGGCAGGTTGCTGCCGACCATAACCGTCGGGTCGAGTGCTGCCTGCATAGCAATGAGCGTCATCATGGACGTGGTAGTGGTTTTGCCGTGGGTACCCGACAGGCAGATGACATCCTGGTAGTCGGTCATCAGGCAGCCCCACGCCTGTGCGCGCTCCATAACCGGGATGTTCAGCTCATGCGCACGGACGATCTCGGGGTTATCGTCGTGTACGGCAGCCGTACGGATGATGAGGGACGCACCCTCGACGTTCTCCGCTGCGTGTCCATAGTGAATGACCGCACCCAGACGCTCCAGGCGTTCGGTGACAGCCGAGTGTGCACGGTCGGAACCTGTGACCGGTACACCCATGCTCAAAAGCAGCTCACCGAGCGAATTCATGGACACTCCGCCGATTCCGACAAGGTGAATGATTTTTTTATGTTCAATAAAGGGCTTGATGGACAATTCCATGCGCATAGCCTCCAATTTATGATAAATATAGATTTGGTCTATGTATTATTATATGGGAAAGCAGACAGAATATCAAGCAGGAACATCGCTGCGGCATCCAAACAAAACCATGTAGAGGAGACATCTTTTATGGAGATTACCGAGATCAAATTCCGCCGCTTTCCCAGACAGGGGCGGCTGCTCGCCCTGGTATCGGTCACATTCGACAACGTGTTCGCCGTACACGACATCAAGGTCATTGCTGGTGACGACCATCTGTTCCTCGCCATGCCTGCGCGGCGCACATCGGACGGACGATATCACGACATCGTGCATCCCATCGGCTCGCTCGTACGCCGGGAACTGGAACGTCAGGTGCTTGCAGAGTACCGCCGACTGACCGAAGCGCACGCAGGATAGACAGTTTGGCTTGCAACCTGCTCCGGAATGCGCTAAAATATACATGCTTTGAAATTTTGAAGGAGTAGAATGCAATGCGCGTTATGATCTTATCGGTGACCGCAGGGTTTGGTCACCATGCGACCGCAAAGGCGGTTGCAGATATGCTGCGTGACAAAGGGGCAACCGTAGAAACCGTCGATGTCTATACCTATATCAGCAAGATCGTCAAGGAGACCATCGACAAGGGCTATCTGTTCACCTCCAAGCACACGCAGGAGCTGTACCGACTGGTCTATCTGTTAGCGGAAAACCGCGGCAGCGGCTATTTTTCCACCCGCATGTCCATCATCAACATCGTCAACGCGCTGGGCGCGACCAAATTTGCCCGCGTGGTCAACGATTTTGCGCCGGATGCCATTGTATGCACCCACGTCTTCGCCGCGCAGCTGGTGGACGACCTCAAAAAGCGCTCGCTGCTGACCGCGCCCACCATCGGCATCATCACCGACTACACCCTGCATCCTTACTGGGAGGAAGTGCCGCGCATCGAGTATATCGTGACGGCGAGCGAGCTGCTCACCCACCGCGCGGTCAAAAAGGGCATCGAGGCAAACCGCATTCTGCCCTTTGGCATCCCGATTCATCCCAAGTTTAACCAGCCGATCACACAGCATGAGGCACGCGAACAGCTGGGGGTCGAATCCGACCGTCCGACCATCCTGATGATGGGCGGCAGCATGGGATACTCGGACAACAAAAAGCTGATTTTGCAGCTTGGTCTGTGCGGTATTCCCTTCCAGCTGCTTGTCGTCTGCGGCAACAATAAAAAGCAGTACGCCGAGATGGTCAGCATGGCTGACACACTCACCGGCTCGTGCACGCTGCATCCGTACGGCTTCGTGACCAACGTCGAGGTCATGATGAGCGCTGCCGACTGCATCATCACCAAACCCGGCGGTCTGACCGTTTCCGAGGCGCTGGCCAAAAACCTGCCCATGATTCTGGTCAATCCCATTCCCGGACACGAGGAACGCAATGTGGAATTTCTGCTCAACAACGGCATGGCCTGTCTGGTCACCAAGACCTTCCCGGTCGATGAAGCGGTCTACCACCTGTTCATGAGTCCCCAGCGTCTGCGCACCGTGCGCGAGACCATGCACGCCATCGCGCATCCCGATGCCACCGAGCGGCTGTGCAACTTCATCCTGAACGATCTTATCCCCTGACTGCATCTGCGCCGTCCACACCCTGTGGACGGCGTTTTTCTGTTTCCGAATTTTTCTGCCGATCTCTGAAATCCACACGGCTCGGTCATTGACCCAGAGCGCACGGCGCAGTATAATTAGATTAGCAAATAAAACTAATTATGCCGGAAAGAGGGTTCCGGACTATTTGCAAAGAGAGAGTTTGAGCATTTCAGGCATATTGAGCCTATGAGGAGGAAGTCAATTATGGAACTAAAAGATGTGATCCAACATCCCTATCTGCGTACCGACAGCTACGGCAAAATTTTCCTGTACTGGACCCCGAACGACTGCGCATGCGTACCGCGCCACACCATCCAGATGTCCGAGCCCGTCCGCCCCGATGTACTTCAGCAGGCGGTCAAGGCTGCGCTGCTGCGTTTTCCGCACATGATGATCGGCATTGAAGCCACCGACACCCAGCTGCGCTATCGCATCAACGTGGCAGACCCGGTCGTTCTGCCCTTCGACGGTCTGTGGAAGCGCTACTGCATCGGCACCGAGGACACCAACGGCTTCCTGTTCCTGGTCGGCTATCAGGACGACAAGATCTACATGGAATACCAGCACAGCACCTCGGACGGTCGCGGTTTCGAGGAGTTCATCCGCTGCGTGCTGTTCAACTACCTCAAGCTGTGCGGCAAACCGGTCGAAAACGACGGCACCGTGCGCGGTCTGGACTCGGTCTACACCATTGAGGAGAGCGAAGACGCATACAGCCATCTGGCAGACAGTTACTCGAGCGAAGGTATCTATCAGAAGCCTGCTGCGCTGCACGCCGAGGAGCTGACCGACGCGGGCGATCAGCCCGAGGTCATCACCGAGGTCACCTTCCCCTTTGAGCAGCTGCACAAGGCAGCCAAGTCCATGGGCGCCAGCCCGCTGAGCGTCATCGCACCGCTGTTCAGCCGTGCCTTCCGTCAGAAGTTCGGCAAGGACTCGGACGCGCCGGTCATCTCCCAGATTCCGGTCGACCTGCGTCCGTATGTGCCCAGCGCGACGACTCGTTACTTCATCTGCTTCCTCGACCTGCCCTACGAGGCATCGTACGACGATCTGCCGCTTGAGGAAGTCTGCCGCCGCACCAAGGCCTTCCTGAAAGACCAGATGCTGCCCGCGCGTTCGCCGTTCCGCGCCAAGTGCGCAAGCGACGTGTGCCGCGAGCTGCACGAGCGCGACATCCTCCCC
>CAUEJN010000055.1 GCA_959018045.1 uncultured Butyricicoccus sp. | reverse complement strand
GCGCCACCTTGCCAAGGTGGAGGTAGCGAGTTCGAGCCTCGTCATCCGCTCCAAAACCAAGACCACTCGGCAGAGTGGTCTTTTTCGTTTTATCCCGCGTCAAAACGCGAAAGGAGGCTGTTTTTAGCCATGCGCATCGTTATTGGCCGCTCTCGCAGCGGTAAAACTGCTTTTTTGGTGAACGAAATCGCCCAGAAGGCCGAAAAACGGGAGGGAAAACAGTATTTGATCGTCCCGGAACTGTTCTCGCACGCTTACGAGCGCCGACTGGCTGCCGCAACCGGCGGTCACGCTGCACGCACGGCCGAGGTGCTGTCGTTTACTCGTCTGTCCGGTCGCATCTTCGCCGAGGTCGGCGGTCTGGCACAGACCACGCTGACCGCAGCGGGTCGTCTGCTGACCCTGCACGAGGCTGCACGCCGGGTGCAGACCAGCATGGAGGTTTACCCCGGACTGACCGACCGTCCCGAACTGCTGCGCGAAATGCTGGGCGTGATCGATGAGCTCAAGACCTGCGCCCAGCCGCCTGAGGCCATTTTCCGTGCGGCGCAGGAGATGCGCGCCGAGGGCGATGATCTGCTCGCACGCAAGCTGACCGATCTGGGTGCGCTGTACACGGCGTACGACCGCCTGTGCGACGAGACCGTGCCCGACCCGCGCGACCTGCTCGGACGGCTGGCCGACGCGCTGCCGCAGAGCACGGTGTTGGACGGCGCAGCCATCTATATTGATTCCTTCGCCTCGTTCACGCCGCAGGAATTGCGCGTCATCGACCGCTTTCTGGAGAAAAAACTGCCGCTGACCGTGGCCATCGCCGCCGACCGCAGAGAACCCGATGTGTTTGTCTCGGGCTGCAAGACGGTCACGCTGCTCTCGCGCATGGCGGCGCGGCACGGGCAAAAGGTCGAGGTCATCGACCTGGGCGCGGCTGCGCCCCGTCCGCACGATCTGGCCGTGCTCGAGCGCGTGGGCTTGCAGGCTGCGGCATCGCCCGAACCGGCAGACGGCCAAAGCGTGCACCTTGTATGCGCATCCACGCCCTTCGAGGAGTGCACCCACGCCGCCGCGCTCATCCGCCGCATGGTGCGTGAGACCGGTGCGCACTGGCGCGATTTCGCGGTCGCGGCACGCGACGGTGACAGCTACGCGGCTGCGCTCGAAATGGCCATGGCGCGTTATGACGTGCCCATCTTCCTGAGCGAAAAGGCCGATCTGCTGCAAAAACCACCGCTTGCGCTGGTCACCGGTGCGCTAGAAGCCGCAGCAAACGGTCTCAGGTACGAGGACGTGTTCGGCTGTCTCAAGACCGGCCTGTGCGCCGCCGACCCGGACGAGATCGACCAGCTGGAAAACTATGTCCTGACCTGGCGCGTGCGCGGCGGTGGATGGAACAAGCCGTGGAAGAACCACCCCGACGGCTACGGCCTTGCGCTGGACGACGATGCCAAGGCCCGTCTGAACACGCTCAACGAACTGCGTGAGCGCATCATTTCACCCTTTGTCACCCTGCAAGCAGCGCTTAAGCATGCTCAGACCGCCGGGGACTGCGTGCGTGCGCTGTACGCCTTCCTGGAAGCCGAGGACACCGCCGGTCGCATGACCGACCGTGCTCAGGCGCACGAAGTCGCAGGCCGCTTGCAGATGGCCGACGAGTACCGTCAGCTGTGGGAGATTCTGGTCGGTGCGATGGAACAGACCGTGTGGGTGTGCGGCGACGCGCCCATGACCGCGGCACGCTTTTCGACTTTATTCCACCTCGTCCTGTCCGAGTACGACGTAGGCGCGATTCCGGTCTCGCTCGACCGCGTGACCTGCGGTGCGATTGACCGCGTGTGCAGCGGACAGGTCAAGTATTTGATCGTGCTGGGCTGCAACGACGGCGTGCTGCCCAAGGCACCCGGCCCGTCGGCCGTGCTCACCGAGACCGACCGTCTGGCGCTGGACGGCATCGGCATGACGCTGTCGGCCTTTGGTGCCGAGCGCATGCTCATGGAGCAGGAGACCATCTACAAGGCCATCGCCTGCCCGACCGAACAGCTTATCCTGTCCTACCACGCCGCGGCAGCTGACGGCAGCCCGTGCCGTCCGTCCTACCTGATCGGAGCATTCCGCGCCCGACTGGACGGCCTGACCATCCAGACTGCCGACCCGGACACCGACGCGCTGGAAGCACCGCGCCCGACTGCCGAGCTTGCGTGCGCTGCCCTCGGAGATGATCGCTCTCCGGCAGCCTGTGCTGCGCTGAACCACTGTGCGGATACCGAGCTTGTCCGCCGTGCGCACCGCTGGTCACCCGCACGCGGCCCGCTGCACGATCGGGAGGTCATCGAGGGACTGTACGGCAAGCGTTTGAACCTGACCGCCTCGCGTGTGGACAAGTTCTATTCCTGCCGCTTCGCCTTTTTTATGCAGTACGGACTCAAGGCCGAGCAGCGCAAACGCGCGGACTTTGCCGCGCCCGAGGCCGGCACATTCATCCATTTCGTGCTCGAGACCGTCTTGCAGCAGCTGGCAAACGAGCCGGGCGGTGTGATGGCAGCCGAGCCGCGCACGATCAAAAAACTGCTCCGCGCTGCTGTGCAGACCTATATCGACGACACCCTAGGCGGCCTTGCCGACAAGACCGCACGCTTTCAAGCGCTGTTCCGCAGGCTGGTCAAGAGCGTCGAGACCATTTTAAACAACGTCCTCGACGAACTCCGCGCGTCCGACTTCGTCCCCATCGACTACGAGCTGGACTTCTCACGCGGTGGCGACCTGCCGCCGGTCACCGTGCAGGACGATGACGTGACCGTGTCGCTGTCGGGTAAGGTCGACCGCGTGGACGGCTACATCCAAAATGGCCGTCTGTACCTGCGCGTCATGGACTACAAGAGCGGCAAAAAGTCGTTCTCGCTGTCCGATGTGTGGAACGGCCTCAACATGCAGCTCATTATCTATTTATATGCCCTGCAAACCGAGGGGCTTACGCGCTACCGCGCTAAGCTGACAGGAGAACTCAACGAGATCCGCCCGGCAGGCGTACTGTACGTGCCCGTGCGCGATACCATCCCGGACGGCGAGCGTGCACAGGACGATGAGACTCTGCACGCGCTGCGCGAACGCGCGCTGCGGCGGTCGGGACTGCTGTCCGACGACATTGACATTCTGGAAGCCATGGAAAAGGGACTGACCGGGGAGGGTAAATTCCTGCCGGTCAAGCTCAAGGTGGCAAAGCCGACCAAGAAAAACCCCGAACCCACGCCCGAGCTCGCGGCCGTGTCGTCGGTGGCCGATCTGGAGAAATTCGGACGGCTGGCGCGATATACACAGACCAAACTGCTGGAAATGGGTCGGGAACTGCTCGCGGGAGACGTGAGCGCCGACCCGTGCGTGCAGGGCAACCTGCCGCAGTGCGAGTTCTGCGACTACCGCGCGGCATGCCGGTTCGACGAGAGCGCGGGCGACCAGTACCGACCGCTCAAGAAGTTCAAGGACAGCGAGGTTTGGGACAAGCTGGAGGGAAAAGACCATGACCAAGTGGACAAATGACCAGTTGACCGCCATCACGGCGCGGGGCAGTGACCTACTGGTGTCGGCGGCAGCCGGTTCGGGCAAGACCGCCGTGCTGGTCGAGCGCGTCATTCGCCGTCTGACCGACCCGCAGGACCCGGTTGATATCGACCGCTTTCTGCTCGTGACCTACACCAACGCGGCAGCGTCCGAGATGCGCGGCAAGCTGGCCGACGCGATTGCTGCCCGTCTGGCCGATGACCCGGACAATGCGCGCCTGCGCCGTCAGCTGCTGCTCGTGCACAAGGCGCGTATCACCACCGTGCACGCATTCTGTCTGACACTGGTACGCGAGCAGGCTGCTGCACTCGATCTGCCGCCCGATTTCCGTCTGGCGGACGAGAGCGAGCGGGGCATGCTGCGCGACGAGGTGCTGGAAGACGTGCTGGAAGCCAAATATGCGCAGGACGACCCAGGCTTTGCCGCGCTGTGCGACCTGCTGACCAGCGGACAGGATGACAGACCGCTGGCGGCTGCTGTGCTGGACACCTTTGAAAAGACCCGCGCCCACGCCGACCCGGAGGGCTTTCTGGAAGACGTGCGCCGCAGTCTGATGGACGGCGGCAGTCCGGCGAACACCGCACACGGTCGGTTATTGCTCGATCAGGCACGCATGGCGGCGCAGTACGGACTGGCCTTTCTGCATCACGCCTTGGAGCTTTTGCACGAGGACGAAGCACTCGAGACGGCTTACGCCCCGGCGATCACATCGGACATCAAGCAGGCCGAGGCGCTCCTTGCCGCCATCGACGCGAACGACTGGGACAAGGCGGTCGAGCTTGCGCAGGGCTTGCACTTTGACCGTCTGGGTTCCATCCGCGGCTATGAGGACAAGGACTTTCAGGAGGAGATCAAGGGACTGCGCGAGGAGTGGAAGACGGTCGCGGGTGAGATCAAGGGCAAACTGCTGTGCGTGACCACCGAGCAGGCAGCTTATGACCGTGCGCTGGTGCGCCCGGCGCTGGATGCCCTCATTGATACGGTTGAACAGTTCGCCGAGGCCTTCGCCGCCGAAAAACGCCGCCGCAGTCTGGCCGACTTTAACGACCTCGAGCACTTTGCCGTGCGCCTGCTGTATGAGAACGGCAAACCGTCCATGCTGGCCGACCGTCTGGCCGCATCCTTCTGCGAGATTTTGGTCGACGAGTACCAGGACACCAACGGCGTGCAGGATGCCATCTTTTCGGCCATCGCGCGCGATAACCTGTTTATGGTCGGCGATGTCAAGCAGTCGATCTACGGCTTCCGTCTGGCCGACCCCTATATTTTTCTGGACAAATACCAGTCGTTCACCGACGAGCCGACCGAGGGACAGGGCAGACGTGTCGTTCTGTCCAAGAATTTCCGCTCGCGTGCGCAGGTACTCGACACGGTCAACTATATTTTCCGCGCGGTCATGAGCGAGCGGGTGGGCGATCTGGACTACACCGACCGCGAAGCGCTGTACGTCGGCGCGGACTATCCCGAACAGGCGCCGGGCACCGACGACACCGAGGTCTGGCTGCTGGATACGGCGGACGACGAGAGCGGGGAAGATAAGGCGCTGCTTGAAGCGCGTATGGCAGCATGCCGTATCCGTGAGCTGATCGACAGCGGTTTTCCGGTCACCGACCGGGGCAGCGACAGCACAAGACCCTTGCGCGCGTCCGACGTGGTCATCCTCATGCGCTCGCCCAAGGCACGTGCGGCGACCTACCGCGCAGCGCTGGCCGAATACGGCCTTGCAGCACAGACCGAGGAGAGCGCAGGCCTCATGCAGACCACCGAGGTCGGCACCATCGTGTCGCTCTTGTCGGTCATCGACAACCCCAGACAGGACGTGCAGCTCATCGGCGTCATGCGCTCGCCGCTCTACGACTTTTCCGAGGACGAGTTGGCCGAAATCCGACTGCTGGGTCGCAAAATCAGCTTTTATGAGGCCGCACGCCTGAGCCAGTCGCCAAAGGTACAGGATTTCCTGCGCGAGCTGGACGAACTGCGCGCGCTGTCCTGTGATCTGCCGGTCTACCAGCTGCTCTGGCGCATCTACGACCAGACCGGTGCGCTCGGCCTGTTCGGAGCCATGCCGGGCGGTGCACAGCGTCAGCGCAATCTGCTGTCCTTCTTCGAGCGGGCGCGCGGATTTGAGCAGTCGGGCACGCGCGGCCTGTTCCGCTTTGTGCGCTTGCTGCGCTCGATGGAGGAAAACGGGGACGATTTCGAGACCGTCCGCGCCGAGGGCGGCGAGGGCGCAGTGCGCATCATGTCCATCCATAAGTCCAAGGGACTGGAATTCCCGGTCGTCGTGCTCGCGGACACGGCCAAGCGCTTCAACGAACGCGACCTGACCGCGCCCGTGCTCGTGCATCCGTCGCTGGGCTTCGGCGCGAAGTGCCGCGACCTGACACGCGGCGTGCGCTATGATACCTTGGAACGGCAAGCCGTCACGGCCAGAATGCGGCAGCAGGCGGTGAGCGAGGAGCTGCGCGTCTTATATGTTGCGCTGACGCGCCCCAAAGAAAAACTCATCATCACCTGCGCGTCGGCGCAGTTTGCCACCCAGCTCGACCGACTGGCGCGCTTTGCCGCGCTGGACAGCCTGCCGCCCTACGCGATGGGCAGCGTGCACACGCCGATGTCCTGGATTTTGGCGCCGCTGCTGCGCCATCCCAAGGCAGGTGGGGTGCGCAGCGTGACCGGACGTATCGTAGAGATGGACGGCAAGGCGCCGGACGACATCGCCTTCTATTATAAGAAGCCGAGCGAGCTGACCGGCTGGCAGTCGCAGACCACCGAACCGGTGGCCTTTGCCGATCTGCCCGCCGTGCCGCCTGCGCTCAATTATCCCGATGCCGCACTGGCCGATATCCCGGCCAAGCTGACCGCGACCGGACGTAAGACCGATTATAAGTCGGTCGAAGCTGCCGAGGACACCCGACCTGTCCGACCGGTACCGGCTCTGCGCAGACCGGACTTTGAGCAGCAGGTGCGCGGCCTGACCCCAGCCGAGCGTGGCACGGCGCATCATCTGTTCATGCAGTTCTGCGATTTTGACGCGTGCGCCGATGGACGGGTGCGGGAGGAGATCGCACGCCTGCGCGAGCGGGCGATTCTGTCACCCGAGCAGGCCGACGCGGTCGAACCCGAGCGCATCGAGGCGTTTTTCCAGTCCGATCTTTATCGAAAGCACATGCAGACGGGCGAGCTGCGGCGCGAGTTCAAGTTTTCGGTCACCGTTCCGGCGGCCGACTATTACCCGGAAGCTGCGGGGACAGAGGAGGAAGTGCTGCTGCAAGGTGTCGTGGACTGCATGACCGAGACGGCGGACGGCTTCCTGATCGTGGACTTCAAGACCGACCGCGTGACCAAACAGGGAGCGCTCGAGCGTGCCGAGCAGTATCGACCCCAGCTGGATGCCTACCAGACTGCAGTTGAGAAGATTTTCGATAAGAAGGTTTTAGGCCGCGCATTGTATTTCTTTACCAGCCATAGCACCGTGTATATTTGATGGCAAACCGGGCAGACTGTTTCATGGACGGCCTGCCCGAAATTTTTCGGAAAATCACAAGAAAACCGTTGACTTTGGGGAAAGCTGGTGGTATCATATTTAAGCTATCTGGTTGAGGACAGCATACCACGAAGAAAACCTGATAAGTTACAAAGTTTTTTGAATAAACTTCAAAAAAACGAAAAAAACTTATTGACAGGGACGCTTCACTGTGGTATTATAAATAAGCTGACCACACGGGAAGCGAAACCGGACGAAAAG
>CAUEJN010000054.1 GCA_959018045.1 uncultured Butyricicoccus sp. | reverse complement strand
GGATATTCTTTTGGAGTCTATTCTTATATAGAAGCAGCTGATCCCAATGAAATCCTGTTATATCACCCGCGGCATTCAGACCACTGTTCCGCCTTGGCTACAAACGCTTTTGTGATACACGAGAGACAGTATGGAAGTGCCTGAGCGGGATCACCTGCAGATTTTCCGGTTAAGGATGATTTTCAGCAACGCACCAAAGACAAAATGTGGGAACTTGTCAAAAAAACGAGCAGCTGTGGTTCGTTCACAGCTGCTCGTCAGAAAAAGCGGTCCGATTACTCTGTCACAAAAGGCTGAAATCGACGTTCTCTCCACCGGATATCAAAACGGTGTATGATCGGTCCACAATTCGCACTGCGTCGACCGTCTGTATGGCATCTTCCATTCCTTCAGGCAGGTACTTGTGCCGTTTAAGCAGACGTTTTATCAATCAACGCATCAAGGCGCCTATGACCAGCGTATTCACTGATGATAAGAGCATATAAAAAGAGAGACTGACCCAAAGGCCAGCCTCTCTCAAAAAGGAAGAAGATTATATAATTTACTTTGCAATATTCTCGCAGAAACGCATCAGGATGGTTGCAACCTGTGCACGAGTTGCCTGACCAGCCGGGGTCAGCGTGGTTGCGCTGGTGCCGGTAATCAGCTGAGCACCATTTGCCCATGCCATTGCGTCGGTTGCGTATGCGCCAACACTTGCAGCGTCGGTGTAAACCGACAGATCAGCCTTTACAGATACGTCATAGCCTTTGAACTGTGCGTAGCGATACAGGATCGCCGCCATCTGCTCGCGGGTGATCGCTGCATTCGGCGCAAAGGTGGTTGCGGTGGTGCCCGAAACGATACCATTCTGTGCAGCCCATGCAACTGCGTTTGCGTAGTACTGATCGGAAGCCACGTCGGTGAACGCAGTCGTGCTGGTCACGGTCGGCTCATTCTCCATACGGTACAGGATGGTCACGATCATACCGCGGGTCGTGGTCAAGTCGGGGCTGAAGGTGGTCTCGCTGGTACCGCTCATCAGGCCGTTCTCGTAGACGTACTGGACAGCGTCTGCGTACCAGGCGTCAGCCGCAACGTCGGTGAAGTTTGCCTTCGGGGTCTCATCCTCGATGGCTGCAAAGGATACCTTGATCTCAACGTCGCCCTTGGGCATCTCGAACGTGTACTTACCGTCGCCCTTATCCTTGAGATCGATCTCGTCGTCGTCCTTGTCGTAAACGACCAGCTCGTCCAGCTCGTAGCCCTCGTCTGGGGTTACGGTGATTGTGACGGTGTCGCCCTTCTCAGCCTTGGAGTCGCTGACCTTGATCGAGCCGTTCTCTACCTTGGAAGGCTTGTTAATGTCGTAGCGGTCGGAAGACAAACCGCTGCCGGCATCCGGATGGTGTGCGCCGCCGCCAGTGGAAGGACGATATGTGTTCAAATCTTCGGGATTCATAGTATCTTCCGTATAGTAAACGTCATTTCCGGTGACATCTACGCCGTTCAACTGATCCGCGCTTGGTGCACCGCCGCCCCAGTAGTTCTCGGACACATCAATTCCGGTCACGCCTGAGTTGGCTGCCAGCTTGCTGTCCGAGGAGATGTTATTTTTCTTAAAGGTGGCAGGCTGCGCGTAGAACTTGACACGACTACCATCAGTGAATACGTTACCAGTTACGGTTTGCTTATCGGTCATAATGTTCAGCTTACCGTCGGAAATTGCGTTATCGATGAACTGACCGTTTTCAGAGCGCAGGATAGTAGCATAATCACAGTTGGTCATGGTAGAATTCTTAATGATCAGATTTTCTACATTGGCATTCTCGCTGTCATATACCGCATAACCAAGATCATTGAAAGTACAGCCGTCAATAGTAATCGTCTCATCTGCTGCGTCACTTCCGCCAACCGTGATGCCATAGCTTACGTATCCATTGCCAATCACTGTGATCTTCTCAAAGACATCGCCCGGAGCTGCACTGAAGGCACGGTAACCCTGAGCTTGGGAACCGGTAGCAATACCAGAAAGATCTACGGTCAGATTCTTGAAAATATTGTTGCCAGCAGAGTGGAATACTGCATCATGATTCTGACCACTTTGGATATCATTTACCTTAAGGGTATGTCCGTCTCCATCCAAAGTAATGCCAGTGATATTCCAAATCATGTTCCAAGAATCTACTGCGATATCGGACAGCAGCGTGATGGTCTTGTTCGTGCCATTCATGGCGGCGTCAATCGCCTCGGCCAGAGAGGTGTACTTTTGCTCGCCAACCTGAGCCACCTTGTTAGCTTCGTCGGAAATAGTGATTTTGTTGGTATTGTCCAACGCGCTAGGCTTAGATACTGTCACTTTCTGAGAAAGCATAGCTTCGGTAGCGCCGGTGGGCTTGATGTCAAAGATGTAGTTACCCTCACAGATGGAGTAGATGACAGTCTTTCCGTTATGAAGAGAAGATGTCGCATTTTCATTGAATGCGGTGATCTTGCTGCCGTCAGCATTACGGATAGTAGCGCTATCAGCATTCTCCAATTCTACCAGATAGCGATGCTTCACCCGTGCTGTGGATGCCTCATCCAGCGTTAACTTGGAGGGGGTGAACCAGTCGAAGTGTGTCGCATAGATGACTACGTTTCCGGCGTATGTGTTGTCGCTGATGGTAGCCTTAATTGCACTACCCTGACGGTCGTCATCTTTATTTCCAGCCCATTTCAGGTACTGGGCGTAGTCCCAGAGCTGGATGTAGGCCGCATCCCAGTCACCATTGTCAAAGTTATTGCCCGTGATCTGGATATTGGTTGTATCGGTGGCGGTCTTGCCCCAATAGCCATCGATCGGTACGCAGACATTGGTAAAGGTATTGTTAGTAAAGGTCATTGCACCAGCAGCATGGTTGTCACCGCAGGTGTAGTAGCCGCGCTCGAAATCCTTAAAGGTACAACCGGTGATGGTAATATTGGGTTTATGAATGTACAACGCGGTTCCGGTTTCATCACCGGTAAAAGTACAGCCTTCCAGCGTCAGATCATCGCAATCGCCGGAGCTGAAAATGGTGGTGCCATCCGTGGAGGCAAAATCAAGACCCTTCAGGGTGACATGCTCACCATTGATGTTGCCAGTGCTGTCTGCACTGATGTTAAAGGTTGCATCTACGCCCTCTGCCGCCTGAACCGTCACGTTGTCACGAGTGATGGTGAAGGGAGCATAGCTGCCGGATGCGACAATTTCAACAGTAATAGGATCTGTACCAGTCTCGTCGTTTGCCGCAGCGATAGCGGAAGCCAAAGAGGTATAGCCCTCGGTACCGACCGTAGCTACATTGTTGTTTACCGTCACGATATTACCATTCACTGTCGCGCTGACAGAAACTTCACCGGTTGCATTTTTTGGATCAGTTAGCGAATGGTAAAAATCACCATGCGCAGTAATAGTATTTGTGACGTCTTTATCACCAGACATCGCCTTGATAACAGTAGCAGAGCAATCCGTGATAGTTACTTTACCCGTGCTATTCATCACGGTGCCTGTTAAGGCGCCAAATTCAGTACCATCCTCAGCGTCTGGGTCAGTAAGGGTTAGATTACCCTTATAGGTGCAGCTTTCCATGGTATTATTGTAGTGGAGGATGCCCAGAATACCACCCACATTGCAGGTGGAGCCAGTTACATCGATCTCTACATTGCAGTCGGAGACCATATGGCTGCCCTCTCCCATAAAGCCGACCAAGCCACCTACATAGGTGCGCCAAACACCAGCTTTATCAATACTATACGCCTTGACATAGCTGCCTTCAGATCCGATCACGTCTACATTCGTGACATTGGCATAGGCATTCTTGCCTAACGCACCGCCTACATAGGAAAATCCTTCGACTTGAATCAGGCCAGTGACAGAGATGTCGGTGTATTCGGAAGTATACGGAGTGCCTGCCACGGCTCCCACATCCAAGTTGCCAACCACTTTGGCATTGTTCAGTGTGAAATTTTTGATCTCACCATTCGAGGTATAACCAAACAGACCTACATCACTCTTGCTCGACATATCGATCACTAAGTTGGAGATGGTTTTGCCTTGGCCGTCAAAAGTACCTTTGAAAGGCTTTCTGGACGTACCAATCGGCGTCCATTCCTTACCATCCAGATCGATATTTGCGCCTAGTTTGATGGTCTTTTTGCTGAAGTCATTGCCCTCGTTGACCAATTTTGCCAGACCAGCCAGTCTTTCTGCGGTGTTGATGGTGAATATGGTATTGGTCTTGTCATACCAATCTGTATTTGCCTCATCAATCCAGTTGGTGCTATCAGTGTCTCGGGTGTCCGGTTCGCCGTTCACATCAGCTGCATCCAATGTATTATTCGTGGTAGCCTCGTTTACATTGGTGACAACCAGCGTGTCGGCATCTTTGCCGGATGGATTGATATCCACCAGATCCACAGAGTTTTCGTCTGCTGCAATTGCTGTTGTAGGAATTGTGCTGATTAGCATTGTTGAAGCAAGAACAATGCCGCCAACACGCCTACGTATTTTCCGTTTCATTTCATTTCCTCCTCATACTGGATTTGTATTTCTATGCCTTGCTCCCAAGGCTTGGGTCACAACTTTTCAGACTAGGCCAGGAAAGACTTATCCACAGAGCCACTGAGTTTTCAGCAGATAATTCAAACTGTTGAAGAGCGTGTATGTTGTATGGACTTGTGGTTTGTGGAAAATTTATGTTTCATAAAGATACATCTTTATTATAACACAAGATCTCGGAAATCACAAGATTAAATACAGAAAGCAGTCTATATGTGAATACGAGAAAAATTGTAATGCATGGTTGTCAAAATGAGCGACTGTACAAGAGGTACAGCCGCTCAAAAAAGATTTGGGTAGCGATGGGATTTTAGAAATCATAGCCGTGCTCTTCGAGCAGCTTACAGGCAGCGCATCTTTGAACCAATGCACCTTACTTTTCGATTTTCAGTAGTTTTTCACCGTCATAGTTGCGGTAACTGTACATCCAACGCTCTACATCTGCATTGAACTTCTTTGCTTTTTCATATGTTGCTTGACCCAGCGCGCTTGCTTTTTCCCAGAATGACATAAAAAAACTCTCCTTGGCTTTAAATTACAATTATTTCTTGGACAGAAAGCGCGAGAAAGTAGTTTTCTTGCTCTCGCGAGAGACAATACGGCCGGTGCTGCGGATGAGATCAGGCACGGTGTCGCGCGTGTTATTCTGCTTGGAGCGGTTGCAGTGACTGCACATACATTGCAGATTCCATTCTTCATACGCGCCGCCGCAGCTTTGGGGGATGATGTGATCGATATCTACATCGCCGCGTCGCAGTTTCCGACCACATCTGACACAGGTGTACCAGCCATGATCGCTGGGGTTGCTGCCAAAATAAGTATCACGATAATTTGCCATCTGCTGCACCTCTTTCGTACATGGAATTAGAGGGAATCATTTGCACCTTACAAGTACATGTTATCTCAAAACGAGATAAAAGTCAATGCCGGACTGCAGCATCTTTACAATGGATACAAGGAGGCTGCCCATGTATCCAAATCGAATCAAAGAACTGAGAGAAGACCGTGACATTACCCAGCGGGAAGTTGCAGAATATCTCCAGGTTGCACAGAACACATACTGTAACTATGAAAATGGGGTGCGTGAGATCCCGATTGAACTTTTGATCCGTTTGTCCCGGTTTTATAAGGTCAATGTGGAGTATCTTCTGGGATTGACCGATCAGGCAGCCATGCTGCCACCATCCAAAACCTTTCATTCTCGCCACAGCATGTTTTCAAAAGAACCCAAAAAGTGAGACTCAAATCAAATCGAATATATAGTATAGAAGTGAAGCCGAAGGAGAAATCCTTCGGCTTCTACTATTCTATAAGGAGCTGATCCAGATGAAACCCCGTTACATCACCCGTGGCATTCAGAACACCATTCCGCCGTGGCTACAAACACTTCTGTGGTATATGCGCGACAGTATGGAAGTCCCCGAGCGGGACTACCTGCAAATCTTTCAGTTATCCTGTGATGGCGACCGCCAGCGCATTGAGCATGCTCAGGAGCAGCCGGAATACCAGCACGTTGTCGTGATCCCGGGCGAGCAGCCTGTTGATGCCAAGGTCTACATCATCGAAGATCCCGATCACATCACCATGTTGTTGGCAGAAGAATATTAAAAGGAGGCTTTGAACATGGAAGAGACAACCTACATTTGCGAGCACTGTGGCGAACGAGCCCCGGCGGATGCCTGCACGATGGTAGCCGATACGATTTTGTGCCCGGATTGTGTGGACACATACACAACAGTCTGTGATTGTTGTGGCGAGCGGCTGTTCTTGTCGGACGACCACGGAGACGAAAATATCACTTTGTGCGAGCATTGCTACGAGCGGCATTATACGCACTGTGAACGCTGTGGGCGCGTCATTTCATACAGCGATACCTACTACGAGGACGACGATGAGGACGAACCGCTGTGCTATGACTGCCTGCAAGCCCGTTTGCAGCAGGCGACCATTCATGACTACAGCTACACACCGCGATTGATTTTCCATGGTGAGCGCAGCAACGAACGCTTCTTCGGTGTAGAACTGGAGATCGATGGCAACGGCAAGAGCCGTAAGAATGCCGGAGAAATCCTGAGTGTCGCCAACGAGGACGCGCAGAATTTATACATTAAAAGCGACGGATCATTGGACTGCGGCATGGAACTGGTTACCCATCCGATGACCTTACAGTATCATCTAGAACAAATGCCGTGGAAAAATGTCCTGCGCAAGGCAGTTGAACTCGGATATCTCAGCCACCGTACCACGACCTGTGGACTGCATGTTCATATCTCCCGCGTTGCTTTCGGAGAGACCGAGCAGGAGCAGGAACTGTCGATTGCGCGGCTACTCTACTTCGTTGAGAAATTCTGGACGGAGTTGCTGCGATTCTCCCGGCGCACCGAGCGGCAGATCAACCGCTGGGCAGCACGGTACGGCATGAAGTTATCGCCGAAAGCTGTGATGGAATCGGCGAAGGACTCCCGTGCAGGACGTTACACCGCAGTGAATCTCACGAATGAAGAGACCGTTGAGATCCGAATTTTCCGCGGCACGCTCAAATACAACACCTTGATCGCCACGTTGCAGTTGGTAAACGTCATCTGCGACGTGGCTCTTTTCTTATCTGACGAGGAATTGCAGGAGCTGTCCTGGCATGGATTCCTTGACCGGATTCATGAGCCGGAGCTCATTCAGTATCTAAAGGAGCGAAATCTCTACAAAAATGACCCTGTTATGTACGAGGAGGACGAGTAATGTGCAGCTT
>CAUEJN010000053.1 GCA_959018045.1 uncultured Butyricicoccus sp. | reverse complement strand
GCGGCGTGCTTCCAGCTTCTTTGCCGCGCAGGGCCCGATAAATACGATCTTGGCCTCGGGATGACGCTTCTTGATCATACGACCGGTCAGTACCATAGGCGTGAGCGCCATGGAGATGCACTCCTTGTACTCCGGGAACTCCTGCTTTGCCATCATCGACCATGCCGGGCAGCAGGAAGTTGCCATAAACGGAATCTTCTCCGGAACATGATCGAGGAAGTCAATGGCTTCCTGGGTTGCACACAGGTCAGCGCCGACTGCAACCTCGATGACATTGGCAAAGCCCAGTGCCTTCATTGCTGCGCGCAGCTTCTCCGGGGTAACCTTGGGGCCGAACTGACCGACAAATGCCGGTGCAACAGCCGCGTAAACCTTCTCACCCTTCTTAATAGCCTGAATGACCTGGAAGATCTGTGCCTTGTCAGCGATTGCGCCGAACGGGCAGTTAACCAGACACATACCGCAGGATACGCACTTGCCATAGTTGATCTCTGCGCAGCCGTTCTCGTCCGAATGGATTGCGTTCACGCCGCAAGCCTTGGCGCACGGACGCTCCTGCTTGATAATTGCATTATACGGGCATGCCTCCTGGCAGCGGCCGCACTTGATGCACTTCTCCTGATCGATGACCGAGCGGCCATTGATGATGTGGATGGCATCCTTGGGACAAACCTGGGTGCAGGGATGTGCCAAACAGCCCTGGCAGCCCTCGGTAACTACAATCTGCTTCTCCGGGCAGGCATGACAGGCAAACTTAATGATATTGATGAGCGGCGGCTCATAGTACTGCTCCTCGGTCGAGCACTTTTCGATGCCGTCCGAGATCGGCTTGTCAGCCGCAGCGGTGCGCACCGGCATACCCATTGCCAGACGCAGGCGCTCGCCTACAATCGCACGCTCCAAGAAAATGCTGTCACGGTAAGATGCACGCTCACCGGGCAGGATCTGGTAGGGCAGCCCCTCCATGGTCTTTGCATAATCGTCGCTCTCATACGCCATACGCGCAATTTCGGTATAAACGCGGCGACGAATCTCGTTAATGCTGGTATAAACTCCGCGCATACAGAGACTCCTTTCACGATTCCTCAATATTCTTTCAATCTCGCTCTCATAGTATAATAGTTTTCCAACATTTTATCAATCCCTTTCCCATATCTTACCCATTACTTACCGGTAATTTGACCAAGTCTGCCAACATTTTTGTATTTTTCGTTACATCCATCCGCAATCATTTTGCATACGATTTCAAGGAACCAAAGGACCTGCCAATTTTGGCAGGTTCTGATCGTTTTTCTGTCCGTCTTATATTGTACTTTGTCCTCGCTTGAAGGACAATAATGTCTGTACGTCCTTGCGCCGTGGTGCCGGCGGCATCTCGTCCGGGTAACCCAGGGCAATCAGCGCCATAAGTTCCTGATCTGCGGGAATGTTTAAAAAACGCTCGAGCGCCGGACGGTCGAACACGCCCATGATGACCGTTCCCAGTCCCATATCGTGCGCGGCAAGGCACAGGGTCTGTGCGGCGATGCCGCAATCGTAATACTGCCATCCCGGGTCGCGATCGGTCGAAAAAGAGCCGTCCCGCTCGTATCCCGAATGCGATTTGACAAAGGTCTGCGCCAGCAGCACCGAGCACTGGGCAATGATTCGCGCGTTATAGTCGGGTACATACTGACAGATTTGCGCGCGGTCCTCGGGCTCTATGACGGCCAGATAACGGCTCACCTGGGTATTCTTCCACGAGGGCGCGAAAGCGGCAAGCGATACCACCTGTTCGATGGCCTCTGGGGGCGGCCGGCTCATTGGTAAATTTACGCACGCTGCGGCGGGTCAAAATACAGTCCTGAGTATTCATAAAAAACGATCACTTTTTTCTTCTATCATAGGTTTTTACCCGAAAAAAGTCAACAAACAGGGTGTATAAGTTCATAAAATCTTCATAAACTATCCCATTCCCGTCCTTGTCCTTCCCGATTGCACGGTCTGCATTGACAAGGCAGCACATCCGTGTTAGAGTGGACTTACAAATTTTTCCGGTATGCCGGAATCCGAAAGCGAGGAATCCCTATGCCCAAAACCGTTCCCGCCCGCGCGGAGGTCGATCCGCAGTTTCAATGGGCGCTGACCGATATTTTCCCCTCTGATGAAGCTTGGAGCTCTTGCTACACCGAGGCACAGTCCATGCTGGACAAGCTGCGCGGCTTTGAAGGTCATCTGTCCGACTCCGCCGACACCCTGCTCGAATATCTGCGCTTTGGCGATACGCTCAGCGAAAAGCTGGACGCGCTCGGCAACTACGCACAGCGCAAGAGCGACGAGGACACAAGAAACGCAGTCTATCAGGAGATGACCGCAAAGTTCACCAATCTGGCCATCGCTGTCGATCAGGCTGACGCGTTCTCCACACCCGAACTGCTCGCCATCCCGGACGAGACGCTGGACAGCTTCTATCAGGCTGCGCCCGGTCTGTCCCACTACCGTCTGGTACTCGACCGCGTCCGCCGTCAAAAGCCGCACACACTGTCGCGTGAGTGCGAAGCACTGCTGGCCGCTGCCGGTCAGCTCGGACAGTGCCCGGACGACATCTTTTCCATGCTCAACGATGCCGATATGACCTTCCCGGACGCTGTGGACAGTCAGGGACAGTCTCATCCGGTCACCCATGGCACCTTTGTTCCCCTGCTCCAGTCTCCCGACCGTGTGCTGCGTGAAAATGCCTTTCATTCGCTGTACAGCGTGTACGGCCAGTACCGCAACACCTCGGCCGCCGTACTCAGCGCACAGATGAAGCAGCTGCAATTCTTCGCCGATGCACGCCGCTACGACTCTGCCCTGCACGCCGCTTTGGACGGCACCGAAGTACCGGTCGAGATCTATCACAACCTGATCACTGCCGTCCGCGACGGTCTGCCCGCCATGCATCGCTATGTGCGTCTGCGCAAAAAGCTGCTGGGTGTAGACGAGCTGCACTTCTACGATCTGTACACCTCGATCGTTGCCGATCAGGACGTTGAGGTCGATTACGAAGAGGCCAAGCAAACCGCACTGGAAGCACTGGCTCCGCTCGGTGACGAATATCGCGCTATGCTGGAAGAAGGCTTTGCAAACCACTGGATCGATGTATACGAAAATCAGGGTAAGTGCTCGGGCGCGTACTCTGCCGGCCCTTACGGCACCCATCCGTACGTTCTGTTAAACTACACCGACACTTTAAACGATGTCTTTACGCTCGTGCATGAGATGGGACACGCGCTGCACTCCTATCTGTCCAACAAGCACCAGTCGGTCACCTATGCAAACTATGTAATCTTTGTCGCCGAAGTGGCCTCGACCTGCAATGAGTCGCTGCTCATGCAGCATTTGCTGAACAAGACCCAGGACAAGCGCCGCCGCGCTTATCTGGTCAACTACTTCCTCGAACTGTTCCGCGGTACGCTGTACCGTCAAACCATGTTCGCAGAGTTTGAGCTGTGGTGCAGCGAACAGACCCGTCAGGGCATTCCGCTGACCGCAGAATCGCTGTCGGCCAAGTACCAGCAGCTCAACCGCGATTACTACGGTGAGGACATCGTGCTCGATCCCGAAATCGCGCTGGAATGGGCACGCATTCCGCACTTCTATTATAACTTCTATGTCTACCAGTACGCGACTGGCTATGCCGCAGCCATCGCGCTGTCTCAGCGCATCCTCAAAGAAGGTGCACCCGCGGTGGAAGATTATTTGTCCTTCCTGTCCAAGGGCTGCTCGGCCGATCCGGTTACCCTGCTGCGCGGCGCAGGCGTAGATATGGCTTCCCCCGAACCGGTTGCCGCTGCGCTCAAGCTGTTCGATTCTCTGGTCACTGAACTGGAAACCCTGCTGCAAGACTGAAATTCCTATCCGTCAAAAAAGACCGCTCTTTCCGAGCGGTCTTTTCGTTTATTCTTTCCATTCATCCCACCAGGCGTTAAACGGCCCGGTGTAATTGGTCTTAAAGCCGGTCAGACTGCGGGTGCAGATCTTCTGCCAGCCACCCGGCGTGTCTCCCAGATTGGAGAACACCAGAATGCCGCGTCCGCGCAGCCATTCAATATCCTCGCGCTCCAGCGCTTCGATATTGAGGCCGACTTCGAACAGCTTCATGGACGGAATCTTTTCCTTCCATTCGGGTGTCAGACGACGAATGTTTGCGCCCAGCTTGACGCCTTCCGGCAGGCGATTGTGTCGGGCATAGTCCTGAATTTCGTCAATGAGCTCGGGTTCTCCCGAAAATACAATGCAGTCGCTGCGTCCGGAAAAACCTTCGAGCAGTGCGCACAGTTCGGGCATCATACCGGGTGCCTTGTACTCAATTTCCAAAATCACACGGCGGGTCAGCTGCTCCATCCACTCAAACAGATCGGACAGACGCATCAGCTTGGCCATACGCGGATCTTTCCGGCGCTCGATCTCATACGGATGATCGGGATCCTGTCCCAGCTGGCGTGCAACATCCACCGCTTCGTGTTCCCCCATGCCCTCATCCTTCCAGTTATCCATCAGGTGATTGGCATAAGGCAGTTCAAGCGCTTCCAGCTCCGCCCAGGTACAGTCGCGCACCGCGCGGGTGCAGGGATGGTCAGAGCCGCAGGTCAGACGCTCCAGAGTTTCGTCATGATGAATGACGATCACCCTGTCCCGAGTCATACGGATATCGATTTCCAGTCCTTCAATTCCACCGTGATAGGCCGCGCGAAAGGCTTCGAGCGTATTTTCCGGAGCAGCCTGACTGATGCCGCGATGCGCCATGCGCCAGGGGCCGGTATACTGCTTTCTCATGGTACTCGTCTTCTCCTTCTCCAACACGGCAAGGTGCCGTCTTTTCAGCTTCACTATACTGCGCACCCTAAGGAATGTCAATAAAAATTTGGTTAAATTTGCTAATTTTATCCTGACTTTCTCCCGTGCATTTGGATGTGGTTTTGTTTCTTTCGCTTCATCATGCACTTATAGCATACCCGGAACTTAGAGGAAAGCGGCATGGGTGCATGGCAAACCTGGCAGCTTTTGCCCTTTTGGGACAGCTCGCGCACCAGAAGTTCGTTAATTTGCAGCGCAGTATTCTCTTTTTCGGTGCGCAGCCAGTCCAAATCGACCGGCTGGCGAAATGCACGACAGAACGAATAGTACAGATCGAGCATCTGGCTGTATAGTTCCAGCCCGTCGAGCGAGCTCTTGCCCCGCCGGGGCCATTCGATCTCCCGTCCTTCTAGATACTGCCCGCAGTAGAGCAGGAAATAATCCATCAGTTCCTCTTCCCGCTCGTCAAACGGAATGGTCGCAGCCCGCAGGGATTGTTCCTTATCCAGCGCAAGCCCACAGTCCTGCAAGGTCTTTAAAATAAAGATGTATCGGTCGATCGGCATTTTTTTATATGGCTCGATCGCCGGAATGCTGTTCCACACCTGCAAGACTTCGAGCAGATCGTGATCGACGCGCAGAACCAGATCGGAAAATCCCAGCATGGCCTGCTTGATCGGCTCAACCGGTGCGCAAAAGCCCTGCCAGATGGTCTCACTGTCGATGGTTGCGGTCACAAAACCCTCATCATACACGCCAAACCGTCCGGCACGTCCACCAATCTGGCGGATTTCCTCCGGACGCAGAGCGCGATTGTGCAAGCCGTCAAACTTGCGGTCACGGGTGAAAATCACGCGGCGGATGGGTAGGTTCAGTCCCATGCCGATGGCATCGGTCGCCACCAGCACACGCGTCTCACCGCGCAAAAAGCGTTCCATCTGCAACTTGCGCGTCGCATACGGCAGTGCGCCGTAAATAATGGAAGCCGGTACGCCAATCTGGCGCAGCTGCTCGGCCAATAGCAGCACGTTGCGCTTGGAAAACGCGATGAACGCATCGCCGTCCTGTACATCGTCCAAGGTGATCGGCTGATCGACTAGAATCAAATCACACTTGCGTCCGTGATGCTCGATCTCATACGGTTCCCCGCAGCTCTCAATCAGCCGGACGATGATGTCCAGTCCTTCGGGCGCGGTGCACAGGTGAATCTCTCGGGCACAGCAGCCCAAAATCGCACGCGTCCATGCAAAACCACGCTCACGGTCTGCGATCATCTGGCATTCGTCCACGACTGCTACGTCATACACACGGTGCGGGTCGAGTTTTTCCACCGTGGATGCAATGTGCATCGCACCCGGCCGAATGTCTTCCTCCTCGCCGGTCAGCATACTGCAATTCACGCCGCGTTCCAGCATGGACTCCTGTACCTCGAGCGCCAGCAGACGCAGCGGTGCCAGATAAACACCGCTCTCGGCCTGTGCCAGGCGGTTCAGGCTCTCGTATGTCTTACCCGTATTGGTTCCGCCGACATGAATGACAAACCGGCGCTGCATCATACGCGCCTCGGGATACTCGTCCTTGGGATCGACCGTGATGAGGTCGGACAACTGGCTGCGAATCATGGCCGGGATGAAATCGACCAGATAAATCTGGTACAGCGAACTGTCCATAAGCTTACGTACCGGAAAATCGGACAGCGCTAAGATCTGTTCCGCCGGAACCGGCTCACCGCGCTGCGCATACTCATATAAAATAACCGCCGCCACACGCACCAGTGACGCAGTATAGCCCTTTTGCAGTAAATTATGTAAGCTGCGCTCGCGCTTGGTCTCTCCCCGTCCGAACCACGGTGCGCAGGACGCCAGAAGCTGCGGGTTTTTCAGATAACGACTGTGCCGTACGTCGGCTCCGGTCAGTTCCATGACCGTGCGCAGACCGTCCTGCGCCTCGGCAATCGATCGCACCGGCTGTGTGTCATACAGTGCGCTCAAGATGGCCTGATGCAGACGGCGTACCAGCAGAATTGCCGTGTGGTCGCCCTCGGTCATCGTTTCCAGCGCCTGCGCGTCAAACGCCTGCTCCAATGCCAGACCGCCCAGAAACGCCCGGTTCTGCCGCTGTAATTCCTGCGCTCTGCGTCGCTCGGCACGGCCTGCGCGCCGTCCGGCGACGCGCTCCAGCTGCGCCCGGATATCCGGTCGGTTCTCCAGCCGCATAACGTCCTCGATCGACCACCGCCGCACGGCCTTGGGACTGCTCTTATGATGCGGATTTGTGCCCCGTGTCGGTGCGGGCAAGCGCTTGATGATGGGGTCAGTCCAACCGCGTTCATACAAGTCGCTCACGGTCAGCCACTGGGCTTCATTGGGGTCAAGCATGAAAGGCCTCCAGGAATTCAAAATGTCGGTCTGAATTGGGTGCAATCACGCACAGCCAGGTGTGGCTATTATACCATTTCTATCCTCCAAGGACAAGGCTTGCACCCTGATCTTCCTTCGTGCACGCAAAAGCTCTACCTAGTGAATGTATCCAGCTGGATTCTTTGTATGAGACAGCCCACGTCCAATCCCCGATTACACATTTATCTGTTTTTATCATTCTCCCGGTTCTATTTTGGGGGACAAAAAAGAAGAAACCAACCCTTTTGGTTTCTTCCTGCGCGGTCATAGCATCGCCTGTTATGTAATCCAGTCATAGAA
>CAUEJN010000052.1 GCA_959018045.1 uncultured Butyricicoccus sp. | reverse complement strand
GGCTGTGGCCGGACTTCGCGACCCAGGATATGGATGCCGCGATCGAAGACTTTAACCGCCGTTCGAGCAGATTTGGAGGTGTTTGACCCATGAAGGCAAGAGTTTTGTTTGGTGTCATTGGTTTTATTTTTGTCCTGTTGGCGCTCTATGTTCTGCCGCCCATTGTGTTGGGACTGGCGATTACCGCATTGTGCGTGCTGGCCGCGTATGAGGTCATGCACCCGACCGGACTGGTAAAAGACCGCTGGATGCTGCGGGCGAGCATGCTGGCCGCAGCAATCTATGCGCTGGGCACCTGTGTGCCGAATCCGCTTTTTTTCGTACCCAGCGGACTGCTTTTGCAGACGATTGTGCTGTTTTTGCTGGTTGCGCTCTTTGCCTGCCTGCTCAGACGGCATGATTCGGTGCATGCAAACGAGGTCATGGCTGGATTTTTCGGCGGTTTGATTCTGCCGTACTTCCTGCTCTCACTGTGGCGCATCTTCGCCATGGAGGGCGGTCAGTTTTTGGTACTGCTGCCGCTCGTTGCGGCTTGGGGATCGGATACCTGCGCACTGTTTGCAGGTATGGCCTTCGGCAAGCATAAGCTTGCGCCGGTGGTCAGCCCCAAAAAGACCGTTGAGGGCGCGATCGGCGGTGTCGTTGGCGCGACTGCACTGATGATGCTGGTCGTTTTCCTCATGAACCGCTATACAAGTTTGGACATCCACTATGCGGGGGCAGCCGTTATGGGAGCCGCGGGCGCAGTCATCGGACAGATCGGTGACCTGTCGTTCTCGATCATCAAGCGCCAGACCGGTATCAAGGACTATGGACATATTTTTCCGGGTCATGGCGGCGTGCTCGACCGCTTTGACAGCGTGATTTTTGTCGCACCGGTGGTTGAGCTCGTCCTGCGTGTTCTTGGCCCGACCGTGTAATATTGCGGAGGAAATTGTGATACAATGAAAAAGCATCTATCTATTTTGGGTGCGACCGGCTCGATCGGCACACAGACCATTGATATTTTGCCCTCGATCGATGCCGAGGTGGTCGCACTGACCACCAATCGGAATATCAAGCTGCTCGAACAGCAGGCGCGCGCACTGCATCCCAAGCTGTGCGTTGCGTTTGACGAGACCGCCGCACACGATCTCAAAATTGCCCTTGCCGACACCGACATTACGGTCATGAGCGGCATGGACGGTCTGGTCGCAGCGGCGACCCATCCGGACTGCGATACGGTTGTGACCGCGGTTGTCGGCATGGTTGGACTGCTGCCCACGCTTGCTGCTATCGACGCCAGCAAGGACATCGCGCTTGCCAACAAGGAGACGCTGGTCTGCGCGGGCGGACTGGTCATGGAGGCGGCACGCAAAAAAAGCGTGCACATCCTGCCGGTAGACTCCGAGCACTCGGCCATCTTCCAGTGCGTGCAGGCTTGTCAGGGCAATCCGCTCGACAAGATCATCCTGAC
Source organism: uncultured Butyricicoccus sp. (assembly GCA_959018045.1). Lineage (GTDB taxonomy): Bacteria > Bacillota > Clostridia > Oscillospirales > Butyricicoccaceae > Butyricicoccus. The sequence continues at coordinate 6,347 of CAUEJN010000052.1, read as the reverse complement.
CGCTTCGGGCGGCCCGTTCTTCGGCAAGACTGCGGAAGAGCTGCGCACGGTCACCCGGGAACAGGCGCTCAAGCACCCCAACTGGTCGATGGGCGCGAAGATCACGACCGACTCGGCGACCATGATGAACAAGGGTCTGGAGCTGATCGAGGCCATGTGGCTGTACGACCTGCCGCAGGAGAAGATCGAGATTGTCGTGCATCGCGAGTCCATCATTCACTCGCTGATCGAGTTTGCCGATGGTGCAGTGCTCGCACAGCTCGGCGTACCCGATATGCGCCTGCCCATCCAGTACGCGCTGACCTACCCGGCACGTGTACCCTGTAAGGTACCGCGCCTGTCGCTCGCCGAAGTGGGCAAGATGACCTTCTATCCGCCCGATGACAAGGCCTTTCCGGCCATGAATCTGGCGCGTCAGGCGGCATCGCGCAAGGGCAACGCAGGCGCAGTCCTGAATGGAGCCAACGAGGCGGCAGTCGGCCTGTTTTTGAGCGATAAATTGCCGTTCTGGCGCATTCCGGAGCTGGTTGCACAGACCATGGAGCGCATTCCCTTTGTAAACGACCCCACCCTGGACGATATCCTGATGAGCGACCGCGAGGCGCGGGAAGCTGTGCTGTCGCTTGTCGGAGCCGAATGAGGTGAAAGAAAAATTTATATGCTGGCAAACATTTTTTGGATCGTGATTGCCCTGCTGGGCTTTGGCCTGCTCATCATGGCGCATGAGTTCGGCCACTGCATCGCGGCCAAGCGCGGCGGTGTACAGGTCGACGAGTTTTGGATTGGTATGGGTCCTAAACTGCTGCAAAAGCAGGTCGGAGAGACGACCTACTGCCTGTGCCTGCTGCCGATCGGCGGCGCGTGCGTGATGAGCGGCGAGGATCAGGAGTCCGACAACCCGCGTGCATTCGGCAATGCCAAGTGGCTGACCCGCTTTATCATTCTGGTTGCAGGCGTGGTGATGAATTTCATTCTGGGCTTTGTCATCCTGCTGTGCCTGTCGTGGAATATCCAGCAGGAGGCCGTGCCGGTCATTGCGCAGTTCGCCGAGGGCTTTTCGGCACAGGGTGAACAAGGACTGATGGAAGGCGACCGCATCCTGAAAATTGACGGATATCGCATCTTTACCGGCAGTGACGTATCTGAAGGTCTGCGCCGCGGCGCGTCCGACGGGAAGTTCGACTTTGTACTGGAACGTGACGGACGGAAAATTCAGGTAGACGGTGTAGAACTGGCAAATGACTTGGATTTGGGAGACGAACGAAAGGGCTACGGCCTGTACTTTGAGGTCGAGGACTTGACGCTGGCGGGTCATTTGCGCTATGCACTGGTGCTGGCGGTCAATGACACCCGTATGGTCTGGCACAGTCTGGGCGACCTCATCACGGGCGCTGTCGGTGTCGACCAGCTTTCCGGCCCGGTGGGCGTGGTTGCGGTCACTGCACAGACCGCGCAGGCCGGTGCACTGCCGTTCTGGTCGCTTCTGGCGTTTATCTCCATTAACCTTGGCGTTATGAACCTCTTACCCATCCCCGGACTGGACGGCGGACGCATTCTGTTCCTTCTTGTGGAGGGTGTCAGACGCAAGCCGCTCGACCGAAAGCTCGAGGGATATGTCAACCTTGCGGGCCTGTGCGCCCTGTTCGCACTCATTTTGTACGTCACCGGACAGGACATCATGCGCCTGCTCTAACGGGAGGAATACAGAAAAATGGCACAAAAGACAAGACAGATTCACGTCGGCTCGGTCGCGGTCGGCGGCGGAGCCAAGATTGCGGTGCAGTCCATGACCAATACCGACACGCGGGACGCAGCGGCGACGCTTAAGCAGATTCGTGCGCTGGCCGATGCCGGATGCGAGATCGTTCGATGCGCTGTGCCCGACATGGACGCAGCGCGCGCACTTGCGGACATCTGCGAGGGCTCTCCCATCCCGGTGGTCGCGGACATTCATTTTGACTATCGCCTTGCCATCGAGTCCATCGCGGCAGGCGTTCATAAAATTCGCTTAAACCCGGGCAATATCGGCTCGGATGATCGCGTCAAGGCGGTCGTGCAGGCCGCCCGTGCGCGGAATATTCCCATCCGCATCGGCGTCAACTCCGGTTCGGTGGAGAAGAGCATTCTGGCAAAGTACGGTGCCCCGACACCCGAGGCACTGGTTGAGAGTGCACTCTATCACGCCTCTCTGCTGGAAAAGTTCGACTTTTACGACATTTGCCTGTCCATGAAGTCGTCGTCTGTGCCGTACACCATGCGTGCTTATCAGCTCGCCCACGAGCAGACCGACTATCCGCTCCATCTGGGCGTGACCGAGGCCGGCACCGAGTACATGGGTACGATCAAGTCGGCGGCTGGCATCGGAGGTCTGCTGGCACTGGGCATCGGTGATACCATCCGCGTTTCCTTAACCGATGACCCCGTCAAGGAGATTTACGCCGCACAGGCCATTTTGAAGGCGGTCGGCTTGAACGATGACGGCGTGAACGTGGTCTCGTGTCCGACTTGCGGCCGCACGAGAATTGACCTCATCGGCATTGCCAAGGAGGTCGAGCAGCGCGTCGCGGGCATCCGCGGCAAGAAGCTCAAGGTTGCAGTCATGGGCTGCGCAGTCAACGGTCCCGGCGAGGCGCGAGAGGCCGATCTCGGCATCGCGGGCGGCGACGGTGTAGGCCTGATTTTCCGCAAGGGCGAGATCTTGCGCCGCGTTCCGCAGGAAGAGCTTGTGGACGCACTCATGGACGAAATCGCAAAGTACGAAGCATAAGAAATCACGACGGTGGGGCGGCTGACAGCGGCCCCATCCGGCATTTTGAAACTTAGATTAGGAGTATCAAATTTTTATGGCAAAAACGCTTTCTGAGCTTTTTGATCGCTGTAAAAGTGAAACATATCAGGACTGCATGGGCGGAGAAGTGCGCTCGCTGGCGGTCAGTCATGATCACCAGCAGATGATCTGTCATGTGGCCTACCAGAAACCCATCTCGCGCGAGCATCTGGACGGACTGGGCAAGGAGATCGCGCAGGCGTATGGACTGACTCGTTTTTCCATCGCACCGCGCTATCGGATGGACGCGCTGACCTCGGAGTATATCGACTTGCTGCGGCAGGATTTATGCCACCGCATGCCGTCGGCAACCGGTCTGCTGGCGGCCAGCCGCTGGGATTTTGCCGACGGTCATCTGCGCATCTCGATGGGCGACACCGCACGCGGCTATTTTTCGGTCGCCCTGCGCCAGATGCAGGAGCGCATCGAGACCGAGACCGGACAGCGTGTTGTCGTCGAGGCCGTACCCTTTGCCGAGGAACAGGTCGAGAAGATCATCGAGAGCCAGTACGCGGCGCGCAATGCCGCGCTCAAAGCCGCGATGGATGCCATGCCGGCAGCCGAGCCTATGCCCGAGAAGCCGCGCAAAAACCTCAAGGTGCGTCCGGCGGGGGAGAGCGGCGGCTATCAGCGCCCCAAGGTGGAGAAGGTTGCGGATGAAAACCTGATTCTGGGCAAGCTGTACACCGAGGAACCTATTCCGATTCGCGACGCACTGGGTGAGTTCGACCGCGTGACCATTAAGGGTGATGTGTTCTTTGTCGATCACCGCGAGATCACCAGCAAAAAGACCGGCAAGGAGTGGGTCAAAATTGCGTTTGATATCACCGATAACACCAACTCCATCCGCGTCTCCAAGTTCATGGCGAAAGATCAAGCGGGAGATATTGTGTCGGCCATCAAGACCGGCATGCACCTGATCGTGCAGGGAAAGATCAGCTTTGACAGCTACGAGAAGGAGAGCATTCTGGAGCCGACTGCGATCGTCAAGTCCAAGAAGAAGATTCGCATGGACAATGCGCCGGAAAAACGTGTCGAGCTGCACCTGCACACCAATATGAGTGCGATGGATGGCGTATCCGACACCAAGGACCTTATTAACCGCTGTAAGGCATGGGGCTGGCCGGCGATGGCGATTACCGACCACGGCTGTGCGCAGGCGTTCCCGTTGGCGCTGCACGTCGTGGACGGCAAGGAAGCCGACTATCCCAAGATTCTGTACGGTGTCGAGGCCTATTACGTCAACGACGCGGCAGCGGTTTCGGTCGTGCGCGGTGATCTGGACGGCAGCCTGGACGGTGATTTTATCGTCTTTGACCTCGAGACCACCGGCTTAAAGCCTGCAACCGAGGAGATCACCGAGATTGCAGCGGTACTGGTGCGAGAGGGCGAGATCAAGGATTCGTTCCAGACTTACGTCAACCCGCACAAACCCATTCCGCCCGAGATCACCGAGCTGACCGGTATTTCGGACGAGACGGTTGCCGATGCACCCGACCTGCCCGAAGCGCTGGACAAGTTCTTTGCGTTCATGGGTGACCGCGTGCTGGTTGCACACAACGCAGGGTTTGACCTGTCCTTCCTCAAGGCAGCGTGTAAAAAACTGGACATTGAGCGCGAGTTTACTTACATCGACACACTGGAAATGTCGCGCATCATGCTGCCGCATCTGAGCCGGTTTAAGCTCAACATTCTGGCCAAGGAATTGCAGGTCGGTCCGTTTGAACATCACCGCGCAAGCGAAGATGCCGCCGTGCTCGGACGCATCTGGGTCAAACTGCTCGATAAACTCAAACACGAGCAGCACGCGAGTAAGATTTCCGATATCAACCCGCTGCTTGCCGGACTGCGTGCCAAGGAGGGCGGTTTAAAGAATCTGCCCCGACATCATTTTATCATTCTGGTGCAAAATCAGGCTGGACTAAAAAACCTGTACAAGCTCATTTCGTACAGTTTTCTCGACCATTTTTACCGCCGTCCGCTGATGCCGCGTTCCGAGCTCATCAAGCACCGCGAGGGACTGATTTTCGGTTCGGCCTGTGAGGCGGGCGAGCTGTTTCACGCGGTGGTCGAGGGCAAACCGTTCGAGGAACTCAAGCGCATCGCGGATTTCTACGATTATCTGGAAATCCAGCCGATCGATAATAACCGGTTTATGATTGCCAAGGGTATCGCGGAGGACGAAGAGACGCTGCGCGACTATAACCGCACGATTTTGAAGCTGGCCGATGCACTGGGTAAACCGTGCTGTGCGACCGGTGACGTGCACTTCCTTGACCCCGAGGACGAAGCCTACCGCCGCATTCTGATGGCCGGACAGGGCTTCCCGGATGCCGACAATCAGGCACCGCTGTATCTCAAAACCACCGAGGAGATGCTCAAAGAATTCGCGTATCTGGGTGAAGACCGCGCCTATGAGGTCGTGATCACCAATCCCAACAAGATTGCGGACATGCTCGATCCCATCCGTCCCATTCCGCGTGAGAACTACCCGCCCAAGATCGAGGGTTCAGCTGAGGAGCTCGAAACCATGTGCCGTGAGAAGGCAAAGCGCATGTACGGCGACCCGTTGCCCGAGATTGTGCAGGCGCGACTGGATCGTGAGCTCAAGTCCATCATCGGCAACGGCTACGACGTGATGTACATGATCGCGCAGAAGCTGGTGAGTAAGTCGCTTCAGGACGGCTATCTGGTCGGCTCGCGTGGATCGGTCGGCTCATCGCTCGTCGCTTTTATGTCCGATATCACCGAGGTAAACTCGCTCGCACCGCACTATCTGTGCCCGGAGTGCAAGTATTTCGAGCTGCACGAGAACGAGGGCGTGGGCTGCGGCGTGTGCCTGCCCGATAAGGTTTGTCCGCGCTGCGGCACACCGCTCAAAAAAGAGGGATTTTCCGTACCCTTCGAAACCTTCCTGGGCTTTAACGGCGACAAGGTGCCTGATATCGACCTGAATTTCTCGGGTGAGTATCAGCCGCACATCCATAAATATACCGGTGAGCTGTTCGGTCACGACCACGTGTTCCGTGCGGGAACGATTGCGACGGTCGCGGAAAAGACTGCGTACGGCTATGTCAAAAAGTACATGGAAGAGCGCGGAATTGAGTGCTCGCGCGCCGAGGAAAACCGACTGGCTGCAGGCTGTACGGGAATCCGACGCACGACCGGTCAGCACCCCGGCGGCATCGTAGTTGTACCCAAGGAGGTCGAAATTTACGATTTCTGCCCCGTACAGCACCCGGCAGACGACCCGACATCGGATATCATCACTACCCACTTCGAGTACCACTCCATCGACGCAAACCTGTTAAAGCTCGATGAGCTCGGCCATGATGATCCAACCATCATCAAGCACTTGGAAGACCTGACTGGTGTCAACGCACAGGAAATTCCGCTCGATGACCCCGACGTCATGAGCCTGTTTACCTCGAATAAGGCGCTGCACTATGTCGATGATGCCCCCGACCCCATTCTGGGTGACTTGGGCTGTCTGGCCGTGCCTGAGTTCGGTACCAAGTTC
>CAUEJN010000051.1 GCA_959018045.1 uncultured Butyricicoccus sp. | reverse complement strand
AGAAGGAAGTTTGTTTCTGCTCTGTTGCGTCACTGCACGAAAGTTCCCGGTTAACCGCCTAGATTCCAGCATTTTTTGCAGGGTTTTGCGGTGCGTCCAGATATCCAGATTGGACTGTTCCAGAAAGTCCAGCGTCTGCGCAGGAAAGCGAACGCCGCACATGGACAGCGCCCAAGCTACGCCCATCCGCGCGTTATATCCCTGCGCCGGAACGCCCGCAAGCGCCTCGAGCGTGCGCTGTAAATCGCACTGTCCTTCAAACAGCTCCAGCGCCATAACTGCACCAAATCTTGCGGGAAATTCCTCGGCACTGTGCAAATACGGCTGAATAAAGTCCCACCAAGCTGCATGATCGGTCAGATCAAATGAGGCGCACACGCCGTCACACACTGCCCAGTTGTCAATCCGCGGCACAAAGTCTGTCGTGCGTGCAAACCGCTCGCTCTGCTCCATGGGAGCGGTCGCAATCACAATGCCTCGGATCATGGTTTCCTCGTACCACGTGTCCGGCGTGGGATCGTCCAGCCATGCCCGCCAGTCCTCACGCACAATCTCCTGTGCCAGCTTGCGCAGCACAGGCATACGCACGCCCAAAATGTTTTCCTTGCCCGGAATCAGCCGCTTCTGAAACGCCTGATACCCTGCGTCCTGCGCCTGCTGCAGCCGTTCGGTGCTCTCTTGTCTAATCATGTGTCATCCTCCAGCAATCCAAGGTCGGATTTCCATTGCAGTACGCGGCGCACCGCGTTGTTGATCGTGCCCTCGTCGATCGTTCCCGCGTTCACCGCATCCAGTACAGCCTGATACTGGGTCACAAAGTCACTCGAAAGCAGCAAATCATTGCCCGCCTGCACAGCCTGCACGGCCGCGTCTCCACTGCCCGCCGTCTGTGTGATCGCTTCCATAGACAGATCATCGGTCACGATCACGCCGTCAAAGCCCAGTTCCTCGCGTAAAATCTGGTGCATGGTCGGACTGAGTGAGGCCGGCTGGTTGGCATCAAAAGCTTCAATGATGTTATGGCTGACCAGAACAGCGTCCGCACCCTGCCGAATGCCTGCCTGGAAGGGCAGAAAATCGCTCTCCCGGAAGGTCGAAGCCGGTCGGGTGTCGGTCACGAGCACCGTGTGCGTGTCACCATTCGGCCCGTACCCCGGAAAGTGCTTGAGCACACTGCCGATTCCGTCCTGTTTCATCGTACGCACGACCACGCCCACATAGTCCGATGTATCCGCAGCATTTTTGCCGAATGTACGCGCATACATGAAATCCTTCGTATTGGTGCTCACGTCGGCCACCGGTGCAAGATTGACGTTAATGCCCATTTCCAACAGAAAACGGTCTTTTTCGGCGGTATCTGCCTCAATTCCTTCCATTCCGCCTTGCGCGTACACCTCCTGCGGCGACTCAAATGGCCAGCTGCGCAGCGTCTTGAACCGGCTGGCGCGTGCTACCGTACCGCCCTCCTCGTCGGTTCCAATGAGCAGCGGAATGTCTGCTGCATCCTGATAAGACTGCATCGTCTGGGCGACCTCTTCGCGCGTTTTGTCCTCAAAATCACGCGCAAAGAGCACATACCCTGCCGGGTTATACTGGTCGATCAGTTCGACCGCACCGGTGTCCGGACAGCGCACCCAAAACATCTGCGCGACCTTTTCCTCTCGCGTCATCTTCTCTATGATGCCATCCATCGGATGTGTGCCCAGCGGGGCCGCGTCGTCCACGAACTCGGTGGTCGATTCCGGCTGCTCGGCCAGCTGAGTCTGCTCGGTATCCTGCGCAGACCGCTTTGCTGGCATGGTCGATTGTCCCGCCGGAAAGAGAAACATAAACGCGCCAATGCTGATGACCGCAAGCAGCAAAGCACACAACAGCGAAGTCTTGCGTTTCATTGCTTTTTCCTCCTTTTTATGTCTGTTTTTCGCATTCTATTATACCATACCCGGCTATGTTGTGTTATAATAATGAAAGATTTTCGCAAAGGAGCTTGACCATGAAACAACCCGTCGGGCGGTTCGCGCCCTCGCCCAGCGGTCGAATGCATCTGGGCAACGTGCTGTGCGCACTGCTGTCTTGGCTGTCCGCCCGCAGTCAAAATGGAGGGTATGTTCTGCGCATCGAGGACTTAGACCCCGATCGCTGCCCGCGTTCCTATGCTGACCTGATCGAAGATGACCTCACCTGGCTGGGTCTTGACTGGGATGCCGGCGGTTCCAAGGGTGGGCCGGACGGCTCCTACTACCAGAGCGAGCGCACTGAGATTTACCAGCACTATTTTGATCTGCTCGAGCAAAAAGGACTGATTTATCCCTGTTTTTGTTCACGTGCTGCCCTGCACGCAGCCTCCGCGCCTCACCTGTCAGACGGTCGTGTCATCTACGCGGGTACCTGTCGGAATTTGACACCGGACGAAGTCGCACAAAAGTGCAAAACCCGAAAACCGGCTGCACGGCTGACCGTCCCCGACCGCACGATTACCTTCACCGATGGTTTGCAGGGTACATGCACCGAGCACCTGCCGACAGAGTGCGGTGACTTCATTATTCGCCGCTCGGACGGCGTGTTTGCCTACCAGCTGGCCGTCGTGGTCGACGATGCCCTCGAGGGTGTCACCGAAGTCGTGCGCGGACGCGATCTGCTGGGCTCGACCGCGCGGCAGATCTGGCTGCACGAGCTGCTGGGCTTCACCCCGCCGCAGTTCATTCACATGCCGCTGCTGGGTGACGTGGACGGACGACGGCTGTCCAAGCGCGACGCCGACCTTGACCTCGGCATCCTGCGCACACGCTTTACGCCCGAACAGCTGACCGGTGCACTGGCGTGTGCTGCCGGTCTGATCGACCGTCCCGAAGCCATCTCTGCCCGCGAACTCCTCCCGCTCTTCTCCTGGGATCGCGTTCCGCACGGCGATTTATGCCTGCCCGAGGGTATTTTCTGATCATTTGCATCATTGAACCCATCCCCCGGCTGTGCTATAATAGTTCTATAACATTTCTGTAAGGAAGCGAGACAACACTATGATCGACCGCATCAATCTGGATATCCTGCGCTGTCTGCGTGAGAACGCGCGGTGCAAGGCGTCCGATATCAGCCACAAAGTGAATCTATCCGTTTCAGCGGTCATCGAACGCATCCGACGCATGGAGGCCGCTGGCATCATCCGGCAGTACACCGTACTCATCGACCCCAAGCAGGTCGGCAACGACCTGACCGCGCTGATGGAAGTCAGTCTGGAACACCCCAAATACTATGATGATCTGGTCGATATGATTCGCCGCCATCCCAACGTTGCCGAGTGTCACTATCTGACCGGTGAGTTTGATTTCCTGCTCAAGATCGTCACCGACTCGTCGGCCAGCCTCGAGCAGATTCACCGCACCATCAAGAGCATTCCGGGCGTGTCGGCCACCAAGACCCATTTTGTCCTCAAGACCATCAAGGACGAGGTCGCCATGCTGCCCGATCATCTGGACTAACAAGATAACCGAAAAGCCTCCCGATCGGGAGGCTTTTTCGCGTTCCGGGCAGTCCGGTCAGGGCTTTTCTTCAAATTCGTCCGATCGCAGCCGCTTCTTGCGCTGCCTCACGGCCTCGGTCAGCAAAAATTCAATCTGACCGTTGATCGAGCGGAAGTCATCCTCCGCCCACTGGGCAATTTCGTTGTACAGGGCGGCGGACAGGCGCAGGGGCACCTGTTTTTTCGCCTTTTCCTTGTCCGCCAAACCGCCACCTCCTCAAATTCCGTAATTTTTATGATAACAGAACACGCCAGTGCGGTCAAGTCCCAGCATATATACAAACGGCAGCCCCTCCCCTGTGTCTGTTTTAGTAAAGTGTGCCGCTATTGATGACCGGTTGCGCATCCTTATTGCTGCACAACACGACCATGAGATTGGAAACCATCTGGGCTTTGCGCTCCTCATCAAGCTCGACGACTTGGTTTTCGCTCAACTTGTCAAGTGCCATCTCGACCATGCCGACCGCCCCCTCAACGATCATCTTACGGGCATCAATGATGGCCGACGCCTGCTGGCGCTGGAGCATGACCGCCGCAATTTCGGGCGCATAGGCCAGATGAGTAATGCGCGCCTCGAGTATCTCCAGACCGGCCGGAGCTACCCGCTTTGCAATCTCCTGCTTAAGATTTTCGGCAATCTCCTGAGACGAACCGCGTAAACTCTTCTCGGCTCCACCGTCTTCTGCCGTGTCGTAGGGATAGAGGCGAACAATGTTACGTAGAGCAGAGTCACACTGGATGGACAGGAATTCGCGGTAGTTATCCACCTGGAACACCGCCTTGGCCGTGTTCTCCACCCGCCAAATGACTGCAATACCGATGATAATGGGGTTGCCAAGCAAATCGTTGATCTTCTGCTTTTCGTTATTCAGCGTCATGGTCTTGAGCGAAATCTTCTTACTCAGACGTGTTGAACGCATAATAACCTTACCCTTGGCCGCCGCCTCAGTCTCTGCTTTGCCGAGTTCAGCATTAATTGCCTCAGCCGCCGGATTAACTGCTGAACAAAAGGGGTTGATAAAGTAGAAGCCCTCGTTTTTGAGCGTACCCACATACTGACCGAACAGGGTCAGCACGAGCGCTTCGTTGGGCTTGATGACGTGCAGGCCACAAAGCAGGAACCAGCTGGGCAGAGCCAACCAGAATATGCCAACGCCCAGTAGTACCCCGCCCAGCACAGCGTGACCCTTGACCAGGATGCCTCCCGCGACAATAGCCGCAATCGCTGCCAAGGACAGGATAATGTCCGCAATGAGCACCGCCATACCGTTGGATGCACGTGCAATTTTTTCCTCGCACGGCGCTTGCTTGTTGTCTGTCATATTCATCTCTCCTTTGATATCAATTTGATATCACTATAATATACTCTCTCTTTTCATCTGTCAAGGGGAATTTTGCTTTACAGCATGTTCGCAGCGGGCGTATAATGGACATAAGAAAAACGGCAGTCCGTGCTACTTGTCTAATGGAAAGGATGCGATCCCATGGCAGAAAAAAAAGTGTTCCACATTGGCGACCGTGCCTCGTTCTCCAAGACCATTTCCGAGAGCGATGTCTACGCGTTCGCAGGCATTACAGGTGATTTTAACGGTCTGCACATGAATGCAGAGTTTGCACGGCACACGCGCTATGGCAAGCGCATCGTGCACGGCAATATTCCGGCCAGCTTTATCTCGACCGCAATGGGCATGTCTCTGCCCGGACCGGGTGCGATCTTTGTCGATCAGAGCACCAAGTTCTTAAAGCCGGTCTACTATAACGACACCATCACGGCAAACATCCAGCTCATTGAAGCGCGCACCAAGGGTGAATTTTACGTATGCACCATCAAGGGCGAATGCCGCAACCAGCACGGTGAAATTGTCATTGTCAGCGTCTGTCACGAAATGATCTCGATGGACGAGGTTGAGATCGTACAGGACGACGACGAGGACTGATTCCCTTTCCAGCCACTGTCCCCGACCCGGGTTTTGCCCGTGGTCGGGTCTTTTTTTACAAAAAAAAACCGCCGAGAATCATTCTCTCAGCGGTCTGCCTGTTTTTACTTGAGCAGCTCTGCCCACAGGGCGGTATAGAGCTTGTTGGTCTCATCGGACAGGTTTAAGAAGGTTTCGGAGTTTGCAATCGCCTCGGCGCTCGGATAGTGCACCGGATCGTTCTGAATCTCCTCGGGCTGCATCTCGTAGACCTCGCGCTGCGGGCTGGAATAGCCGATGTATTCGGCGTTTGCCGCCGCCGCTTCGGTCGAGCACATGAAGTCGATGAAGGCCTCAGCGCCCTCGACATTCTTGGCGTTGGTCGGGATGCACATAGCGTCGACAAAGAGGTTGGTGCCCTCCTTGGGGACATAAAACGCAAGGTCGGGGTTCTCGTCCATCATAGTCACCGCGTCACCGTTATAATACGGTGCGGCGTACAGCTCCTCGTTCGGCAGCTTTTCCAGAATCTGATCCATGAACAGTCCCTGGAAGGTGGTCTGCTTGCCCTTGGTGATGAGCGCTGCCGCCTCGCGCAGCTCGTCCGCGTTCTCGGTGTTCTGGCTGTATCCCAGATACTTCAGTGCAATGCCCAGTGCGTCACGCGGGTTGTCAAACATGGCAACCTCTCCGGCGTACTTCTCGTTCCACAGCAGATCCCACGAGCCAATATCGGCCTCGTCAATGTACTTGGTATTATAGATCATACCGACCACGCCCCAGGTATAGGGCACCGAGTACTGCTGTTCGGGGTCGAAGGCAAGGTGGGTGTATTTCTCGTCGATGAGCGAGAAATTCGGGATATTGTCATAGTTGATCGGCTGCACCATGCCCTCATTGATCAGGCGTGCGACCATGTAGTCAGACGGGATGACCACGTCATAGCTCTCGGTCTTGAGACGGGAGTACATGCTCTCGTTGGAGTCAAAGGTCGTGTACACGACCTTGTATCCGGTCTCTGCCTCAAACTGTTCGAGCAGGGACTCGTCCATATACTCGCCCCAGTTATAGACGTTGACGATCTGTCCGTCGGATGCACTGCCGCCCAGCAGGCCGGCCAGCGGGCCGCCGATCAGAAAGATGCACACAACACCGGCCAGCACGCACTTGCCAATCGGATGGCTGCGCTTTTTGTACACGGTCAGCTTTTTCTTCTTGCTGAGTGCACGGGTCTGGCGAATGTTAATGACAATGAGCAGAATGAGGATAAATACAAACAGGATGGTGGATACCGCGTTGATCTTGGGACTGATACGACGGCGCACCATGGAGTAAATGACGACCGACAGCGGCTGGCTGGTATTGCCCGCTGTAAAATACGAAACCACGAAGTCGTCAATCGAGATGGTGAATGCCATAATGGCACCGGTCACAATGCCCGGCATGATCTCGGGGATAATGACCTTCCAGAACGCCTGACGCGGGGTTGCACCCAGGTCGAGCGCAGCCTCGTAGGCGTTTTTGTCCAGCTGTCTGAGCTTGGGCATGACGTTGAGCACGACATAGGGGATGCAGAACGTGACATGCGCCAAAATCAAGGTCAGATAACCCTTTTCAAAGGCCAGAAAGCTGAACAGCAGCATAAACGACACGCCCATGATGGTATCCGAGGACGACATGGGGATATTGTTCATGGTTAGATACACACTGCGTGCGCGGCGGCCCATCTTCTGAATGCCGATGGCGGCGGCTGTGCCCAGAATGGTGGCGAAGATGGCCGAAATGACCGCAACGAAGATGGTCACATAGAGCGAATGCAGGATGCGCTCATCCTGAAACATCTGTACATACCAATCGAGCGTAAATCCGTGCCAGGACACACGGCTCTTGCTGTCATTAAACGAGAACAGCATCAGCACGAAGATGGGGGCGTACAGCAGGACAAACACGATGGCCATGTAAAATTTCTCAATGAACTTTTTCATCACAGCATCAGCCCCCCTTCTTCAGAGGAACCGTCATCAAACTTGTTCATCACCCACATGCACAGGAAAATAAGTCCCATCATTACAAGCGCGATGGCCGAGCCAAGCTGCGGATTGTAAGCGTTGCCCATGAACTCGAGGTCGATGAGGTCACCGATCAGCATGTACTTACCGCCGCCGAGCAGCTTGGAGATGACAAAGGTGGACACAGAGGGTACAAAGACCATGGTGATGCCCGAAATGACGCCGGGCAGCGACAGCGGGAAGATGACGCGCTGGAATACGATGCGCATGGGTGCGCCCAGATCCTGCGCGGCCTCGATGATCTTGGGATCGAGCTTGATAAGCACGGTGTAGATGGGCAGTACCATGAAGGGCAGGAAGTTATAAACCATGCCCAAAACGACCGCGCCCGAGGTGTTAATGAGCGGGATATAGTCCAGTGTGTAGCCGAAATGGTTCTGTAAGAACGAAATCAGGCCGATCTGGTTCAAAAACTGATTGATAAAGCCCTTATTTTCCAGAATGGACATCCAGGCGTAGGTGCGCAGCAGGAAGTTCATCCACATGGGCAGCATGATGAGCGTCATGTAGATCTGCTGTCTCTGCGGTGGCTGACG
>CAUEJN010000050.1 GCA_959018045.1 uncultured Butyricicoccus sp. | reverse complement strand
GGGGTTATTTTGTGAGCACAGTGACGGCGATGATTATTTTTCTCGCCTTCGTCGGCTACGTCGGCGTACAGGCGGTCAAAAATTTTCAGCTGAGAAATCTAAACATGAGTCTGCGCAAAAATGACGGTGAAACCGTCGAGCGGCTGACCAATATGGCCATGTCGCGCAGAATCTTGGGCGACTACACCTGCGACCTGTACCAGCTGCGTGCACGGTATATGGGAGAGGATGCCGCGGCGTTTGAGGAAAAACTCAAGCAGATGATCGCAACGACGTACAAGAATCCGGCAGACAAAAAGAGCTTTCTCGAACAGTATTATCATACCTTCCTCATTCGGGGGAAGGGTACTTACGCGGCATGGCTGCTGGAAGGGATCCGGGCTGTGCAGGATGCGGCGTATGTAAAGTTCAGCGAACAGGCGTATGCGGTCATGATCGACCACAAGACCGACCTGATTGATGAAATGATCGACGAGATCAATGGGAAACATTATTATGGCTTTGCGCTTGGCGTCATCTTGTTTATGGTGGCCAGGCAGTATGAAGCACTGGGCGATGACGAACACGCACTGATTTATTATCAGAACGCAAAGGTTTGCTTCCATCCCCAGGCCGTATATGTGCCCTTGCTCGAAAAGCAGATGAAGCAGCTCGAGGAGCAGACACAGACCGGGAAAACGGTACTGTCCTCATGACGGTATCTCGATAATGAAGATAGGAGAAGAAGAACAATGATCGGATTATTAGTAACTGGACACGCAAACTTTGGCTCGGGCATCACCAGCTCGGTCAACCTCATTGCGGGCGAGCAGGAAGATTACCGCTACGTTGATTTCCTGCCCACTTACAGCCTGGAAGATCTGTCCCGCGAGCTGAACAAGGCGCTCGACGATCTGAAGGACTGCGAGCATATCCTGGTATTTGCCGATCTGGTCGGCGGTACCCCGTTCCGCACCGCAGTTGAGGTCGGCTATCCGCGCGGCAACGTTACAGTGATCGGCGGCACCAACCTGCCCATGCTGCTCGAAGTCTCTATGACTCGTAAGTTTGAAGACGACGTTGAGGAGCTGGTTAAGACCGCACTGCAGACCGGCAGCGAGCAGGTACTCAAGTACGAGTTCCAGGCTGTTCAGCAGGAAGAGTGCGAAGACGGAATCTAAAAGATTCACTCAAACACGAAAATTCATACAGATTTTTTCAATGATCACAGCTTGCGGGTAAGATTGCCCGCACAGGAAAAGGAGTAATAATCATGAAGACTGTATTTGGTATTGGCGAAGATAAAATGCAGGAAACCTCCTCGGTATTCACCCTGTCCGAGATTTATCAGCAGCCGGCAACTTGGGAAAAGACCTGCCGTCAGATCGCAGAGCATAAGGACGAGCTCAAGAAGTTCATCGATCAGGTTGTTACCTGCGAGGATTTCGATATCGTTCTGACCGGCGCAGGCACCAGTGAGTTCGTTGGCAACGCGCTGTTCCCGCACCTGACTCGCCTGATGAACCATAAGGTAAAGTCCTACGGTACCACCGATATCGTTGCAACCCCTGAGGCTTATCTGTCCCGCACCAAGCCCACCCTGCTCATCAGCTTCGGCCGTTCGGGCAACTCTCCGGAGTCTGTCGGCGCAATCGATGCAGCAGAGGCTGTATGCGATCACGTATACCATCTGTTCGTTACCTGCAACAAGGACGGCGCTCTGTCCAAGCGTGCAGCAACGACCGATAACTGCTACGCAATCAACCTGACCGACGAGACTCATGACCAGAGCTTTGCAATGACTTCGAGCTTCTCGAACATGTATCTGGCAACCTACCTGTGCTTCCATCTGGACGAGCTGGACGAGACCATCGCAAAGGTTCGCACCATGATCGAGGCTGGCCAGTCCTTCCTGGACAACCAGTACGGCATCGCACAGAAGATCGTCGACGAGTACAACTTCAACCGCATCGTTTACCTGGGCAGCAACACCCTGAAGGGCACCTCTCAGGAGTCCGCTCTGAAAATGCTGGAGCTGACCGCCGGCGGCGTTGTTACCATGTATGACACCCCTCTGGGCTTCCGTCATGGTCCCAAGTCTATTATCAACGACGACACCATCACCGTTGTTTACCTGAGCGATGACCCGTACACCAGACAGTACGAGGTTGACCTCATCAAAGAGATGAGCGGACAGCGCAAGGGCAACAAGATCGTTGCTGTTATGTCCAAGGCTGACGACGCTGTTGCAGCTCTGGTTGACTACACCGTTGTTTACGGTCTGGAAGGCGAGCACGAGAACGTTCTGCTCGGTCTGGACTACATCCTGTTTGCACAGACTCTGGCAGTGCTCAAGTCCCTGGCTATGGGCATCACCCCGGACAATCCGTGCCCCACCGGTGAGGTAAACCGCGTTGTTAAGGGTGTTACCCTGTATCCGTACACCCGCGCATAAGAATCAGAGAAAGAAAAAAGCATGGTTTGCCCTTTGCGGGCAAACCATGCCTGGTAACCGGGTGCAGCCAGCGGGGACTATCCTGCGGTTGCACCGTGTTGCGTATCACAGCAGAAGGAGCAAAACAGCATGAATTGGGAAGTAATCCTGTGGGCCTGCGGTACGGTTGGCGTACTGTTCGTTGTATGCGCACTGGTCATTTCGATCATGTCCGCACGCAATATGAAGCGCAGCCGTGAAGCAATGGCCAAGCTTCAGCAAGGGATCAAGGTTGGCGCAAAGATCCTCTTTGCCGGCGGTATCTACGGTAAGATCGTCAAGATCCGTGACGATGTCATTGACGTAGAGGTCAGCAAGGGCAACGTCATACAGATCTCTCGTTATAGCATTCAGTCTGTGGAGGACTGAGTGCCTCGGATTTGTTCATCTCACTGACCTGCTTGGCGTATTCACTCGGAGACATGTTATAGTACTTCTTAAATAGTCTGGAAAAGTAGTGAATGGAGCTGAAACCGAGCAGATACGCGATCTCGCTGATCGTGTGCCGGTTTTCCTGTATCAGTTCCTTGCTCTTTTGCAGCTTGATGTTGATGAGGTGGTTTTTGGGTGAGGTATGCAGATGGGCCTTGAACAGGCTCTGTAAGGACGAACGTGAGATGAAAAATTTGTGACAGATCTCTTCCACAGTCATCGGCTCGGCAACCTTCTTGTTCATGTAGGCTAAGATCTGCTGGAGCAAGTCGTTTTGGAAATTTTGCTGTGACGTTGGAGTGCTGTGTGACGGTAAGAGAGTATCGGTCAGCTGCATGAGCTGGGTGATGACCTCTTGCAGATAGCACAGCATGAGAGTTTGGGTATAATAGGAGTGGGACAGACTCTGCGCGATGAGTTTATCAAGCGCACTGTGGATGGAGTCCGAACAGGAGAAGGTTTGTCCTAAAAAATGGATTCTCTCGGCGTTTCCCATGTCAAAGACCACGGTCAGATAGTTGCAGAAGGTATCACTACTGATTTGACGGGGATAGGGCTGGTGCGGACCGCAGATAATGAGGTCATTGGCTTCAATCGTGCGGCTGTCTCCGGCCATGTTCAGGGTCAGTGATCCGTCAATGACATAGAACAGCTCATAGTAATCGTGAACTGCACTGTGAAAATGGAATTCGGTGACCTCGGAGACATAAGAGTCGAAGATTTCCAGGACATTAAACGGAGAGAAAAAAGGCTGATACAGGTAGGGAACAGCAAGTTTGACGGCAGTCGGATGCGCGTTCGGCGTAATGAGATTGCACACAATCTCCTCCGAGTGTACGATAAGATTAAAATATGTATTTGGTTTGAGCTTCACATAATGGTGAATGGGGAAGGTCCTGAGCTCCTCAAGTCGGGGAGAAGAACCCACCAGAAGCGAAGCGATACCCTGCGTCAGTTCCAGATGAATTTCGCATGGATAGGAATAGAGCTGGTCAACCGACTTGGTATGTACCAGCTGTAGCCGCGAGATTAAATGCAATGGATCTGCACTGACCGGTTCGTCATAAAAAGAACCGAAAGCAAGGGGATTGCTCCCGGATACGTTGTGAATCATAATCGAAAAATCTCCCTGTGTCATCTAGCTGCTGATTTATGGGGAATGCATGAAACTTGTGAATCTATTTTAATGGATTTGCAGGGAGAATGCAAGCCAAACGGAAAAATGAGCTACAAAACCCGCGATATCGTGCCGCGATCGCGCATACCAGCCTGCAAAGCAGGCAACGCGGCGAGAGTAATTAGGAGGTCGATTGACATGATTCTTCAGAGTAAAAAAGTATGGATGGCTGACCGGTTTGTACCGGCGCAGATCGTAGTCGAGGACGGAAAGATTGCAGAGATCTACCCGTACGGCACCAAGGAAGCCGATGTAGATTACGGCGATCAGTGGGTACTGCCCGGATTTATCGATGTGCACTGTCACGGTGCGTTTGGCTTTGACACCAACGATGCAGAGCCCGAGGGTCTGCGCAAGTGGCTGCGCGGCATTGTCAAGGAAGGTGTCACCAGCCTGCTGCCCACCACCATTACCCAGAGCGAGGAAGTACTGACCAAGGCACTGGAAAATGTGGCCAATGTCGTCGAAGAAGGTTACACCGGTGCGGAAGTACTGGGTGTACACTTCGAGGGCCCGTTCCTAGACATGCTGTACAAGGGTGCACAGCCCGAGCAGCACATCAAGAGACCGGTTGTTGAACAGTTCAAGCATTATCAGGAAGCTGCACACGGTCTGATTAAGTATATCACCATGGCAACCGAGAACGACGAGGGCTTTGCTCTGACCCGTTACTGCACGGAAACCGGCGTGGTTGTCAGCATCGGTCATTCGGCTGCAACCTTTGACCAGGCAGTTATGGCATGCGCACACGGTGCACGCTCGATGACCCACGTTTATAACGGCATGTCGCCCTTCAACCATCGTCAGAACGGTCTGGTTGGCGCAGCTTACAACATCAAGAGCATGTACGGCGAGATCATTTGCGACGGCAACCACTCTACTCCGGCTGCCCTCAAGCAGTTCTTTGAGCTCAAGGGACCGCACTATGGCATGATGGTCAGCGATGCCCTCATGGCAAAGGGGTCGCCGGCAGGCTCCAAGTTCCTGTTCGGCGGCAACGAGATCGAGATTTATCCCGACGGCAGTGCACACCTGACCTCGACCAAGGGTCTGGCAGGTTCCACCCTGTGCATCAACAAGGGTCTGCGCCTGCTGATCGAGGAGGCTATGGTTCCGATCGAGACCGCAATCAATTCCTGCACCAAGAACCCGGCAGAGTGCCTGCGTGTTGCTGACCGCAAGGGCTCGATCAAGGTTGGTCTGGATGCCGATCTGGTTGTTCTGGATCGCGATTACGAGGTCGTACAGACCTACTGCGCAGGAAAAAGCATGTTGGATGGGGAATAAATGAGTAAGGGTAGAAAGAAATCGACACCGCATGAGACCATTCGCCTGTCTGGGCGCAATGTCTATACCGATAAGCGTAAGCGCACGATCTACTATGATCGATTGACCAAACAGGGTTATCTGATTCACAAGCAGAATGAGAACCGCATGCTGTTCTTCCAGAATCGCTTTGTCATCATTCTGTTCGCGGCCATCCTGTGTGCAGGCACTTTCTTGTCCTGGACACAGGCCGTTCTGGCCGGTGTGATCACCGCTGTTCTGGTCGAGGTCTACTTCCGCATGTCCTACCTGAAAAAGCTGGAAGTTGCGGAGGATGTAGATTTTGAGCGCCGGGTGTCATCGCTGCAGTACATCATCGATAACAAGAGCCGCGGCAAGGTCATCGCGTTGGCGGTGCTGTATCTGCTGTTTGCGGTGCTGATTGTGCTCAATGCGTACATGGAGCAGTACTCTATGGGACTCAACGTGCTCAGCGGCGCACTGGCTGTCGTTGGCCTGTATTGCAGTATCCTACACATGGTTGCACTTTCCAAAATGAAATGAAAAAAGAAAAAACCATCGTAAAAACGATGGTTTTTTCGTAAAACATCTGTTTAGGCCTGGCCGCTCGAGCCGCACAGAGCGATTTTCTCCTTGACCAGTGCCACAACACCCGCACGTCCGACCTTGCAGTACTTCTTGGGGTCGAATGCGTCGGGATCTTCTGCGAGGTACTTCTTGACACCGTCGCTGAACGCGATGCGCAGTTCGGTGGCAAAGTTTACCTTGCAGATGCCGCGGCGGATGGACTCGCGAACGGCTTCGTCCGGTACACCGGATGCACCGTGCAGTACCAGCGGGATGGAAACCAGCTCGCGGATAGCACTCAGACGGTCAAAGTCCAGCTTGGGCACGCCCTTGTACAGACCGTGCGCAGTGCCGATGGCAACTGCCAGCGAGTCTACACCGGTGCGCTCAACGAACTCTTTAGCCTGCTGGGGATCGGTGAACGGGTTGCCGTCGCCGCCTTCCAGATCGTCTTCCTTGCCGCCGACCTTGCCGAGCTCAGCCTCAACCGGAACACCGGAGGGTGCGCAGGCATCGGTAACGCGGCGGGTGAGGGCGATGTTGTCCTCGAAGGAATCGTGCGAGCCGTCGATCATGATGGAGGTGTAGCCGGTGCGCAGTGCCTGCATGGCCAGATCGAAGCTGTCACCGTGATCGAGGTGCATGGCAACCGGAACGGTTGCACGCTCTGCGGCAGCCTTGGCCATGGCAAGGTAGTAGTCCAGACCGGCGTACTTGACGGTGGACGGGGTGGTCTGCATGATGACCGGTGCGCGGCTTTCCTCAGCCGCCTGCACGACTGCCATCACCATCTCCATGTTTTCTACATTGAATGCACCGACCGCATAGTGACCGGCCTGCGCGCGCAGGAGCATTTCTTTGGTTGTAACCAATGGCATAATAAATGACCTCTTTTCTGTGAATTTGAAAAGACACAAGGTGGATTTTCAACATCAATAGTATAGCATAAAATACCCGGACTGTCTGCGCTTTTGCAAGTGCCGGGATGAAAAAATCAAAGGGACGCAGATGCGTTCCGTGACCGCATCAAAAAATTGGGAAGGAGTGATTATGATGAATCATAATCCGCTGAAGAAGATCGTAGAACTGCAGAAACAGGGCAAGAACGTAGGTATTTATTCGGTATGCAGCGCAAACGGCTACGTTATCGAGGCTGCACTCAAGCGCGGCAAGAGCGACGGCTCGTGCGTGCTGATCGAGAGCACGGCAAACCAGTGTGACCAGAACGGCGGCTACACCGGTATGACCCCGCTGGACTTCAAGAACTTCGTACTGGGCATCGCAGACAAGATCGGATTTGATCCCAAGCGCCTGTTTCTGGGCGGCGACCATCTGGGCCCGCTGACCTTTGCTGGCATGGACGAGGCACAGGCAATGGAGAACGCTGAGGAGCTCATCCGCCACTATGTCGGCGCTGGCTTCACCAAGATTCACATTGATACCAGCATGAAGGTCGCTTCTGACGACCCGAACACCCGTCTGAGCGACGAGACCATCGCAAAGCGCGGCGCACGTCTGGCACGCGTGGCACAGGATACCTACCACAAGCTGCTCGAGAGCGACCCGGACGCAATCGCACCGGTTTATATCGTCGGCAGTGAGGTTCCGATCCCGGGCGGCGCCGTTGGCGCAGTCGATCAGGGCGTACAGGTCACCAAGGTTGAGGACTTCAAGAACACGGTTGCAACCTTTGAGAAGGCATTCCGTGAGCAGGGTCTGGACGAGGCTTGGGACAACGTCATCGGCGTTGTTGTACAGCCCGGTGTTGAGGAGAAGGACAGCGGCTGCACCGAGTACGACCGTGAGAAGGCAAAGGATCTGATGGCTTCCATTCAGGAATTCCCGAACCTGGTATTTGAGGGTCATTCCACCGACTACCAGACCAAGATCAAGCTGCGCGAGCTGGTCGAGGACGGTGTCGGCATCCTGAAGGTTGGCCCGGCTCTGACCTTTGCAATGCGCGAGGGTATGTTTGCACTCGAGAACATCGAGAAGGAACTGGTATACGGCACTGACATCACCCCCAGCGGCTTCCAGGACGCACTTGAGGCTGAGATGCTCAAGGAAGGCAAGCACTGGCGCAAGCACTACCAGGGCACCGAGCTCGAGCTGCGCATGAAGCGCAAGTATTCGTTCTCCGACCGCTGCCGTTACTACATGCCGACCCCGGCTGTTGAGGCTGCCAAGGAGCGCCTGATCTCCAACCTGCGCACGCTGGGCATCCCGCTCAACCTGCTCAGCCAGTTCATGCCCATCCAGTACACCAAGGTACGCGAGGGCCTGCTGGAGGAC
>CAUEJN010000049.1 GCA_959018045.1 uncultured Butyricicoccus sp. | reverse complement strand
AGGGGAAACAGCATCAGCATGGTCTTAGAGCAAATTCCCTGTCCGTCTGCATTGACCGGACAGCCATACGTACAGGTATACCGATCACCAATTTCCTCTCCGTTACGGCAATAGTGCTCGGTCTGTGTGCCACGCAGAAAGTCTGTGACTTCCACCGTGAACACATATTCCTCATCGTACCATTTTTTCATAAACCCTACTCTCCCCCTCTCGTTTACGCTTTTTCGTTCTGTGCCGCGATCTTTTCCGCCATCTCGTTCAAATAGACCCAGCGCTCCATTTTATATTCCTGCTGGCGCTCCAGCTCTTCCTTCTGCGCGAGCAATTCCTGCAATTTGACGTAATCGTCGGACGCACCCGCGATTTTTTGCTCACAAGTCTCGATCTTTGCGGCCAGCTGCTCGAGTTCCTCGTCGATGTGGTCGAACTCACGCTGCTCGTTGAACGAGAACTTGAGCTTTTGCGGTTTGTTTGCCGGTTTCTGCGCCTTCTCAGTCTTTTCGGTCTTGACCCGCTCGGCTTTTTCCGCCGGGACGCGCTTGTCCAGATAATCGGAGAAGTTGCCGGTATATTGGCGCACCTCGCCGCCGCGGCAGACCTCGAAGATCGAATGGGCAATCTTGTCCAAAAAATAGCGGTCATGGGACACCGCGAGCACGATGCCCGGGAAAGTTTCCAGGTAGTCTTCCAAAATGGTCAGCGTTTCTACGTCCAGATCGTTGGTCGGCTCGTCGAGCAGCAGGACATTGGGTGCTTCCATCAGCACCGACAGCAGATACAGACGGCGCTTTTCACCGCCTGACAGCTTACCGATGAACTGGTGCTGTAAGTCACCCGAAAACAGGAACTTTTCCAGCATCTGCGAAGCTGTGAACGTACCTTCCGGGGTCTCGATGCGGTTGGAGATATCGCGAATCCAGTCGATGACCCTTGCATTCGGGTCAAGTTCGCGTCCCTCCTGCGAGAATACGCCCAGACGGACGGTCTGACCGGTTTCCACCGTACCGCTGTTCGGCTGGACACGTCCGGCGATGAGGTTTAACAGGGTCGTCTTACCCGCACCGTTGACACCGACCACGCCGATGCGGTCATCGCGGGACAGGATGTAAGAAAAGTCCGAGATCACCGTCTGGTCGCCGTAGGCTTTGGTGACGTGATCCAGTTCGATGGTCTTGCGTCCCAGTCGTCCGGAAAGTGCGGACATCTGCACCCGCTCGCGCTCGACCGGCGCGTCCTGATCGCGCAGCGTCTCATAGCGCTCGATGCGGTCACGGCTCTTAGTGCCGCGTGCGCGTGCGCCGCGCATAATCCACTGGTATTCCCGGCGCAGAATGGTCTGCCGCTTGCGCTCGCCTGCCTGCTCCATCTCCAGCCGCTCGGCCTTGAGCTCCAGATAACGCGCATAGTTGGCCTCATAGCTGTACAGCACGCCGTCCTCCAGCTCGACAATGCGATTGACCACGCGGTCGAGGAAATAACGGTCATGGGTAATCAGAATCAGACCGCCGTGAAAGCGCATGAGGTAATCTTCCAGCCATGCCGCCATCTCCATATCCAGATGGTTGGTCGGCTCGTCCAAGATCAATAAATCGGACGGATGAATGAGCGCAGATGCCAGTGCTACGCGCTTGCGCTGACCACCGGACAGCGTGCCGATCTTCTGGTCGTGGTCATTCAGTCCCAAACGGGTCAGCATGGTGCGTGCTTCATATTCAGCGACCGTGCGGTATTCGCTCGGCAGATCGCGGAATACCTGCTCCAAAACAGTTGCGTCCGCGTCCATGTCCGGGTTCTGCGGCATGTACGACACCTGTACATTGGGAAATACCTGCACCGTACCGCTGTCCGGCTCCTCCGCACGCGCCAGGACGCGCAGCAGAGTGGATTTTCCCGTACCGTTGATGCCAATGATACCCACCTTGTCCCCGGTATCCAGATAAAGGGAGGCGTCCCGGATCAGGCGCTTCATCCCGTAATTTTTTTCAATATGCTCGGCTGCTAAAAGCATAGTACAACTCCTTTCCGTGCACGCTCATTATACCACAGCCCGGTTAAAATTTGAATGCAAAACCCTCATTCCCGCCTCTGTCCCGGAATTTACCCAAAAGTTCATCTGTTTTTTTGCGATGAACCAGATTTTTTTGCCGAAATGCACAAAACCCACTAGCATATAGATGGGATATTTGCTATAATAAATGTACCATGACAATCATATATGCAAAAAGGATTGGTGAAAATATATGAAATTAAATCTGGAGAGTTTGGAGAACAAACTGGCCTGGGAAAGCTACCGCATGCCGCAGTACGACATTCCCGCAATGGCAGCGCGCACCAAAGCCGCTCCGACCTGGCTGCATTTTGGCGCTGGCAGCATGTTCCGCGCATTTCCGGCCGTTCTGGCACAGCGTCTGCTGACCGCCGGTCTGACCGACACCGGTATCATCTGCTGTGAGGCGTATGACGAGGAGCTCATCGACGCTTGCTATCGCGCACACGACAACCTGTCGCTTGCTGTAACCCTGTACGCAGACGGCCGCCTGAAGAAGGAAGTCGTCGGCTCGATCGCTGAGGCGCTGACCCTCGGTACCGACTACGACCGTGTCGCTGAAATCTTTGCCGCTCCTTCCTTACAGATGGTTTCTTTCACCATCACCGAGAAGGCTTATCCGCTGCGCGACAACGATAAGACCCTCTACCCTGACGTCGCACACGACATGGAACACGGCCCCAAGGACACCCGGAGCCTGATCGGCCGCGTGCTCTCGCTGTGCCTGCATCGTATGCACACCTGCGGCAAGCCCATCGCACTGGTATCGATGGATAACTGCCAGAACAACAGCATGCGTCTGCGCTGGTCGATGATGGAAATTGCCTATGCCTGGAAGGCAGCAGGTCTCATTGACGACGCAGAGCTGTCCTACCTGTCCGAGCAGGTTGCATTCCCGATCACCATGATCGACAAGATCACGCCCCATCCCGACCCTAAGATCGCAGAGCATCTAGCTGCCGACGGTCTGGAAGGTATGACCCCTTGCACCACCACCAAGGGTACCATCTATGCACCCTTTGTCAACACCGAACAGCCGCAGTACCTCTTAATCGAGGACAACTTCCCGGTTGGTCATCCGCCGCTTGAACAGCTCGGCGTGATCTTCACCCGCAGCGACATCGTGCTCAAGACCGCAATGATGAAGGCCTGCACCTGCTTAAACCCCAACGACACCACCCTCGCAGTTTACGGCTGCCTGCTGGGTTACACCAAGATCAGCGACGAGATGCAGGACAAGGACCTTGTTAACCTCATCACCCGCATGAGCGAGATCGAGGCAATGCCCATGGTTTCCGACCCCGGTGTTCTCGACCCGCACGAGTATCTGCACGAGGCACTGGCTGTACGCTATCCCAACCCCTTCATGCCTGACACCCCGCAGCGTATCGCAACCGATACCTCGCAAAAGCTGGCAACCCGTTTCGGTGTCACGCTGGAAGGCTACTACGATTCCACCCTGCCCAAGTATCGCGTCTGCAAGCTCAAGTACCTGCCGCTGGCACTGGCCGGCTGGCTGCGCTACCTGATCGGCGTAGATGACAAGGGCGAAGCCTTTGAACTCAGCCCCGATCCCAACCTGAAAATGCTGCAAAAGCATCTGGAAGGCATCAAGCTGGGCACCGAAAAGGTCACCGAGACACAGCTCTATCCGATTCTGTCCTCCAAGCCCATTTTCGGCGTCAACCTGTACGAGGTTGGTGTGGCCGAAAAGGTCACCGAGTATTTCCGCGAACTGATCGCAGGCCCGGGCGCTGTCCGTCAGACCCTGCACAAGTACTGCGGCGACGACTAAATCTTATTTGCAATGCAAAAGACCGCTCGCATCCGAGCGGTCTTTTTTCATGTCACTATTATTTCAAAGCGTTCTCATAAACCTGTGCTGTGCGCGCGTCAAAGCATACCAGAAGGACGCGCTCGGGCACCGCGTGCGTTTGCAGAAAGGCTCGGATTTCGCGCACCGCGATTGCGGCTGCACGCTCGAGCGGGAAGTGATAGACACCGGTGCTGATGGCTGGGAAGGCTACTGTGCTGCAGTCGTGTTCCGCTGCGAGGGCAAGGCAGCTGCGATAGCAGTCCGCGAGCAGGTCATCCTCCCCGCTCTGTCCGCCGTGCCAGATCGGCCCCGGCGTGTGGATGACGTACCGTGCCGGCAGTCGGTATCCGCCGGTGATCTTGGCTTGTCCGGTTTTGCATCCGCCCAGCGTGCGGCACTCTGCTAAAAGCTCCGGGCCCGCTGCGCGATGGATGGCACCATCCACACCACCGCCGCCCAAAAGGCTTGTGTTGGCCGCGTTGACAATCGCGTCGGCCTGGATTTTGGTGATATCTCCCTGAACGATCTCGATTCTTGTCTGCATCATGCCGACCTCCCATTGTACTTTATGTTCAGTATACGCCGCGCACGCACTGCTTGTCAAAGGCACATCGGTATGGTAGAATAGAGAAAACATCGCAAAGAAGGTGTAATATGCACGATATCATCCAGCACACCGAACGGCGTTTCGGGTGGATCTGCGCAATCGGCATTCTGGCCATCGCTGTTTATGCAGGACTTTACGCAATCGGACTCGACGTACGAACCCCTGTACTAGCGATTCTATTATTTGCCGTATTTATCTGGCTGCTGCTGTTCGGAAACGGGATGCTGCATAGCCTGCACAAGCTGATTGGTGGTACGACCGTGATACGCAAAGCGCTCTTTATTGTGCTGTCCGCAGTCATGTGCCTGGCCATCCTCGCGGCATCGGCTTTTTTGCTGCTCTTGACGCACTTTCTGCCCGAGCAAAAGATCATCGAGCAGGACGGGACATCGTATGTGATGCAGGCCGAGCTTGAGGGATGGGAAACCGTGGGATTTTCCTATCACAAACGTGTTTTTCTGCTGTTTTACGAGCGCCAGCCGTCCTGGTCGGACACCGATTACACGCGCTGGCAGGAAACCTAACCACAGGAAAGGAAACGGTTTTATGCAAAAGATGACCTATACCTGCTGCAAGTGCGGCTGCAAAAAGTTCACACATCACACGTTTTACGGTGCAAAAGGGTCGATGGCTGCACTTTTCGACATTCCAAACGGAGAGTTTATCACCATCAGCTGTGCAAACTGCGGTTACACCGAATTTTATCTGAAAAAGACCGAGAGCGGCAAAAATATTCTGGATTTTTTGTCTGAAAACTGATTTTTTACATTTCCCTCTTTGACATTTTCCCACAGGCTCTGTATAATATGAGTTGATATGCGGATATTGTTCCGCTCCCGTCGTGCCGCTGATTTTGGCGCGTCGGCTCTATTTTTTCTTTGATCTATGAAAGGAGTCACCAAAACCCATGTCCATAGTACTGTCCTACCGTGCCCTGCGCGATGAGCCCCTGTCCGCAGACGAGGCCGCGGCCATCGATATTGTGATCGCACGGTACCAGTCCGATTTCGAGTACCGCGAAGCGGCTGACGCATTCACGGTGAACCCCAGCGACCCCAACGCTTCCGAAGTCATCTTCTCCGGCACGGTCTGCCTGCCCGCAGAGGATGCCGAGTCACGCGACTACTGGATGTGCTGTCTGACCGATATCCGCCGGATTCTGGAGGATGCCGATTGGTTCGTCTCGCAGGGCGACACTGCGCTCGACTGGGATGAGGACGATGGCTGGATGCTCCCTGAAACATAAAAACAAGACCGCCTTTGCTCTAAAAGGCGGTCTTTCTGTTAGGATTCGGTTTGTGAGACGCTGCGGTTGACCAAGAAGATGCCGACGCAGACCAGAACGAGTGCGATTCCGGCGGCAGGGCCGAATACGCCCTGCTCACCAAGCAGCAAGGCAGACAGGAACACGCCGCAGACCGGGTTCATAAAGCCATAGATCGATACCCGGCTGACCGGGTTGTGCTGGAGCAGCACCGCCCACAGCGAGTACGCCACCGCAGACAGCATACCGAGATAGCCGAGCAGCAGGAAGGCTGCGGGCGAGGTCGGACAGATGCGTCCGCCGCCGATGAGACCGACGGCAATCAGCACCAGACCGCCCCACACGAACTGATAACCGCTCAGCGTGACCGGAGATTCCCGCTTGGCGTACTGCTTGACCATGACCGACGAGATCGCGTAGGCCAGCGAGGAGATCAGGACGAAGCCCTCTCCGTTCCACTGCATGGAAAAGTCCAGTGCACCGCCGCGCGTGTTGATGAGCACGACACCGGCAAAGCCTGCGATACAGCCGAGCAGCTTGGCGGCGGTCATACGCTCCTGACGCAGAACGATGGCCGAAATCAGGATGGAGAAAAAGACGTTCGCCGAGACAATGATCGACGATTTGACGCCTGAGGCATGCGCGACACCGATATAAAAGAAGATGTACTGTGTGACGGCCTGCACGAGGCCGAGTTTTAAGATCATTGGCCAGGATGTAGGTTTTGGTATGAGCCAGTGGCGCGCACCGATACTGCCGATGCACAGCGCGAGCAGTCCGGCCAGTGTAAAGCGCAGTCCGGCGAACAGCAGCAGGCTGGGCGTGTGGTCTCCCGCGATGCCAAAGAGGCGATAGCCGATCTTGACGCACGGGAACGCGCTTCCCCACAGCATACAGCACAGCATGGCCAGCAGTCCGACCACAACCGGATGCGTCAGAAATGCCGTCTGTTTGGATTTTGATTGCATGAATGTTTGTCTCCCTTATTTTTGATTCTTAACCCCAGATTTCCAGCGCCTGCTGGTAATAGGCCAAACGATCAGGCCAGTTTTTTGGTGCGGGTGCAGTCTCGCCTCCGACTGTGATGGATGTTCCGTCCGCGCTGACCGTGTAGTCTGCGCCCTGGACGATTTTCCCCAGTGCATCGTCCGAGATCGTCCAGCCGTTGATCGCGTACTGGGTCGCCAAAAAGACTTCGACCGTGTTTCCGCGCCTCTTGGCGTATGTATTGGGGTTGGGATCGGGTGCCGTCTTGCCCACGCTCCACTCCCAGCACGCCGACTCCCACGGGTAATGTTCAGCGATGTAGGATGCGGTGTCTGCGCCGTCGAAATCGTCCCCCATCCCCTGCAAAAAGGCCAGCTGCTCAGCGCGGTGGGTCAGCTGCAAATAGCCTGCGCCGCGATCATTGGTGCTGTATCCATGGGCAGCGTAGTAGTCCTCACCGCCCTCTTCCAGCGTCAGGCGGCCTTTCCCGCTCTCGCTCGCCGCCGTAGCAAAAAACATCGTGAGGCTCGGGCGGGATGTGATCTTATACTTGCGCAGCAGATGATTGAGCTGCCAGACCTCCCCGAACGAGGTATCCCCCTGCCAGCCAAAGTCGCGCAGCTGACCGCCTGTGATGGGGTACCACGCCATGCGCGCAAACCACAGCAAGACCAGTGCTGCCGCCGCACCGGCCAGTATCATGCGTCTACGCTGCATGATTTGCTTTTTTTGGGCTTTGGATACCCGTTTTTTCGCAGTCGTTCCGGTCTTTGATCGGGTTGGTTTTCCGGTTTTGGAGACGCTGGGCATCTGCATTCCCTCCCTTCGCATAGTTCCAGTATACGAAGTTTGTCCTATATTTGTCAACCATTCAAAGGAGGCCATCCCTATGGATTCCGCAAAGCGTATCGCCGTCATCGGCGCGGGCGGTAAGACCACCACCCTCTCCAAGCTGGCCGGCCTGCACCGCGCAGACCGGGTTCTGCTGACCACGACCACCCATATTTTCCCCTTTTCCCCACCAGTGTGTGATCGGTTATGTATCGCACCGACCGCAGAAGAAATCATGCAGGCACTTGCGTATCCAGGTGTCGTCTGTGCCGGGATTCCGTCCAAAAATGGGAAACTGACGGGGTTGTCAGAAGAGATTTTGCAAGCTGCAAGTCAAAGTGCGGACTGGATTTTCTACGAGGCCGACGGTGCCAAATGTTTACCGCTCAAGCTGCATGCGGACACCGAGCCGGTAATTCTGCCGGGGACGGCGCACTGTTTTATCGTTGCGGGTCTGTCGGCGTGGGGCAAGCCGATCAGCGAGGTTGTACACCGGTATCATCTGCGGGAAGATTGGGCGCAGAATCCAAGTTGTTTGGTGGATGGCGCAATCATTGCAGACTGTGTACGCGATGCGGTGCAGGCATGTGGACTGCCGTGTGCGCATTTGACCGTGCTGCTCAATCAGGTGGATGCGGCAGCGGGAAAGATGGATGAGATTGCAGCGATGATGCGGGAATTGCAATCCGAGGGGTTCGTGTCTAAATTATGCAGCTTTCGGGAGGATAGCGATTTGACCCCCC
>CAUEJN010000048.1 GCA_959018045.1 uncultured Butyricicoccus sp. | reverse complement strand
GCATCCCGCAGGATGCGCAATACTCCGCGCACAAAGTGCGCTCATGAGAAAGACCGTCCGACAGGACGGTCTTTCTTTTTTTGTTTGTTTAGATTGAAACCCGGGTCGGACACCGGGTTTCAAAAGGGGAGTTCCGGACTCTGCGGAGTCCGGCCAGCCTGCGCGGCTGGATCACGCCAGGGAACTCGTCCCCTGGACCCCGATTGATTGGTGCGGTGCTTAATTGAAATATACGAGTTCTTCCTTCGGTGCTTCGGCCTTTTCGATCCTCTTACAATACAGCACCGGGCCCTCGCCGCGATACTGGGGAACATACTCCACACGTACCTCTGCCGTGACGGTCCCCCAGCTCTTATGCGCGATACCGGTCGTATCGGCATCCTTACACAGGAAGCCGACAAACTGCACGTCATCCGCGCAGCAGACCATGGCAAAGCGTCCGGGCACAAAGACGTGCTCCTGCTCCATCTTCTTGGTCTTGTACACCATGCCCTTAAACTTGACCGTCTTGCCGATATAGGGTTCCGGGTCACCGGTCGCATCGACGTACCACAGACCAAAATTCTCGTCCGAGATATCGATGACAGGCGCGTCCAGATCGAAGGGACGGGGCATATTATCGCGGTAGTCCTCCGAACCGCCGTTCACATCGTCGAGGAAGATGGTGGCACGGGGATTCATGGCGCGGATGTTCTTCTTGTAGAGCATCTGCTTGAGCTCGTCGGTGCAGCGGTTAAAGACGATCAGATCGGCCATGGAAATCTGCTCAAACATACGCGGGCCGATGTTGTTGGAGTACAGCTCGAAGGTCTGGGCGTTGACCGTGGTGACGATCTGGTAGAGCGGCCACTCGGGCGGCAGCTTGCCCTCGAGGAAGTCCCCGATTTCCCACATGCCGTTCAGCTCAATCAGGACGCGGTCGGGGTTAAACTTCTTGCCCAGATCGCGGAAGAAGCGCAGCGTCAGCTCGGACGCATCCTCGACCATGACCATCTCGGTGCGTGCGTCGTGCAGCAGCTGGGGATCGTATTCCTCGATACCCTCCTCGCACACGATCAGCAGCGAGCGCTCGTCCTCGGTGAAGTTGGGGTCACGGAGGATGTCTTGGATGAACATGGTCTTACCGCTCTCCAGAAAGCCGGTAAACAGATAAACAGGAATTTCCTTCATGGTTTACACCCCAAACAGCTCAGCGATGCGGTCTTCGTCCAGCTCTGCGCCGATGACGCACAGACGGCCGGTGTAGTCAGCCGGGCCGCGGCGGACTTCGGGCTGACCGGGTACGAAGTCGAAGTGAATCCACTCGCCCTCGGTTGCAGCAACGATGCCCTTGGCACGCAGGATGGTGCCCAGCGAGATATCACCGAGTGCGTTCAGGATGGACGCGATCTGCTCCTCGGTGTACTTGTGCGTGGTCTCACGACCCCAGCTCTGGAAGACCTCGTCGGCATGGTGATGGCCATGATGATCGTGGTCATGGCAGCCGCAGGTGCAGCCTTCGCCGTGCTCGTGGTGGTGTTCATGCTCATGTTCGTGCTCGTGGTCATGGCAGCCGCAGTCCTCGCCGTGCTCATGGTGGTGCTCGTGGTCATGCTCATGGTGATGATGCTCGTGCTCATGGTCGTGGCAGCCGCACTCCTCACCGTGTTCATGGTGATGTTCATGTTCGTGATCGTGATGATGGTGGTGCTCATGCTCCTCAGCTGCATGCACGATCTCAGCCAGTACCTCAGCCGACAGCGAGTGGCTGTCCTCCATGACCGACAGCAGCTGCGCACCGGTCAGCTGATCCCAGGGAGTCGTTACGATACGAGCATCCTTGTTGTGCTCGCGCAGCAGGGAAACGACCTGCTCCAGACGGTCTTCCTTGACGAACTGGGTACGGGAGAGCAGGATTGCGCCCGCGTGCTCGATCTGATTGAGGAAGAATTCGCCGAAGTTCTTGGCGTACATCTTGGCCTTCTGGGCATCGACAACCGTGACAAAGCTGTTGAGGACGACCGGCTCGTGCTCTGCGACGCGCTGCACGGCAGCGATGACGTCGGACAGCTTGCCGACGCCCGAGGGCTCGATCAGGATGCGTGCCGGGTGGTAGGTCTCGATGACTTCCTGCAGTGCCTTGCCAAAGTCACCGACCAGCGTGCAGCAGATGCAGCCCGAGTTCATTTCGGTGATCTGGACACCGGCATCCTTGAGGAAGCCGCCGTCAATGCCGATCTCGCCAAACTCGTTCTCGATCAGCACGACCTGTTCACCCTTGAGCGGTTCGGACAGCAGGCGGCCGATCAGGGTCGTCTTGCCCGCGCCCAGGAAACCGGAAATAATATCAATCTTGGTCATAAAAAAGACCCCTTTCCAAGCGGTTAAAAAATTCATCTGCACCTATCATACCGCGATTGCGGCAAAAAATAAAGGGTGTATTTGTAAACAGAGTGGAAAAATTAGTTAAGGGAAACAATGGAGCAGAAAACATGCCCGGGGCGTGTGTGCCTCGGGCATGGGGATTTAGAACTTGTCGACGCAGGCCTGCAGGACGGTTGCTGCGATTTCGCCCGCGACCGACGCACCGCCGCCGCCGTTCTCAACCAGAACGATGAAGGCGTAGGGGTGTTCGGGATCGTCGAGGAAACCGGCAAACCATGCGTTGGGGCGCTTGTCGCCGCCGACCTCAGCCGTACCGCTCTTCGCGCCGATGTCCAGACCGCGGAAGCGATCGGTGCCGTAGGTCTGAACGACGTTGTTTTTCATCATTTCCTTGACCTGAGCCGCCGTGCCCCCTTGTACCAGCGTATCGGTCTCTTCGGTGCGCTGCCAGGATGTCGGGATACCGCTCGGGGTGGTGATGTCCAGAATCAGACGCGGAACAGCAGCCGTGCCGCCGTTTGCGATGGCACCCATGTAGGCCATCATGTTGCAGGGGTTGACCGTGTCGGTGTACTGACCAACACCCGACCAGCCAATCTGTCCCTTGTCAGCCTCGGACACGTCGTAGTGACCGGCTGCGGTCATAATGCCGTCGACCGACATGCGGCGGGTCAGACCGGCCTGCTCGACGTACTTGGTCATGGTGTCGCCGCCGAGTTCTGCGGCGAGTACGCCAAAGACACCGTTACACGAGTTTGCAAAGGCTGATTCAATGTCCATTTTGCCGTGCGGCTTGGGGCAGGTGATGACCGTGCCGCCGACCGTGGTCTCACCGGTGCAGGTGAAGGTGCGGTCCTTGAGGTCGGGCAGGTTTTCCAGCGCGGCGGTCAGGGTAACCGTCTTGAAGATGGAGCCCGGCACCTGTGCCGAGGACAGGAGGCGGTTCAAGTAGATGCCGTCTTCCGCGCTCGACGCATCGGGCGGGTTTTCCGGGTCAAAGGACGGGGTGGAGACCATGCACAGGATGTCGCCGGTCTTGTAGTTGTACACACCGACCGTGCCCTGTCGTCCGTCCATGGCGTTGTACGCCGTGACGTTCAGGTAAGCGTCCAGCGTGAGGGTCAGGTTGCGTCCCGAGCCCAGCGGAGAATAGCCGCCGGTAATCAGGTTGTAGCCGGACAGACGGTCGGCAAAGGCGGTCAGAGCACCTGTGCCGATGTAGCCCGAGCCGTCGCCGACTGCGTGTACGGTCGCGCGGCGCACGGTGGCATCGGGGTAGTAGACGCGCTCGCCGTCCTTGACCTCGGTCAGGACATCGCCGTCACGGTCTAAGATGGTGCCGCTTAACAGCTGACCGCTGTTCGAGTACATGTGCCGGTTGTAGGGGTAGGCTGCCCAGTCGGAGGCATTCTTCACGAACCGGAAGCAGAACAGACCCAGACCGGCAATCAGTGCCAGCGCGATGATCAGGCACAAAACCGCGCGTTTCTCAATCTTCCGCATATTCGTCAAATTCCTCCTGTTCGTGTCTCAGTTCACGCCGCGAGGGCAGGCGGATGGCAAAGCTTGCGTTCTGTCTGGTGTCGGATGCCTTCAAAAAGGCCAGCATGCCCCAGGAAGCCAACATGGAGGTACCGCCGTTGGACAGGAAGGGGAAGGTGACACCGGTCAGAGGTAGAATGTCGACCGCGCCGAAGACGTTCAAACAGGTCTGGAAGACCATGAGCGAGGTCGCAGCGCATGCGGCGATGGTGTAGAAGCTGGAGCGTCCGGCGCGGCAGGCGCGCACGGCAAAGACAGCCAGCGTGACAATACACAGCACAGCCAGTACCGCGATGATCAGACCCCATTCCTCGCAGACCTTACAGAATACCATATCGGTGTCGGCGGCGGTGACACCCAGCCAGCCGTTGCCCGCACCGACGCCGACCAGACCGCCCGATGCGGCAGCGGTCAGCGAGTGGGTCTGCTGGAAGCCGGCGCCGTAAACGTCCTCCCAGATGTGACCCCAGCTTGCAAAGCGCTTGAGCACGTGCGGCTTGACCGATAACAGTACCAGACCGCCCGCGCCGCAGCCGCCGCAGATGAGGGCGAGGGTCGCCCAGTCACCCGAGCGCAGGAAGGCGATGACGATGAAGGTCACGAAGAAGATGGCCGCTGCACCGAAGTCGTTCATCAGCGCCAGACAGCCCAGACAGATGAGGGTGAGCGCCATGAACAGACCGAGGTTTTTCTTGCGGAACAGACGGTCAAGGGTTGCCGAACCGGCAAAGATGTAGCAGACCTTGGCGATCTCGGACGGCTGGAGCGACATGCCGCCAATCTTAATCCAGTTTTTCGCACCGCCGCTCGACGAACCCAGAACCAGAGTCGCAGCGAGCAGGAGCACAGCCAGCACGGCCATGAACTTGCGCAGCGCGTTTGCACGGCTGAGGTCACGCAGGAACCAGCCGAGCACAAGGAAGCCGACCATGCCGAGCAGGATGGCAAAGAACTGCTTGGGCACCGAGGCCGGGGCAAAGGATGCCGTGACCGCAAGGCTGATGGTACACAGGAAAAAGGCGATCATTTCCATCTCGAAGCCCACCCGCCGGAAGGCACGCAGGGTCAGACAGTAGATCCACATGACGGCGGTCATGCCGAGGAAGATGAGCGGCAGCGCCGGATCGGCCTTTTCGCCGGTCGAGATGATGAGCTGGATGCAGGTCAGAATCTGGAAAAAACTCATCAGAATGAGCAGTCCCCAGGGCGAGACCGGCTTGTCCAGACCGGCACGACGCTTGCGCCGCGCCTGCTTTTCCTCGGGCGATACCGGTTCCAGCCATGCCGGAATGTCGGCAAAGGAGATTTCGTCGCCGAATTCGACCGGCAGCGGCTCCTCGGCGGGCGCGGTGCGGCCGCGCACATAGGTGCCCGAGGTCGAACCCAAATCATATAGGTTCCAGGTGTCGTCGGGCTGCCGGATGAGGGCGGCATGGGTGCGGGAAACGGCCGGATCGTCGATGACCACGTCGGCGGTCTTCTGGCGGCCGATGATGTTCTCCCAGTGGGTCAGCGGGATGCGCTGTTCGCCGAAGTTCAGGTAAGCCCAGACCTCAGCGGTGTGCTTGACCGATAAAAGCGAGCGGATGGCGGTCAGCAGGATGAGCAGACCGAGCACGGGAAGCACAAAACGGATGACCGTCGTGTACCATGCACTGATCTCGGGAAACTGCTGGGACAGGCTGTACAGACTGTCCATGCCGGCCTGTAAGGCACCGCTCACACCGGTAAAAGTTTCAGTCAAACTAAGATTCCTCCCTTCGGGTGGGGTTTAAGTGGTTGTTTCCGTACAACGTACCATTATAGCACAGTGCCCGGAGTGCGTAAACCGACAAAATGGTATCATTCGATGGGCTTGCAGGGGATAAGACGGGTCAAATTGGCATCCGGCGAAAGACCGCCGGGGATATGCCGGTCTTTGCGGTGAATGAGGAAATGAAGTTGACCTCACTGTGATAGCCGACGCGGAAGGCGATCTGCTTGACCGAGAGCGAGGTGGTGTGCAGCAGGGATTTGGCCTCGTCGATGCGGCGCAGGACGATATACTCGTGCGGCGAGTAGCCGGTGCGCGCCTTGAACAGACGGGAGAAGTGCGATGCGCTCAGACTGACCGCGGATGCAACATCCTCGACCGACAGCGGCTCAAAGAGATGGTCGAGAATATAGCGGATGGCCTGGGCGATGAGATCCTGGTCGGGGGTCAGCGACGCGTCGCGCGGCGGGACGAGCAGTTCACACAGAATGCGGCAGATGGTCTGGGACAATTCGGACTCGCTCGGGGTGTGCGGCTGGAAGTCGGCAGCACGCGCCTGCGCGTCAAAGATGTGCAGCAGATCGGCGCGGATGTGGCTGCCTGCGGGCACGGACAGCACCCACTTACCGCTGTGCACCGACATGATCTGATCGAAAAAGGCGGCCGTGTTGGAACCGTCGAAGTGCAGAAAGATCATGCGCGTGTCGCGCAGCGCACGGTAGTGGTGCGGCTTGCGGCAGTTGATGAGCGCAATCTGACCGGGGGCAGCCAGCGCACGGCGGCCGTCGTTGAAGATTTCCATGCCGCCCGAGTCGATGTAGATCAGCATAAAATTTTTGTGACTTTCGCGCTCGGCACCCGGCGAGGTGTCGAGGAAATGATATCGCGTATCCAGCGTGTACCGTCCGATTTCGGTGGGATAGTAGAATAATTGCCGCGCGATGGCCGAAGGCGTGTTGTAATATTGCCGGGATTCGGGCAAAACACCGCGCTCGGTGTTGGTTCGGCAGGATTTGAGAACGGCGCTCATGAGGAATGCTCCTTTCGCGGGCTCGCGCACAGACGGGCGGGCTGGATGGGTACATTATAGCATAAAATATAAATAAATTGCGGCTTTTTTTTATTGCGCACCGAAAGAGATGTGGTATGCTGTTCTCAGTGGATTGTGAGAAAGACGCAAAAGAGAGGATATCGAACCATGAGCCGCATGCTGCACGATAAGGCATTTTATAGGACATTCGTCATTTTGACGCTGTCGCTGGCGCTGCAAAACCTGCTGACCTATTCGGTGAATCTGGCCGATAACATCATGCTCGGTCGATTTTCACAGGACGCACTGTCGGGTGCATCGCTGTGCAACCAGCTGCAATTCTTTTTGCAGATGCTGGTGCAGGGCGTCGGCGAGGGCGTTGTCGTGCTGGGCGCACGGTACTGGGGCAAGAAGGACTTAAAGCCCATCCCGGATATCATCGGCGCGGGACTGCGCTTCGGTGTGAGCATCGCGGCAGTACTGTTTGTGCTGGCGGTGCTGTTTCCAACCCAGATCATTCGCCTGATGACAAATGACCCGGTGATTATGGAGCAGGCCGTGCAGTATTTGCAGATCATCTGCTTTACCTACGTGATTTTCGCCCTGACCAATATGCTGACCGCCTCGCTGCGCAGCATCGGTATCGTCAAGATCGGCTACATTATTTCGGCGTCGACCCTGTGTATCAATATCTGCCTCAACTATGTCCTGATTTACGGCCATTTCGGCGCACCGGCACTGGGCGTGCGCGGTGCAGCGATTGCTACCTTGGTTTCGCGCACGGTTGAGCTGCTGATTGTCATTTGGTTCCTCAAGTTCCGCGAACATACCCTGCACCTCAATTGGCGTAAACTGCTCTTTATCGATACCAGCTATATTAAAGACTATATCCATGTCTCGCTGCCCATGCTGGTCACACAGACCATGTGGGGCGCATCCTCCATCATCCAGACGGCTATCTTGGGCAATATGGAGAATGCGGCAATGGTCGTCCCGGCAAACTCCATCTCGGTTCTGGTGTTCCAGATCTTGTCGGTCGTGGGATACGGCGCAGCCAGCGCAGCGGCAATCATGACTGGCCGCACATTGGGCGAGGGACACAAGGAGCGCATCGACCAGACCGCCTTCACCTTCCAGATCATGTTCTGCATCATCGGCGTGTTCACCGGACTCATTATCCTGCTGTCACGCGGGCCGGTCTTGCAGATTTATAACACGCTCTCACCCGAGGCTGCCGAACTTACCCGCCAGTTTATCACCGTGCTTGCCATCACTTCGGTCGGTACCTGTTATCAAATGGCCGCCGATTGCGGTATCCTCCGCGCGGGCGGTGATACGAAATTTGCAATGTGGAATAATATCGTTTTCGTGTGGCTCATTTGTCTGCCGTGCGCAGCATTGTCCGCGTTTGTGTTCCACTTTTCGCCTGTGGTCGTGTTCTTCTGCTTGAAGATGGAGCAGCTTGGTAAGTGCCCGGTTATTTTCCTGCGCGTCCGGTCGAGGAAATGGATTAAACAGATCACACGTTAACGGACGCACCCATCCCGCCCGCAGGCGACAAGCGGGTCCGGGTCTGCGACCCGGCGCGATCCAGCCGCGCAGGCTGGCCGCTGTCCGCAGACAGCGGAATCCCCCTTTGAAACCCGGTGTCCGCCCCGGGTTTCAATTAAAACAAACAAAAAAGAAAGACC
>CAUEJN010000047.1 GCA_959018045.1 uncultured Butyricicoccus sp. | reverse complement strand
GAAGGAGCTGTTTGTGTCTTCAGAAAAACAGGGGGATATATCTGGTCAGCCAGGTGGTTTCGCTCTCGTGCTCGTACTTCTTGGAGCGTCCCATGAGCGCCGCAATGCCGCGGTGCACATCGCCGCCCTCGTAGAGCACGTGATACAGTTCACTGGTAATGGGCATGGACACACCCGCCGTCTGCGCCATGTGATGTCCGGCCTCGGTCGCGTAATAACCCTCGACAACCGCGCCGATCTCCTCCATGGCCTGCTGGACACTCTTGCCCTTACCGATCAGGATACCGGCACGGCGGTTGCGCGAATGCATGGACGTACAGGTAACGATCAGGTCACCCATACCAGACAGACCGGCAAAGGTCTCCTGCCTGGCACCCAGCGTCACGCCCAGACGTGCAATCTCGGTTAATCCACGGGTCATCAGTCCGGCCTTGGAGTTATCTCCCAGTCCCAGACCGTCGGCAATACCAGCCGCCAGCGCAATGACGTTCTTAAACGCACCGCCAATCTCGGCGCCAATGATGTCAGACGAGGTATACACACGGAACACCTCATTCATAAACACATCCTGACACAGTTCGGCTGCCGAACGGCTAGCCGATGCCGCAAGAATGGCCGTCGGAATCCCGCGTGCGACTTCCTCTGCATGAGTGGGGCCGGTCAGGGCAACCACCGGATTGCGTCCGCCAAATGCGCGGTCGATGGTCTCGGAGAAACGGCAGTAATCATGCGCTGCATCCAGTCCCTTGCCGACATTGACAATCGGAACGCCTGCGGGCACGATGGCTGCGGCCTTCTCTGCGGTCTCTGCGACTGCAAAGCTGGGGACTGCCAGCACGACCAGCTCAGCCTCGCGTGCACAATCGATCTCGCTTGTCAGCGCGATCTGCTCGGGAATGTGCACGCCAGGCAGCAGCTTGGCATTCATACGGGTTTCCCGGAGCTGTCTGCACTGCTCCTCGCGATGCGTCCAGGTGGTCACCTGATGACCGTTATGCGCCAGCACCAGCGACAATGCAATGCCCCAGCTGCCTGCGCCATAAACCGTGATCTTCATTTGCCGTTCTCTCCTTTTCGGTCATCGCCCGTAATCTGCGGCTTGCCGTGCAGCGTGAATTTGTTTTCCTTACCCGCTAAAATACGCTTGATATTGGAGCGGTGCAGATAGATGACCGCGCCCGACAGAATGACTGCAACCACAGTATACAGCGGACTGCGGTAGAAATAGTACATGGTGAACGGGAAGCTGATGGCGCCCAGAATGGAGCCGAGCGACACCCAGCGCGTCAGCGCGACCGCGATGATAAACAGGCCGAGTGCAACGAGAAAAATACGCCAGTCAAACAGCAGCAATGTCATTGCGCCAACCAGTACGCCCTTGCCGCCGCGGAATCCAAAATAGAGCGGATAGACGTGTCCCAGAATGACAAACGCACCCGCGAGCAGCTTACCGCCCGGGCCGAGCAGCGCACCGCCGATGGACAGTGCTGCCGCAGCCTTGGCCAGATCGCCCAACAGAACCAGTCCGGTCTTTGCGCCGCCCATCGTGCGATAGGCGTTGGTCAGACCGGCATTGCCGCTGCCGTAGTCGCGGATATCCCGTCCGAGCGTCAGTTTACAGACAATGATCGCAAAACTCAGCGAGCCCAGCAGATAGGCACAAATCATGGTGACGATGGCGCAGCCTGCTGTGCCCAGTGTCTGTGTCAGTGATTGGATCATAACCACATTCCCCCACTTTTATTCCTTATCGCCGCGCTGGCGTACAATCATACGCACCGGCGTACCGGTCAGATCAAATACCTCACGGATCTGGTTTTCCAGATAGCGCTGATACGAGAAATGGAACAGACGTGCATCATTGCAGAAGCACACAAAAGTCGGCGGGCATACACCGGCCTGGGTCATGTAGTAAATCTTCAGGCGGCGGCCCTTATCGGTGGGCGGCTGCACGCGCGCGGTCGCCTCAGCCAAAATGGAGTTGAGCTGTCCGGTCGGGACACGCTTATGGTTCTGCTCGTAAACATGGCAGATGGTCTCGTAGATCTTATCAACACGCTGACCGGTCTTGGCAGAGATGAACAGCACCGGTGCGT
Source organism: uncultured Butyricicoccus sp. (assembly GCA_959018045.1). Classification (GTDB taxonomy): domain Bacteria; phylum Bacillota; class Clostridia; order Oscillospirales; family Butyricicoccaceae; genus Butyricicoccus. Next base: position 6,336 of record CAUEJN010000047.1, on the reverse strand, counting down.
AAGGCATATAAGCCAGACCCTCGCGCACGCGCAGGGTGTACTCCTTCATCGTGCCGCCATCCTTCTCGACCAGATCCCACTTATTGACCACGATGATACAGGCCTTACCGGCGTTATGCGCCTCACCTGCAACCTTGGTGTCCTGCTCGGTTACGCCCTCGGTAGCGTCGATCATAATGACGCACACGTCAGCACGCTCGACCGCCATGAGCGAGCGCATGACCGAGAATTTCTCGATCTTTTCCTCGACCTTGGACTTACGGCGGATACCTGCGGTATCAATAAAGGTAAATTTACCGTACTGGTTGTCCAGCTTAGCGTCTACGCTGTCGCGGGTGGTACCGGCGACATTGGATACAATGACGCGCTCCTCACCGAGCACACGGTTGAGCAAGCTGGATTTGCCGACGTTCGGCTTACCGATGAGTGCAACGCGAATGCGTCCCTCCTCCTCGTCGTCCTCTTCCTCGGGCGGAAAATACTGGAATGCTTCGTCGAGCAGGTCGCCCGTGCCGTAGCCGTGCAGTGCGGAAATGCCGAAGGGCTCACCCAGACCGAGGTTATAGAACTCGTAGAACTCGGGCTCGGGCTGGCCGGGCTTGTCGCACTTATTGACCGCCAGCACAACCGGCTTGCCGCTGCGCTGGAGCATGGCTGCAACATCCATGTCCGAAGCGGTCACGCCTGTGCGCAGGTCGGTGATGAAAATAATGACATCCGCGTGATGAATCGCGGTCTCTGCCTGAAAGCGCATGAACTTCAGGATCTCGTTATCGTTGGACGGCTCGATACCGCCGGTGTCGATGATCGAGAACACGCGGCCGCGCCACTCACATTCCGCATACAGACGGTCACGAGTGACACCCGGGGTGTCCTCAACAATGGACAGGCGCTTGCCGGCCAGTCGGTTGAACAGCTGGGACTTGCCCACGTTCGGACGGCCGACGATCGCAACAGTTGGTTTGGACATGGCGTTTCGCCTCCTTTATCGCAATAGGGGGTTATTGTGCAAAAATTTGATCGACCAGTGCACCGCCGTCGATCTCAACGGTCTGTACCGGTACGCCGAGTGCCTCAGATGCCTGCGCAAGCGTCATGTCATCCAGGAACACGTCGCCGCCGTCGCGCAGCATATTGGCCGAGATCAGCACCCGCTCGCCCAGCTCCTTACCCTTGAGCTGTGTGACCAGATCCTGACCGGTAATCAGTCCGGCCACCGTGACACCATGGCCAAAGAAATCGTTCTGGATCGCGTATACAGGTACAGTTAAATTATCGCATACCCGGCGCGCCTCGTCAATGAGTGTGGTCATGGTCGGTGCAGCTGCCATACCGGTCGCGATACAGCACGGACGCGCACTCTGACCTTCGTAGTCGGACAGCGCCAGTCGGAACTCCTCCGAGAACAGCGACAGCATGCCGATACCGTTCTCAAACTGGGTAAAGTCCTCATAATAATCGGCATCGGGCAGCGGACGGCCAGCCTTGAGGTAAACCTCGTCACCGCACCAGACCAGACGGGTGCCGTGCTTTTCCAGGCACTTTGCCGCAAACGATTCTACGATATCCAGCATCTCGCAGGCACCCTCATAGGTCATGGGCCTCAGCGGATACAGGCCGTCGCGGTGGTCGGTCATGCCGAAGGGAACGACCGAAATGGAATTGACCGCCGGATAGAGCGCTTCCAGGTCAGCAAGCGAGCGGCGCAGCTCGTCGCCGTCGTTTAAGCCCTCGCAGATGACCAGCTGGCAATTCATGGTGATGCCGCCCTCGGCAAACCGAGGCAGCAATTTCAGTGCCTCGCCTGCCTTGGGATTTTGCAGCATCTTGACGCGCAGTTCAGGATTTGTGGTCTGTACCGAGATATTGACCGGCGAAATGTGCATGCGCAGGATGCGGTCTACATCGGCCTCGGACAGATTGGTCATAGAGATATAGTTGCCCAGGAGGAAAGACATACGTGCGTCGTCATCCTTGACGTACAGCGTCTCGCGCATGCCCTTGGGCAGCTGGTCGATGAAGCAGAAAACGCACTTATTCGAGCAGCGCTTCATCTTATCCATCAGGTAATGCTCGAAGTTGAGTCCGAGCGGCTCACCCTCCTGCTTTCGAACGGACACCGTGTGCGTCTGGCCGTTCTCATCCAGCAGCTCGAGCGTGAGGCGGGCATCATAGCCGTAAAATTTATAGTCCAGCACGTCGCGTACTGCTGCGCCGTCGATCATCAGCAGGGTCTCGCCTGCGCGGATACCTGCGCGCTCCGCCGGGGAACCCGCGTCGACCGATACGATCTTGGAAGCCATTTGCTTCTCCTCCCTTTTGATTGGTCAGGCCGGTGCCGTTCCGGCTCTCTTGGCAAAAAAATAGAGAAAGCATTGCGCTTTCCCTACTTTTCTCTTTTTTTGCTTACGCTTCGGTCTTAACGACCTCACGGCCATTGTAGTAGCCGCAAGCCTTGCACATTCTGTGGGAGAGCTTGAACTCACCGCACTTCGGGCACTTGGTCATGCCCGGGAGCGAAAGCTTCCAGTGGGAGTTACGTCTCTTATCACGTCTTGCTTTAGACGTCTTTCTCTTAGGTACTGCCATGTGGTAACACCTCCTACTTTATGTTCTAAGTTTTTTGCAAACCAGTCCACGCCGTGGTTTCCGTTTCCGGAATACGGCCTGTCAGTCCTGCCGGCCCTCATTGCCTTCAAGCAGCTTGGCCAATACCGCCATACGCGGATCGACCTGCTTCGACCCACAAGAGCACACGGACTCGTTGAGATCACAGCCGCAGGAGGGACAAAGTCCTTTGCAGTCTTCCCTGCACAGATAGATCATGTCAACCTGCAGAATGAGCGCGGGAACGAGAACATTCTCGACCTCAAACTCGGTGCCCTCGACGATAAATGCATCGTCTTCTTCCTCAGCGGACGGATCTCGTGAGAGAACCACGTCGACTTCGGCCGAGAGCGGGATTTCCAGAGACTTTAAGCATCTGGCGCAGCAGGTATGATACGTTGTCTTGACTTCGCCGGTCAAGCGGAGCACGTCCAGATGGCTGGTGACTTCGCCGGAAAAAACGACCGGGCTTTGAAATGGCTTGGCGCCATAAAGCTCTTCCCCAGACAGGTCAATGGTGCCGGAGAACGGAAGCGTATCGCTATGTGCCAGTTTTCTCAAATCAATCTTCATGTCTACCTCACATGGTACATATAACAGTATACTATAATCATTTCCCGTTTGTCAACCGCAATATCACAAAAAAACATATTTTCTTTTGCCGCGCAATCGCTTATACTATTGATACGACGAGAGACTACGGCATACGACAGGAGGCGCTCTTTTGAGAGAATTTCACATTCAAAAAAACGACAGCGGTCAGCGGCTGAACAAATTTCTGGAGAAAGCAGTTCCCGCCCTGCCCGGCGGCTTGATGCACAAGTATGTGCGTCTCAAGCGCATCAAGGTCAACGGCAAGCGAACCGAGCCCGCGTACAAGCTGTGCGAGGGTGATCTTTTACAATTATACATCAATGATGAGTTTTTTGAAAGACCCAGTGAGCAGGCGGCTTATGAAAAAATCACCGCGCCGCGGGTGCATGTTTTGTATGAGGATGACAACATCCTGCTTGCGGACAAGCAGCCGGGTATGGTGGTGCACGCCGACGAGCGCGGCGACACCGACACCCTGATCGCGCACATCCAGGCACATCTGGCGCAGTCCGGTCAATGGAATCCCAAGGATGAGGCATCCTTTGTTCCGGCACTGTGCAACCGCATCGACCGCAACACCGGCGGCATTGTCATTGCGGCCAAGAACGCCGAAGCGCTGCGCATTATGAATGACAAGATCAAAAATCACGAGCTGCAAAAGCGTTATCTCTGTGTGGTACATGGTTCGCCCAAGGTACGTTCGGGTAAGATCACCCATTTCCTGCGCCGAGATGAGGCCAAAAGGCAGGTCGAAGTATTCACCCGTCCGACACCGGGTGCAAAGACGGCACAGACCATTTATAAGGTACTGGCCAGCCGCGGCGGTTTATCGCTGGTTGAATGCACTCTGCTGACCGGCCGTACCCATCAGATTCGTGCGCAGATGGCGGCAATCGGTCATCCGCTGCTGGGTGACGGAAAATACGGTACCAATGCCAAAAACAAGCCCTATGGAGAGACCAGCCAGCTGCTCTACTCCTACAAGCTGACCTTCAATTTCCAGACCGACAGCGGCATTCTGTCCGACCTGGATGGCATGACCTTTACCGTTCACGATGTTCCCTTTGTCAAAAAATACTTCCCCGGTTTTCAGATCGGCGGATAGTCAAGACCACCCCTAAAAGGGGTGGTCTTGACTGTTTTATGCTTCTTCCGAAGTGCTGCTTTCGCCCTTGAGCTTTGCAACGGTCTCATCGCGGAAGTCGGTGTAAACCTCACCCGGCTCCAGCGTTACGCCCTTGATCGCCGCCAGCTCGGAGACGGTCACGAATGCGAAACCGCGATCTGCCAGGGTATCCATCGCACGGCTGACACCATCTACGGTGCACTGACGCAGGTCGTGCATCAGCACGATATCGCCATCCTGTGCGTTGTCTACGATCTTCTGGTAAATGATGTCTGCATCACGATTCTTCCAGTCCAGCGTATCCAGGCTCCAGTTGATAATGGGCAGGCCGCTTTCCTTCATGCACTCCTTGACGTTATCGTCATAAGCACCGCCGACCGGACGCATCGCCGTGGGCTTCTGTCCAACGTAAGACTCGATCAGATCGGTGTGGGAGTCTACTTCCTCGTGTACAAACGAGCTGCTCTTACCCTTGAGCGTCTTCATCGGGTGGTTCATGGTGTGGTTGCCAACCTCATGGCCTTCGCCCAGGTAACGCTCCATGTGGGTGTGGAAGTCCTTGATGCGGTGGCCGCACATAAAGAAGGTTGCATGCGCGTTGTGCTCCTTGAGTGCGTCCAGCAGCTTGACCGTCAGACCGCTCGAACCGCCGGTCGGGCCATCGTCAAAGGTCAGCGCGATATACGCATCCGCCTGAGGAATGTCGCCCAGGCTGGGCAGGCCGGAAGCCTGTGCCGCGATGGCATCCATCTGCATCTTGTGGCCATCCAGTACATAGCCGGTCAGTACTGCCATGCCGTCAGCCGGTTCGCAGTAATTCTTGCCCAGTGCGCTTGCAAGATCACTCATCTTAACGTACGGGGTATCATCAATGGTCTTGACTGCCAGATCCAGACGGCTGCCGTCCTTGGTAACTGCACCGTCTGCATACTTCAGGCTGCCGCTGGAAATCTCGGACAGCGACTCTGCCGGGAAGTACAGGCCGTCTTCTTCCTTCTTGACCTTGTCATTGCTCTCAAGCTGTACGGTATCGCCGTTCAGCATGACAGAGCTCGAACCATCACGAACTGCGAGGCAATCCTTGAGGTACTGCTGTACCGAATAGCCCAGCTTTTCCTGTGCCGTTGCCTTGAGTGCATCCATATCGCCCTCTGCTACGTCACCGATTGCGCAGATGACATAGCCGCCCTCAGCTGGAGGATAGTAAGCAATCTGACCGCCCAGTGCTTCGGTCACCGCACGTCCGGGAACGTAGAACGAGTTGCCGTTGCGGGTGGGTTTGACTGGGAGCGTATGGCTTTCGCCGTCTACGCCCTCAATGCTGTACGCATCCCGACCGAGTTCCACGGTCTTAGAGCCCATCGTGATCTTGAAAGTCTCATTCTCAAAGACCAGCGAACCGCCCAGACCTTCTACCAGCGGACGAATCGGCACCAGCATGTTGCCGCTCTGATCAATATACGGGGTAATTGTATTGCCCTTGCCGTCGTCCAGGTTTACAACTTCGCCATCTTTCAGTGCCGCGCTGTTATCAATCTGCAATACCAGCTGGTGACTGTCCGGCTTTGGTGCAAACGAGGGCAGACCGCCTGTCTTCAGTGCGCTGACTGCTGCCGGGATCATGGCAATCAACAGCACCACGACCATCAAGGCCGCACCTGTTTTCCATTTCATATACAGTGTCTCCTTCTATTTAATCTATGTTGCTGTACGTATTCCATTATACCACAAGCTCAGCAAAAATCAGGTAACAGAACCGTTAAAAAATAGTCGCTTTTTCCCGAACATGTTACAGAGATCTCCAGTCCGGAATGACCTGAAAACCTGCACCCAGCAGATGCGGACCGACATAAGTGCCGAGAGTGCAGTCGATTTGACCGCGGATAACCTCAGTACCCTCCGGCAGGGTCGGCATGAGCTGATCGCGCAGCGTATCCCCTTCTTCTGGGATACCACCATCCACAACCGCGGTCAAAAAAGAACTATCTTTGGGGCATAACTCGCGGAAA